>BCRI01000041.1 GCA_001552515.1 Sphaerimonospora mesophila NBRC 14179 = JCM 3151
GCGGAGCGCAAGGGTTACCCCACCGAGGTCTACGAGACGTCCTACGCCGAGGAGGCGGGCATCAAGTCCGCCACCTTCACGGTGAAGGCTCCCTACGCGTACGGCACGCTGAGGGGCGAGCACGGCACCCACCGGCTGGTCCGGATCAGCCCGTTCGACAACCAGGGCCGCCGCCAGACCTCGTTCGCCGGCGTGGACGTGGTGCCGGTCGTCGAGCAGACCGATCACATCGACATCAACGAGGACGAGCTGCGCGTCGACGTCTACCGGTCGTCGGGACCGGGCGGCCAGGGCGTGAACACCACGGACTCGGCCGTACGGATCACCCACATCCCGACCGGCATCGTGGTCTCCTGTCAGAACGAGCGCTCCCAGCTGCAGAACCGCGCGACGGCGATGGCGGTCCTCCAGGCCAAGCTGCTGGAGCGCAAGCGTCAGGAGGAGGCCGCGGCGATGAACGAGCTGCGGGGCGAGTCCACGACCTCCTGGGGCACGCAGATCCGCAACTACGTCCTGCACCCCTACCAGATCGTCAAGGACCTGCGCACGGGCGTCGAGGCGGGCAACCCCAGCGCCGTGCTCGACGGCGACCTCGACGAGTTCATCGAGGGCGAGATCCGCTGGATGCGCCGCCAGGAGAGCGACGGCGTCCAGTAGCGGCCCTACCCGCCGGCGTCGGCAGCGGCGCCGGCGCCGGCGTGCTCCGTGTCCTAGTATCCGCCGATGTGCTTGAACGCCAGCAGGGCCATCGCCAGCAGCACGAGCAGCGTGATGATGATGGGCGAAAGGTTCCCGAAACCGTGGTGGTGAACCTTGGCGCGGCCCTCCCGGCAGACGGGGCATCGGCCCTCCACCACGGGGCCGGCACACGCCGCGCAGATCAGATGTTCGCAGCTCATAGCAGTTTTACCGCCCCACTACCCAAGGCCTAATTGTTTTGTTTCCGTTATGGACGTTCCATGCCAGTGTTACCCCTAGACTGGCCTCTGGCCAACCGGGACGTCGATCATCGTCAAGTGACCGGCGACCCCGGAACCGGATGTCCCACCCCCTAGACTGGCTTGCCGTGATGCGCCCGTGATCCATTTCGATAATGTCACCAAGGTCTACGCGAACCAAAACCGGCCCGCCCTCGACCACGTGAGCGTGGACGTCGAAAAGGGCGAGTTCGTGTTCCTGGTCGGCCCCTCAGGGTCGGGGAAGTCCACCTTCCTCCGGCTTGTCCTGAAGGAGGAGCGGCCCAACGCCGGCACGATCCACGTGGCCGGCAAGGACCTCTCGCGGCTCTCCAACTTCAAGGTGCCCCATTTGCGCCGCCGCATAGGCTGCGTCTTCCAGGACTTCCGGCTGCTGCCGAAGAAGAACGTCTACGAGAACGTGGCGTTCGCGCTGGAGGTCATCGGGAAGCCTCGCCGGTTCATCCGCAAGGTGGTGCCCGAGGTGATCGAGCTGGTGGGGCTCGAGGGCAAGGCCCACCGCATGCCCGAGGAGCTGTCCGGTGGCGAGCAGCAGCGGGTCGCGATGGCCCGCGCATTCGTCAACCGGCCGATGATCCTCCTGGCCGACGAGCCCACCGGAAACATCGACCCCGCGACCAGCATCGGCATCATGAAGGTGCTCGACCGCATCAACAGGACCGGCACCACCGTGCTCATGGCGACGCACGACGCCGCCATCGTCGACTCCATGCGCAAGCGCGTGGTGGAGCTGGAGGACGGCAAGATCGTTCGCGACCAGTCTCGCGGCGTGTACGGCCAGGCTTATTAGGAGTAACTGGGACCATGCGGGCCAACTTCATCTTCTCCGAGGTCTGGATCGGCCTTCGCCGCAACCTCACGATGACCATCGCGGTCATCGTGACCGTCGCCGTCGGCATGGCGTTGCTCGGCATCGGGCTGATGATCAACTCCCAGGTCTCGACGATGACCAACTACTGGACCGACAAGGTCGAGCTGTCGGTCTTCCTCTGTCAGAAGGACAGCGCCTTCGAGACCTGCAAGGGCAAGCCCACGCTCAACCAGACGCAGAAGACACAGCTGCAGCAGACGATCGAGGGTCTTCCCGAGGTGGCCCAGGTCGAGTACGAGGATCAGAAGGCGGCGTACGAGAACTTCAAGGAGCAGCCGAACAACAAGGTCTTCCTGACCGTGATCCAGGCCAGCGACCTGCCCGACTCGTTCCGGGTCAAGCTCAAGGATCCGGACAACTCCCAGGCCGTCGTGAACGCCCTGTCGGGACAGGCCGGGATCGCCAACATCGTGAACCAGCGGGAGATCCTCGACACCTACTTCGGCTTCCTCGGCAAGCTGCAGTGGATGGCGCTCGGCGTGGCCATCATCATGGTGATCGCGGCCACCCTGCTGATCGCCAATACCGTACGGCTGTCGGCGTACAACCGTCGACGGGAGACCGGGATCATGCGGCTGGTCGGCGCGTCCAACCTCTACATCCAGTTGCCGTTCGTCATGGAGGGCGTGATCGCCGGCCTGATCGGCGGCGTCTGCGCGGCAGTCCTGCTGATCATCACCAAGATCCTCATCTTCGACGGGATCCAGTCGTACATGGCCCAGCCGCTCGGCTGGGACACCCTCGCCGGGGTGATCACGTTCACGATGGTGGTCGGCGTGGTGATCTGTATCCTCGCCTCCTTCGTCACCCTGCGCCGCTACCTCCGGGTGTGAAAACGTACGGACAGGCGCCCGAACGCGCGCGGCGACGCCGCTCGCCGCGCCGACGGTAGGCTCCCTGTATGCCACGTGAGACCGGGCGCAAGCTGATCGCCCAGAACAAGCGTGCCAGGCACGACTACTTCATCGAGGACACCTACGAGGCCGGTCTCGTGCTGACCGGGACCGAGGTGAAGTCGCTGCGCGCGGGCAAGGCCAACCTCACCGACGGCTATGCCTCGATGCAGGACGGCGAGGCCTGGTTGATCAACGTGTACATCCCCGAGTACAGCCAGGGGACCTGGACCAATCACGCGGCGCGGCGTACCCGCAAGCTGCTGCTGCATCGCAAGGAGATCGGCAAGCTGCAGGCCACGCTGCGGGAGCGCGGCCTGACCCTGATCCCGCTGGCGCTGTACTTCAAGGACGGCCGGGCCAAGATCGAGATCGGTGTGGCGCGAGGCAAGAAGGACTACGACAAGCGCCAGACCCTGCTGGAGAAGCAGGCCGATCGGGAGATGGCCAGGGCCATGTCGAACGCGGTCCGCCGCCGGGGAGGCCGTTAGGTCGTGTCCCGACCCGTGTCCGCGACCACCGCCCGCGCGCGAGCCGTACGCGCCACGCTCGCGCTGGGGCTGACGATGCCCCTGCTGACGGCGTGCTTCGAGGAGCCGTCACCGCACGAGGCCGTGCGGGACTTCCTCGTCGGCTGGGAGACCGGGGAGTACCGCGAGGCCGCCAAGCGTGCCGACGGCGACCCGGCGGTCGTGCGCGAGGCGCTGGAGAACGCCCGGCTGCAACTCGACGCCGCCTCGATCCGCTTCCAGGTGAAGGGGATCACCCGTGACGGCGAGACCGCCAGGGCCGACTACCACGCCGAGGTGGACCTGGGGGAGAACAACCCCCTCTGGGAGTACGACGGCGCGCTGCCGCTGCACGTGGTCGACGGAAAGTGGAAGGTCCGGTGGTCGCCGAGCGTGATCCATCCCGACCTGCACGACGGGCAGCGCCTGGCGGTGGCGACCAGGCCCGAGGGCCGCAAGCCGATCCTCGACCGGGACGGCAATCCGCTGCAGGACGGGACGATCCTCTACGTGGCCGGGGTCTATCCGGCGAAGATCAAGGACCCCGACCGGCTGTGCGACGAGCTGTCGCGGGTCACCGGCTTCGCCCAGGACCGGTTGCTCAGCCGGATCCTCTCGTCGCCGCCGCAGGACTTCGTCCCGCTCGCGACGTTCGGACGCACCAAGTTCGCCCAGCTCAAGGACAAGCTGCGGGCGATCAACGGCATCAACATCGTCACCGACAACCCGCCGGTGGCGCCGAAGTCGCCGGTGCAGATCGTGGGACGGGTCAGCGCGATCACCCCCGAGGCCGAGCAGCAGCTCGGCGGTCCCCAGCGGGCGGGGGACTCGGTCGGCCGCGATGGCCTGCAGCGTGCCTACCAGGATCAGCTGACCGGCTCGACCGAGACCAGCGTCGTCATCCTCGACAGCCGGACCGGCAAGCAGGTCAAGGAGCTCAAGGCGTGGCGGCCGGTGCGCAAGGCGATGCCGGTGCAGACGACCATCGACAGCGCCGCCCAGAACGCGGGCGACGCCGCGGTGGCCGCCGTACGGTCGTCCGCGCTCGTCGCCGTCAAGAGCTCCACCGGTGAGATCCTCGCCGTGTCCACGAACGGCCTCCACCAGGAGAAGGACGCACTCGCCGGCAAATATCCGGCCGGCACGACGTTTTCGATCATCGCCGCCGCAGGTCTGCTCAAGGGGGGCCTCGATCCGATGCAGCGGGTGCCGTGCAGCGCCGACCGCACGGTTGGCGGCGCGCGGTTCCAGCAGCCGGGCGTCGTCGGGCTCGTCACGCCGACGTTCCGTACGGACTTCGCCGAGGGGTGCGTGACCGCCCTCGCCTCGATGGCCCGGCGGATCAACGGACGGTCGCTGAGCGCGACCGCGTCCCAGTTCGGGATCGGCGCGGAGTGGGGGCTGCCGCTCAGGACGTTCAGCGGTTCCGTCCCCAACGCGAACAGCGACGCGGCCGTCGCCCGGGTCATCGCCGGGCAGACCACGCAGGTGAGCCCGCTGACGATGGCTCTCGTGGCCGCGGCGGTCGACTCCGGGACGTGGCGCCCGCCGGTGCTGGTCACCTCGCCGGCGGAGACCGTTCCCCGATCCTCGTCCGGCACCCTGCCCGAGGGGCCGCAACCGGGCCGGCCGCAGCCCATCACGCTCGACGCCACCACCATCGTCAAGCTGCGCGCGCTGATGCGCGCCGGGGTCACCTCCGGCGCGGCCCGTGGTGCCGACGCCCCCGGCGGCGAGGTGTACGGCGTTGCCGCCCAGACCACCCGCGTGGAGAAGAAGCAGCGGGTGAACCTGGCGTGGTTCGTGGGCTGGCAGGACGACGTGGCGGTGGCCGTACTCGCCGAGAACGCCGACACGGCGGCGGCTTCCGCGATCGCCGGGACGTTCTTCCGGGGTCTGCCGGACACCCGCTGAAAAATTCTCGGCCCGGCGAGCAACCTTCTGCGGCCTCCCCTGCGTCTTTCTAGGTGACTGGGCACCGCTTGGGGGGTTGCGGGCTCAGTCGCCGTGATGAGACCAGGGCTCCATCTCGGGGGGAGCCCTGCCGTCCGGACCGGCTCGACCCTGCCGGTCGGCCCCCGGGACGTGCGCGTAACGCCACGTTCCGGGGGCTTCGCCGTACCGGTGGACCTCCCGGACGCCCCCTTGAACAAGCCTGGAGGGAATCTCGCTCGCGCCCCGGGCGTTGTCATAGCTAGACTGAGGACGCCCGGATCCGGCGGGCGACCGGCCCATCGAGGGAACGGTCGACGGGGATGCGGGTTGACAACTGGATAGCTGCGTTTTTTCGCAGGGGGTGACCGGTTTCGACTTCGGCATTGCAAGTCAGGGGAAGCGGGTCGGGGACTGCGGACATAACCCCGTTAACACTGTGACCGCGAAAAAATAAGTGCCAATAACACGCGCACTGAGGTTAGCCAGGGTTCCCTGGCTCTCGCTGCCTAACCAGCGAGACCTCTGTCAGCCCGGGAGTGCCTCCGGCCCGGATCTGACATCGCTAGGAGGCTCAACCGGCCGACCCGGTCACGGGGTCGTTCGGGAAACCAAACAGTGACTGGGCCCGTCGGCGACTCGCCTGTGAGATCACCGGGGCCGAGAAAATCGGAACAGGCTGCACCCGGAGAAGCCCTGTCTTGGTGCTGAAGGACGCGGGTTCGATTCCCGCCACCTCCACCAGCGACGCCCCCGCCCTGACCGGCGGGGGCGTTTTCGTTTCCCCGGCCGCGGGGGGCGATGGTGATGTCGTATATCACTGTCGAACAGCCAGGATGATCTGGCTGTTCGACAGATTGACCACGCGAGATGCGGGCGTCGGTCAGGTCGTGGGTCTTGCCGGGCCGGCCCAGAACGCGCACCGGTGGGCGGCGGCGACGTCGATCGGCCCCGTCGGGTCGGGCGGGAGCGCCAGCGACTGCGTGCCGGGGCGGGTGGGGGTGAAGGTCTGCCAGCGGGGCAGGCCGGGCGTGTTGGGGTCGCCGGTGCGGGCGAACGCCGTCCAGTATCTGATCATGGTGGTGGACAGCTGCCGCCGGCGGGCGTCGAGGCCCGGAACGGGGAAGAGGTATGCCAGTTCCGCACCGTGTGCGGCCTCGAGCGGGAAGTCCGAGCCCGGGATCTCGGTCACGAAGTCGTCCCCGGCGAACTCGAACGCGTACGTGCGAACCCGCTGGGCGAGGCTCCGGTTCCGCTCGTACGTCGGGCAGGCGAACAGCATATCGGTGGTCAGCGCCGCCCAGGCCAGCCCCGGAGAGGCGTACCGCGCGAGGGGGTAGTGGCGGGCGACGCGGTCGGCCTGCTCGCCGAACGCGTGCCGCAGCAGCCGGGCGTACGTCCGGGCGGTGATCGGCGTGCCGGGCAGCTCGTAGAAGAGGGCGACCATGTAGCGCATCTCGTCCCGGGTGGTGCCGGAGATGACCGGGACGCGGTGGAACCTGCCGGTGGCCAGGGCGCGTTCGGGGTCCTGTGGGAGCACCGGGCTGCCGACCGCGGGGGTGATGAACTGGTCGTGCAGGGTCAGCAGGCGCTCGGTGGGCACCCGGCGCAGGCAGGCGAGGGCTGTCGCCGCGTCGGTGCAGCCGAGCCGCTCGGCGACGCGAGCGCCGTCGGCCTGCCGGTCGGCGACGGACGGCCACTGGCGGAAGGCGGGCACGCCGGGGAACATGGTCCCGGCCGGCACCGAACCGGTGCACGGGGCGCTCTGCATGATCGCACGCTGGAAGAGGCCGGCTGCTCGTGGTGATGCGAGGTGCGCGCAGACACTTTTGCCCCCGGCAGACTCCCCGAACAGCGTGACGTTGCCCGGATCTCCGCCGAACGCGGTGGCGTTGCGGCGCACCCAGCGCAGCGCGGCCTGCTGGTCTTCCAGGGCGAAACCGCCGGAGCCGGCCAGACCCGCGTGGGCGAACAGTCCGAAGACGCCCAGCCGGTAGTTGACGGTGACGACGATGACGCCCCCGGTCGTGGCCAGGTGGCGGGCGTCGAAGTCACTGCCGGCGCCCTCGATGAATCCTCCGCCGTGCAGCCATACCATCACCGGCTTGCGCCCGCCGGCGGCGCGGGGGACGGTGACGTTGAGGTAGAGGCAGTCCTCGGACGTGCCGGTCGGCTGTCCCGGGGGCGTGGGCTGGGCGCAGCGTCGGCCCGGGTTGGTGGCATCCCGGACACCGGGCCACGGCCGGGCGGGCGCGGGCGAGCGCCAGCGCCGGTCGCCGGTGGGAGCGGCGGCGTAGGGAATCCCCTGGAACACGCGGTGGTCGTCGGCCTGTATACCTTTCACCCAGCCGAGATCCGTGCGGACCAGTGCGCCCTCATGAGCGGTGGCAGCGGTGGGCGAGGCCGAGATCAGTAGCGCCACACAGGCGACCAGCGCCGCACGGCATCGCCCCTTCACGCCCTGCGGCCCTTCAGCCGGGCCGCCGCGACCAGTACGAGGCCGAGCAGGCCCACGGCTGCGCCGGTCCACGGGGGCAGATCGGTCGTGCGCTCGGCGACCGCCAGCAGTCCCCAGTCGATCCCCCAGAGCCACCGGGTCAGGGCGTTGCCGAAGCCCTGGATCACCAGCACCACACCCGCGATCATCATGACTCGCATCCTCCGATCTCCCAGGACGGCCCCGAGATAGCAAATCAATACACCTGTACGGTAATGTAGTGGGTGAGGATAGCAGAACAAGTCGCTTGTATCGAAATGCTGGAGAGTGCCGTGGGCAAGGACAGTCGTACGCGGGGTTTGGGGGCCCGGCATGAGGAGCGGCGGCGGCAGATCGCGGAGGCCCTGCTGGCGATGATCGACCTCCACGGGCTCGACGCGGTGAGCCTGCGTGACGTGGCGGCCGGGGCGGAGGTCTCGCTGGGCGCCGTCCAGCACTATTTCCGCAGCAAGGACGAGATGCTGCTGTTCGCCTTGGACTACATCAGCGAGCAGGGAACCGACAGGGTACGGCGGAGCCTCAGCCTGGGAGGGCAGTCGCCACGCGCAGTGCTGCGCGGCATCCTGGCCGAACTGGTGCCCGGCGATGACCGGCGCCGCGCCGAGCTGCGCATCGCGACCGCGTTCACCGCCCGCTCGCTGGTGAACCCGAAACTGGCCGACCACCTGCGCGCGGGCTACGCCGCGCTGCATGAGGTGCTGGTCCTGCTGATCCGCCAGGCCCAGGACGCCGGCGAGGTGTCCGCCGGACCGGATCCCGAACGGGCGGCGGCGGCGCTGTTCGCGCTGGCCGAGGGTCTCGGCACGCATGTACTCATCGGGCACGGCAGTCCGGAGACGGCACTCGCCGTCCTGGACGAGCACCTCGACCGGCTCTTCGCCACCGCGCCCTGAGGCTCGGTACGTGAACGGTGACTCATGTGTTCAAGCCGGCGGTAGCGATCACCTCCGGCAGTGCGGCGGCCGGTCGGCGGACGTCGTCTAGAGTCGCGGGGTGGCGAACTTCGATGCGGGTCGGGCCCGGAGGGCCGGGCAGGACAGGCGTGTGATCGTAAGACGGGCGCTGCCCACGGATCCGGCCGTGCGGTCCTCCGCGTCGCTGTTCATGACCGAGGCCGAGCGGCAGGGCGTCCGCGCCGGCCGCCGGATGCTGTACGTCGGCCCCGAGCCCGCCGGGCCGTACGTGGCGGAGGCGCTGCGGGTCGAGCCCGGTACGGACGTCGTGGCGCGGCGCAAGCTGCTGCTCGCCGACGACGTCCCCGTACGGATCGCCACGAGCTATCTGCGGCTCGACCTGTTCGGCGGCACGCCGCTGTGCGAGCCCGACTTCGTCAGGCCGAGCCTGCAGGCGGGCATCGAGGCGCTGGGGCACCGGTTCGGGTGGGCCGAGGAGCGACTGATCGCCCGGCCGCCCGCGGGGTCGGAGGCCGAAACCCTGGAACTCGACGACGGCGAATGGGTCGTGGAGATTCTGCGGATCAGCCACTCGACCGAGGACGTCCCGATCCACGCGCTGGAGACCGTCTGCGCAGCCTCCCGGCACATCTTCCCCATCGCCCAGGTGACCGGCGCCGACGAGTTCTGAAGTCATCCCATCTCGGCCCGGTGGCCCCGGTCGTGGAGGGTGGTGTAGGCGTCGATCTCGGCGAGGAGGGCGCGTTTTCCCGCCGGGTCGAGGAAGGACGCGCGTACGGCCGACCGCGCCAGGTCGGCGACCCCCTCGGCGTCGAGGGAGAGCAGTTCGGCGGCCACCGCGTACTCCTGGTTCAGTGTGGTGCGGAACATCGGCGGGTCGTCGGTGTTGATCGTGACGGGCACCCCGGCCTCGACCAGCTCGGGCAGGGGGTGATCGGCCAGGCCCGGGACCGCCCCGGTGCGGACGTTGGACGTGGGGCACACCTCGAGCGTGATCTCGTTGGCGGCCAGGTATTCGAGCAGGGCCGGGTCCGCCACGCTTCTGATGCCGTGTGCGATCCGCTCGGCGCCGAGCTCCCGTACGGCCTCCCAGACCATCCCGGCGTCGGTGACCTCCCCGGCGTGCGGCACCGAGTGCAGCCCGGCGGCGCGTGCGGCGGCGAAGTGCGGGGCGAACCGGCTGCGCGGCACGCCGGCCTCGGGACCGCCCAGTCCGAAGCTCACCAGCCCCTCGGGACGCTGGTCGAGTGCCACCGCCAGGGTCTGGTCGGCGACGGCGAGGTCGGGGCCGGGGATGTCGAAGCACCAGCGCAGCACGGTGCCGAAGTCGGCCTCGACCCGCCTGCGGGCGTCTTCGACGATCTCGCAGAACTCGTCGGGCGCGAAGCCCCTGGCAAGGTGGGGCTGGGGGGTGATGGTCAGCTCCGCGTAGCGGATCCGCTGCTCGGCCATGTCGCGGCCGACGCCGTGGATGAGCGACCACAGGTCGTCCGGCTTCCTGACCAGGTCCACGACCGCCTGGTAGACCTCGATGAAGTGGTCGAAGTCCCGGAAGTCGTAGAACGACTCGAGCAGGGCGGGGTCGGCCGGCACGGAGGTGGTCCCCTCGTGGCGGGCCGCGAGCTCGGCGACGATCCGGGGTGAGGCGGCGCCGACGTGGTGCACGTGCAGCTCGGCCTTGGGCAGACCGGCGATGAACCGGGTGAGTTCGGGGGAGATCACGCGATGACCGTAACAATCGGGTCCGGCCGTCCACCAGCCGAAGTCCGGTTATCTCCCATCAACTTGTCAAGATCTCACGCGCGGCCCGCCGCGGCCTCCGGTGGTGAGGCTCATCGGGTCAGCTGGTTTCGCATCGCGTCCACGTCGCGCAGAGTCCAGTGCTCGACCACCCGGCCCTCGCGGACCCGGACCATGTCGATGGTGAGGATCTCGTAGTGGCGGCCGGTCGCCCGGTGGACGCCGCGGCTTATGTACCTGTTGACCGACATTTCGCCATCGCTGGCGTTCTGCTCGATCGTCACCGACACGTTGCGGAAGCCGTTCTCCGCCACGCTTTCCCACGTGCGCCGCCAGGCCTCCCTGCCGTGGTAGTCGCCGAAGATCCCACCGCGGTGATCGACGACATCCGGGTCGATCAACTCGAGGGCTTCGTCGAGCCGGCCCGCGAGGACGTCTCCGTACGCCTCGACCAGGCGGCGATGCACCTCGGCGGCGCTGACGGGTTCTCGATCGTCGGTCACGTTCTCACCTTCCAGGGCACGAGTTGGGGATTTCCGATTTCCTGTCGCCGATAGACCAACGATGCACTCCCCTGGCGAGATGCGCCCGGGGAGTGCTGAAACACGGCTTATGAGGTGGGGAGCTCGCCGAGGACGACGTTGACCGTGGCCGTGCTGCCATCGGGGTGGAGCAGCTTGACCGTCACCTTGTCGCCCGGCCTCAACGAGGCCAGTAGCTGGGACAGCGCGTTGGCCGTCGGAGTCGGCTTGTCGTTGATGCTCCGGATCACGTCGCCGGGCGTGATGCCCGCCCGCTCCGCGCCGCTGCCGGGGGTGACGGAGCCGACGACGACGCCGATGGGGTTGCCCTGGGTGTCGACCGCCGTGCCCACGCGGACGCCCAGCGCGGCCCGGTGGCTGTTGACGACCCGGCCGTTCTTGATGATCTGGTCGGCCACATCGGTGGCCGTGTCGCTCGGGATGGCGAAGCCGATGCCCGGCGCCGCGCCGAGCTCGGGGTCGACGGCCGCGAGTGTCGGGATGCCGATGACCTTTCCGGACAGGTCGACGAGGGCGCCGCCGCTGTTGCCCGGGTTGATCGGGGCCGAGGTCTGGATGGCGTTGGAGATGGTCGCCCCCGGCCTGCCCTGGTGGCTCTCGCCCGAGACGGTACGGCCGAGGGCCGACACGATGCCCTGGGTCACGCTGCCCGAGAAGCCGAGCGGGTTGCCCATGGCGAGCACGATCTGCCCGACCCGGAGGCCGGCCGACCGGCCGAAGGACGCCGGTGTGAGGCCCGCGGTGTCGTCGACCTTGATGACCGCCAGGTCCCCGGCGGGGAAGGTGCTGACGAGCTTCGCCTTCCGGGGCTTGCCCCCGGTCGCGAGCGTCACGTCGAACTCCTGTGAATCGCCCACGACGTGGGCGTTTGTCACGATATGACCCTCGGTGTCGTATATGATCCCGGAACCCAGGGATCGGCCCGTGGTGATCTGCACGGTCGACGGGAGCACCTTCTTGATGACGCGCTCGTAGGCCGACTCCAGGTCGGTCGGACTCGTGGGCGCGGGGGAGGCGGCGGGAGGAGCGGGGGTCGCGGGGGTGGTCTGCTGCGCCGCCGGGGTGTTGGTCGCCAGGCCGCCGCCCCCGCATGCGGTGAGCGTGGCCAGTGCCAGCGCCGCCGCAGTTCGGGTGACCTTCCGTGAGAGCTCCATAGCGGCTGGTCTACCCAGAACGGCGGTCGCTACCGGAGCACGCGCCGGTGATTGACGTTCTCGATTCCGAAGCCGTACGCCCGCCGCGAATCAGAACGCGAATCAGAAAGAGCGGGCAGGCGATGAGTGGCGATAGCGTCTTCGAGAAGTACGGAGATTTCCCGGGGATGGAGACCGGGGCGTATCCATCCACTGCCGATGTCGATAATCTGCGGATATGGCGGAAGGCGGTGCTGATCCGGCCGAGCATGGGCGGAGTGTGCCCTTCATCCGTTCCTATGAGGCGCAGACCACGCCACTTCCCCGCGTACGCCCCGAAGAGCGCTCCGGGCCCGAGGCGCCCGACGGCCGGGCGGACCTGACTCGTACGCAGGAGTTCAGGGCCGTCACCGCCGGGACGGGCCGGCGGGAGCACGGCCTTGCCGGCCGGGCCGTCCGCGCGGTGACGAATGTGTCGCAACGCGGTGCGTACACGATCGCCGCGGTGATCGGTACGGTCATCGCGATCGTGCTGGTCTTCCTGGTCTTCTCCGACGACAAGCCGCAGCGGGACGGGGGGAGCGGGGCGGCCGGCGCGGCGAGGCCGTCCGCGGTGAGTTCCTCGGCGAGGCCGTCGCCGCGTCCGACGCTTCCCAGGCTTCCCAGGGTGCCGAGCCGGCGGAACATGCCCGTCCACCCCGGGCCCGGCACCCCCGTCGCCTCGTACGTCACCGACCGCACGGCGGGGATCGGTTACGCCGGGTTCGGTGCGCCGTGGCGGGAGACGAAACTCGCGCCGTTCGGGTCCGCCCAGCGGGTCGGTGCCGTACGGCTCCCGCAGGCGGTGATCGGCTCGGCGCCCTATCCGGGGGCTCCCGGCACGCCGACCGTCTATGCCGACTATCGCAGGCTCGCGGCCCGGGCGGCGAGATGGTCGCTGCGCTACCAGCCGCCGGGAGCCAAGCTGACCTGGACCGCTTCCCAGCCGGTACGGCGAGGCATGGGCTGGCTGCTGGGTTATCGGATCCGTTACGTGATCGACGGCGAGCGGCGGTCGTCCCGGGCCATCGTGGCGATCGTGGAATCGGGGAAAAGCAAGCCCGCGATGCTGTTCGCGACCGTGCCGGACGATCGGGCCGAACGCTACCGCGACCTGAACATGCTGGCCTGGACGATAAGCCCGATCTAATCCGTTCTGACCTGATCTAGCCAACGAACATTACTCCAGAATATGGTTCTATCAGGCTTCTGGAGCGGAGGATCACATGGCGATCGGGCTGAGCGAGGAGCATGGGGCGCTCCGCGAATCGGTGATCGGGTGGGCCGAGCGCAACATTCCCGCTGACGTGGTGCGCGGTGTCGTCGATGTCCTGACCACGTCGGCCGCACGCTCAGCACCGGATCAGAAAGCGAGCCGGAAAGCGGATCAGAAAGCCGACCGGAATGCGGATCGGAAAGCCGACCTGGAAGCGGACTCGGCCGCCGAGACCCGCCCACCCTACTGGAGCGGGCTCGCCGACCAGGGGCTGCTCGGCCTGCACATCCCCGAGGAGCACGGCGGCTCGGGATATGGCCTGCTGGAGACCGTGGTCGCGGTCGAGGCGCTGGCCGAACGGGTCGCGCCGGGGCCGTACGTCCCGTCCGTGCTCGCGAGCGCCGCGATCCTCGCCTCGGGCGGCAAGGCGCAGGCGGAACTGCTGCCGGGCCTCGCCGACGGCACCCTGGTGGGCGCGCTCGCGCTGACCGGCTCGATCTCGGGCGTCCGCGATGGGGATGTGCTGACGATCAGCGGCGTGGCCGAGCCCGTTCTCGGCGGCGCCCTCGCCGACGTGCTGGTCCTGCCGGTGTCGACCGACCGTGGACAAGTGTGGGCGGCCGTAGAGGCCGGCCAGGCCGTGATCACGCCGATCGGGCCGCTCGACCTCACCCGGGGCTCGGCGAAGGTCGAGGTGGCGGCGGTGGCCGTACCGGCGGAGCGCCTGCTCGACGGCCTGACCGAAACCGAGGTGCGCAACCTCGCGGCGATCATCCTGGGCGCCGACGCGGTCGGCCTGGCGGCCTGGTGCGTGGCCGCTGCCGCCGAGTACGCCAAGGTCCGCGTGCAGTTCGGCCGTCCCATCGGGCAGTTCCAGGGCATCAAACACAAGCTGTCGCGAATGCTCGTCGCGCTGGAGCAGGCCAGGGCCACGATCTGGGACGCCACCCGGGCGACCGGCGACGAGCGGGCCTATGCCGCGGCGATCGCCGGGATGATGGCGCCCGACGCGGCCGTGCTGTGCGCCAAGGACGCGATCCAGACGTTCGGCGGGATCGGCTACACGTTCGAGCATGACGCGCACCTCTACTACCGGCGGGCCCTCACGATCAGGGCGCTGCTCGGCCCGTCGGCCGAGTGGGCCGACACGGTCGCCGCGCTCGCGCTGAACGGCGTCCGCCGCGAGATGGAGATCGATCTGCCTGCGGAGGCCGAGCCGCTGCGCACCGCGATCCGCGCCGAGCTCGCCGAGATCGCGGCGCTGCACGGCGTGGAGCAGCGACGGGCGCTGGCGAAGGCCGGCTTCGTCATGCCCCACCTGCCCGAGCCCTGGGGACGCGGCGCGAGCCCGCTGGAGCAGGTCCTGATCCACCAGGAGATCAGGGCCGCCGAGATCAAGCCGCCGCGGTTGGCCATCGGCGCGTGGGTGGTGCCGTCCGTCGTCTCGTACGGCACGCCCGAGCAGCGCGAGCGTTTCCTGCCGGCCACGCTGAGCGGCGAGATGGTCTGGTGCCAGCTGTTCTCGGAGCCGGGCGCCGGCTCCGATCTCGCCTCGCTGCAGATGAAGGCCGAGAGGGTCGAGGGCGGCTGGCGGCTCAACGGACAGAAGATCTGGACGTCCCTCGCGCACGTCGCCGAGTGGGCGATCTGCATCGCCCGCACCGACCCCGGCAAGCCCAAGCACGACGGCATCACCTATTTCCTCGTCGACATGAAGGCGCCGGGCGTCACCGTGCGCCCGCTCACCGAGATGACCGGGGAGAACCTGTTCAACGAGGTCTTCCTCGACGACGTGTTCGTGCCCGACGAACTGGTCGTCGGCGAGGTCGACGAGGGCTGGCGGGTCGCGCGTAACACGCTCTCCAACGAGCGGGTGTCGCTGTCTTCCGACTCGGGCGTCGCCGGCGCCTCGGTGCCCGACCTGCTCGGCCTGGTGGGCAGGCTCGGCCGCGAGCTCACCCCGGTCGAGCGGCAGGAGGTCGCGCGCGTGGTCGGCGAGGCGCACTCGATCAACGCGCTGTCGCTGCGGGTGACGCTGCGCCAGATCGCCGGAGGAGAGCCGGGCGCCGACGCGTCGGTGCGCAAGCTGCTGTCCACCTCGCACGCCCAGCACGTGTCCGAGACGGCGGTGAACCTGCTCGGCGCCGCGGCGGTCGCCGCGGCGGACTGGAAGCTCGGCGACGTCGGCTACTGGAACCGCGCCATCCTGGCCACCCGTGCCATGACGATCTACGGGGGTACGACAGAGGTGCAGCTCAACATCATCGGAGAGCGCATGCTGGGGCTCCCACGTGACCCGGAGCCCGGCAAGTAGCCTTCCCTTTCGTGTGGTTTTCTCCTGGCGTGATCGGGCTGCACGATCCTGTTGATCTCACCTATCCTCGGAATCATGCTCATCGCCGCCCCCCTCCTCTTCCTGCGCGATTCGCAGGCCCGGCACGGCTGAACCGTCCGTGAGCGGGAAGAGCGCCGCGCCGTCGATGGCGACGACATCGACGGAAGCGGCGCGACCCGGCACGGTGATGCGAGCGCAGTCGGCCGGCCTGCTGCGTGCCTGCCGGCCCCGGCAGTGGCTCAAGAACGCGCTCGTGTTCGCCGCCCCGGCCGCGGCCGGAGTGCTCACCACGGGCGCCGGGCTGCGCGGCGCGTTCATCGCGTTCGCCGCGTTCTGCCTGGCGGCGAGCGGCACCTATCTGTTCAACGACGCGGCGGACGTGGCGGCCGACCGTCGCCACCCGCGCAAACGGCTGCGGCCGATCGCCGCCGGGATCGTGCCGGTGCGGCTCGCCCGGATCGTCGGCTCGGTCCTGCTCGGGCTCGGTCTGCTCGTCGCGTTCTCCGGCGGGCCGCCGCTCGGGGCCGTGGTCGCCGCATATCTCGCGCTGACCTTCGCCTACACCCGATGGCTCAAGCACCAGCCGGTCGTCGATCTCGTCGCCATCGCCTGCTGCCACGTGATCCGGGCGTACGCCGGCGCCGTGGCGGTGGCCGTACCTGTGACGGGCTGGTTCCTCGTCGTCGTCTCGCTGGGGTCGCTCCTGATCGTCGCCGGCAAACGGGAGGCGGAACTGCGCGCCTCCGCCCCGACTGCGTCCGCGCCCACCGCGTCCGTCTGCACCGTGTCAGCCCCCGCCTCGGACGGCACTGCCACCGGTGGTACGGCCATCGGCGGCGCGGCCGTCGGCACCCGGGCCACGCTCGCCGTCTACACCTCGAGTTATCTCGCCCACGTCCGCGCCATGGCGTCGGGGGCGATGATCGTGACGTACTGCCTCTGGGCCCTGCAGGAGCACACGGGGGCGGCCAAGGTGTGTTACGCGCTGAGCATCGTGCCGCTCGTCCTGGTCGTGTTGCGGCATGCTCTACTCGTGGACCGCGGCGTGGGCGAGGAACCGGAGGAACTCGCCCTCGGTGATCGCCCGCTCCAGGTCTTCGCCGGCCTCATGCTGCTCCTGCTCGCCCTCGGGATACACCTGTCATGACCCTGCTGACCGGGTGGGGCCGCACCGCCCCCACACCCGCGACCCTGGAGCGCCCGCGATCGGCCGCCGAGGCGGCCGAACTGCTCACGCGGGCAGGCCGGCGCGGCGTCGTGGCGCGCGGCCTCGGCCGTTCGTACGGCGACGCCGCCCAGAACGCCGGCGGCCTGGTCCTCGACTGCACGGCACTCGGCCGTACGGGACCGGAACCGGCCTGGCGGCTCGGCTCCGACGGCCTCGTCACCGCCTCGGCCGGGGCCGGCCTGCATGATCTGATGACCGACCTGGTGCCGAAAGGCTGGTTCGTCCCCGTGACCCCGGGCACCCGATATGTCACGGTCGGCGGGGCCGTCGCGGCCGACGTCCACGGCAAGAACCATCACGTCGACTCTTCCTTCGGCGCGCACGTCCGCTCGCTGCGCCTGCTCACCGCCGACGGAACGCTGCGCGAGCTGACCCCGGACGACGAGCTGTTCTGGGCCACCGTGGGCGGCATGGGGCTGACCGGCGTCATCGTCGAGGCGACCTTCCGCTGCGTGCCCGTCGAGACCTCCCGGATGGTCGTGGACGTCGAGCGGACCCGCGATCTCGACCAGACCCTGGAGGTGATGGCCGAGACCGATCACCGCTACCGCTACACCGTCGCCTGGATCGACCTGCTGGCCGGGGGCCGCCGGATGGGCCGGAGCGTGCTCACCCGCGGCGACCACGCCACGACCGCTGATCTGCCCGCCCGGATGCGCGGCGACCGGCTCGCCTTCGGCCCCCGGCCCCGCCTCGCCGCGCCCCCCTGGGTGCCCGGCGGGCTGCTCAACCGCGCGACGGTCAGGGCGTTCAACGCCGCCTGGTACGGCAAGGCCGCCCCCGCAGCGGGGAAACGCCTGGTCCAGGGCATCGCGCCCTTCTTCCACCCCCTGGACGGGGTCGCGGGATGGAACCGGATGTACGGCTCACGCGGCTTCGTGCAGTACCAGTTCGCCGTGCCGTTCGGGGCCGAGGACACCCTGCGCCGGGTGGTGGCCCGGCTGTCGGGAGCGGGGGTGGTGTCGTTTCTGACCGTGCTCAAGCGGTTCGGGCAGGGCACCCCGGCGATGCTGTCGTTCCCCATGCCCGGGTGGACGCTGGCCCTGGACATCCCGGCCGCCCAGCCCGGCCTGGCCGGGCTGCTGACCGAGCTGGACGAGTGGGTCGCCGCCGCCGGGGGACGGATATATCTGGCCAAGGACTCCCGCATGTCCGCCGAGATGATGGCCGCGACCTACCCCCGGCTCGACGAGTGGCGGGAGATCCGGTGGCGGGCCGACCCCGGCGGGCTGTTCGTCTCCGACCTGGCGCGGCGGCTGCGCCTGCTCTGATAGGTACCTTGATCGTGGACCTGCTTTGATGAGGAATGTGAGAAACGCGTTGGGTCGGGTCGACACGGTTCTGCTGCTGGGTGGACGCAGCGAGATCGGCCTCGCCATCGTCGAGCGGCTCGTCCGGGACGGCGCCCGCCGCGTCATGCTGGCCGCCCGGGGTGGTACGGCTCCCGCCGAGGAGATCGAACGGCTCGAACGGCTCGGGGCCGAGGTCCATCTGGCCGATTTCGACGCGGCCCGGCCGGACACGCACGCCGCGCTGATCGAGGCGGCCGCTGCCGAGCTCGGCGACCTCGACGTGGTGATCCCGGCCTTCGGCGTGCTCGGCAGCCAGGCCGTCTACGACGAGGACCCGGTCGCGGCCGCCCGTGACGTCGCGGTCAACTTCGGCGGGCACGTCTCGGCCGGTCTGGCCGCCGCCAGGCGGCTGCGTGAGCAGGGCCACGGCACACTCGTGGTGCTGTCGTCGGTGGCCGGTGTGCGGGTGCGCAGGGCGAACTTCGTGTACGGCTCGGCCAAGGCGGGGCTGGACGGCTTCGCCCAGGGACTGGCCGACTCCCTCCACGGGTCGGGCGCCCGGGTCGTGCTCGTCCGCCCAGGGTTCGTGATCGGCAGGATGACCGAGGGGATGACCCCCGCCCCGATGTCGGTGACCGTGGACGCGGTGGCGGACGCCGTGGTCGACGCGCTCGGGTCGGGCCGGCGGACCGTATGGGTGCCGCCCCGGCTCGGACCGGTATTCGCCGTGATGCGGCTCCTGCCCAGGGCGATCTGGCGCCGTCTGCCCCGCTGAGCGTGCCGCCTGCCGAATGAGCGCCTGCCGAATGAGCCTGGTGCGGAATGAGCCGGGTGCGGAAGAAAGGGGCGCCGCCGCACCGGGGGGGATGGGTGCGGCGGCGCCGGGAGGTGGTGTCGTTACCGGGGTCGTCTCATCGCCCGGTGATGGGTCATCCGGTGACGAGCGTGAGTCCGTAGACGCGAAGGATCTCGTTCACGGGCTGGAAGTAGGTCGTGCCGCCGTAGGTGCAGTTGCCGCTGCCGCCGGAGGTCACGCCCTGGGCCTGGCTGCCGGAGATGAACGAGCCGCCGGAGTCGCCGGGCTCGGCGCACACGTTGGTCCGCGTCAACTCGGAGACCGTGCCCTGGGAGTAGCGGACGCTGGCGTTGAACTGCTGGACGGTGCCGCAGTGCCAGCCCGTGGTCGAGCCGGAACGGCAGATCGAGGAGCCTATGGGAGCCACCGACGAGCCGCGGACGGCGACGTTGGCGCCTCCTCGCCCGACGTACGGCGTCGGCGTCCAGTTGCTGTTCACCGCGACCCAGGCGTAGTCGTTGCCGGGGAACGACGACCCCTGGAAGGTGCCCTGGGCGACCCCGTTGTACCCGGTCGTCCTGTCGCCGGCGCGGCCGCAGTGGCCGGCGGTGACGAACCCGTTGGTGCTGCCCCGCCGTACCGAGAAGCCGATGGAGCAGCGGGACGAGTTGTTGATGTAGTAGGCGTCGCCGCCGCGCAGGTCGTAGAACGTCTGCGGCCGCTCGGCCGACCGCTCCACCCGCACCAGCGACCTGTCGGCGCCGCTGGCGGCGATGAAGGCCTCGGCCTCGGCCGGCTGGGACGAGAGCACGACGACGCTGTTGCTCTTGACGTCGACGTACCAGACGGGGGTCGAGGCGGGTGGGGTGGCGGCCTGGTCGAGTGCCTCCTTGGCGGCGTCGAGCGTGCTCAGTGACCGGTCGACGATCTTGGGTTGGGCGCCGGCGGCGAGGATCGCGCCGGCCTCGGCGGCATCGGTGGTGGCGACGATCAGTGCGTCGGACGTCGGACCGGTGACCCAGGACCCGGCGAACGAGTCGCCGAGCCTGGCGCGGACCTTCTCGTCGGTCGCCATCGCGCGGGCCTCGTTGACCAGCCGGGCCCGCGCCTGGCTCTCGCTGAGTCCGAGGTCGCGCTCCATCGCCTCGATCACGGCGGGGAGGGGTTCGGTCGTGACGGACTGGACGGAGGAGTGGTCGGAGGCAACGGCACCCGGGTCGGGGGCCGCGGACGCGGGGCCGGCCATCAGAGTGATCGCGCTGACGGCCACGGCACAGCCGGCGGTAACCGCGTGCCGGGGGAACCTGCGCCTGTCGGGCATGTCGTTCTCCTCGGTTGACAGGGGGGTTGACCGCCAAGCTAGCCGAGTGTCAAATTTTGGGAACCTACCATTTCGTCCATAGCGCCGTGCTATGGAATCGACCCGAAGCTATGGTCAGGGAACCGTGCCGAAGTGGGGGTTGCTGATCAGCCAGTCGGCGTAGCGGCGGCTGCGGGACACCGCGTCGGCGTGCGCCGCCCGGGCATAGGCGGCGACCGTGGGCGCCACCCGTGCGGCGATCGAGTCGTAGTGCCAGCCCAGCAGGTGTCGCCAGCGCAGCGGGGCCCCGGCCAGCGGCATCATCACCAGCCCCGAGGTGAGCTGGAACGTCGCCTGGCAGAGCAGTACGGCCTTGCCCACCCCGACCAGGTGCAGACAGGTCGCGATGTCGGACTCGTATATCGACTTCGGTACGAATCCGGAGCGGGCGCAGGCGATGACGAAACAGTCCGAGAAGCAGCCCTCCCCGGGCACGGCCGCCCATTGCGCCCCCGCGAGCTGTGACAGCTCCAGCTCGTTCTCCCCCGCGAGCGGGTGATTCTCCGCGAGCAGGACGAAGACCGGGTCGGTGGCCACGACACTCCAGCTCATCGTGTCCGACGGGGGCGGCGGGCTGTCGCCGCACGTTCCGACCAGGGCGAAGTCGAGCAGGCCCGCGGTCACCATCGTGGTCAGCTCGCGCGCGGACCAGGAGGTGCGGGTGGTCACCGGCGTGCCCGGACTGTCGGCCGTGAGGCGTTCGACCAGGCCGCCGAGGATGGCCCCGTTGGTGGCGCCGAGGCGGTAGCCGGGGATCTGCTCGGAGGTGTTGGCGAACCGTACCGCGTCCTCCTGGAGTTCGCGTACGGCGGGCAGCAGGACGCGGGCGCGGGCCAGGACCATCTCGCCGAGTGGCGTGGGACGGGCGCCGTTGCGGTCGCGTTCGAAAAGGGGACCCCCGAGAGAGCGCTCGATGCGCTTGAGCTGTGCGGTGAGCGAAGGCTGAGCCAGACCGAGACGGGTGGCCGCCTTGGTGACGCTGCCGGCGTCCGCGACTTCACGCACGATCCTTAGATGACGGAGCTCCAGATCCATACCGGGAAGGTACGACTACTGTGATATGCCCGCAATCCCCGAGTTGTCATTAAACTTGACTTAAGTCAGTTAAGGCAGGCGTCACCCCCGGCCGTCGTTATTCCACTTTATCCTATATGATCTCGTGCTCGATTTTTGCGGAATCGCGAAAATCGTGATCCGTACGGTGATGTGGTGGTTTCGCGCGGTGCGGTGCGGCTCGTCGGTTTGCCGCTGCGAATGTCACGGCTCAGGGCAGGGTCAGGACGCGAGGGCCGTCATCGGTGATCGCCACGGTGTGCTCCATGTGTGCGGCACGGCTGCCGTCGGTGGTGCGCAGCGTCCAGCCGTCCAGGTCGGTGTGGTAGTGATCGTGGCCACCGGCCATGAGCATCGGCTCGATGGCCAGGGCGAGCCCGTGGCGGAGCGGATAGCCCCGGCCCGGGCGGCCGCGGTTGGGGACGTGGGGGTCCTCGTGCATCCGGCGGCCGATGCCGTGCCCGCCGAAGTCCCTCGGCATGCCGTAGCCGGCCGCGCCCGCGACGGTGCCGACGGCGTGGGAGATGTCCCCGATCCGGTTGCCGACGGTGGCGGCCGCGATGCCGGCCTCCAGTGCGGCGCGGGCGGTGTCGATGAGGGCGAGGTCGGCGGGGCGGGCCGTGCCGACGATGAAGCTGACGGCGGCGTCCGCCGCCCATCCGTCGAGCTCGGCTCCGCAGTCGACGCTGACGAGGTCGCCATCGCGCAGCCGACGGCCGTCGGGGATGCCGTGTACGACGGCGTCGTTGACGGACACGCAGATCACGGCGGGGAACGGCGTGGGGGCGAAGTGGGGCCGGTATCCCAGGAACGGCGACCGCGCCCCCGCCTCGCGCAGCACCGCCCGGGCGGTCTCGTCCAGATCGGCCGTCCGAACTCCGACGGCCGCCGTTTTCTGTACGGCGGCGAGCACCCGCGCCACCACCCGCCCGGCCTCCCGCATCGCCTCCAGTCCCGCGTCGGTCTTGATCTCCACCACGTTCCCCGACCTCCCGATTGACTCCAATAACTATACCGGTATTAGTATCACGGTCATGGTGAGAGTGCCTCTGACCCCGGAGGAGCGACAGCGGGGAGAACGGTTCGGCGCCCTGCTCAGGCAGGCTCGCGGTGAGCGCAGCATGGTCGAGGTCGCCGCGGCGGCCGGGGTGTCCGCCGAGACACTGCGCAAGATCGAGACCGGCCGCGCGCCCACGCCGGCCTTCTTCACGGTGGCGGCGCTGGCCGCGGCGCTGGGTCTGTCCCTCGACGAGCTCGCCGTGGCCTGCGCCGATGCCTCGGGCCGGGACGGCTCCGAGTTCCGAAGAGCCGGCTGACGTCGCGACGCGCTCGACACCCGCGGGCTCGGCACATCGGACGGTGGCGTACGGAAACGCGGGGCCCGGTTCGCGCGGGGCCGCATAGATCGGCCCTCGCCGGGCAGTGCGCCTGCGGACGATGAACATGCCGAAGGGGGAGACATGCTCAAGGGCAGGACAGTCGCGTTCCTCGTCGCGCCGGAGGGGGCCGAGCAGGTCGAGCTCACCGAGCCGTGGAAGGCCGTTCAGCAGGCCGGAGGCACGCCCCGTCTGATCTCGACCAGGCCGGGAGAGATCCAGGCGTTCAACCATCTGGACCGGGCCGACACCTTCCCGGTGGACGCCACCGTCGGCCAGGTGTCCGTCGAGGACTTCGACGGCCTGGTGCTGCCGGGCGGCGTCGCCAACCCCGACCACCTGCGTACAGAGGACGCGGCCGTACGGTTCGTCAAGGGCTTCTTCGAGGCGGGCAAACCGGTCGCGGTCATCTGTCACGGGCCGTGGACCCTGATCGAGGCCGATGTCGTACGCGGCCGCCGGATGACCTCCTGGCCGAGCGTGGCCACCGACCTGCGCAATGCCGGCGCCGACTGGGTGGACGAAGAGGTCGTGGTCTGCGGCGGCGGCCCGAACACGCTGGTCAGCAGCCGCAAGCCGGACGACCTCAAGGCCTTCTGCCAGGCCACGGTGGACGCCCTCGGCTCCTGACCCGCGCTGCGCGCCCCCGAAGAGCAGGGGCGCGGTTAGCCAACTGTGACGAACGGCAACTAACCTGGGTCGCCGTTCGTCGGGATAGGTGCTGACACTTTCCCGGGTTGGCCATGGAGGACGGATGTATCCCCCACAACAGCAGAAGCGCCGCCGGAGCTTCGCACCGTTCATCGTCGCGATCATCCTTGCGGGCGCGCTCATCGTGGGGTTACGGATGTTCTTCGGCGGAACCGGTGGAACCGCCGGGAGCGGTGCGGGTGGTGATGACGGGGCCGCTGGGCGCCGGGCCTGCGGCGACGGCGGCGTGACGCTGACCGTGGCCGTGTCCAGTGAGAAGGCCGAGCTTCTCCGCAAGATGGCCGGGGCGTACAGCGGGCGGGAGGTGGACGGCCGCTGCGTCGACGTGGTGGTCAACTCCAAGGCGTCCGGCGAGGCGATGCAGGCGCTGGCCCGCGGTTGGGACAAGCGGGTGGACGGGCCGAGGCCCGATGTGTGGACGCCCGCGAGCACCGGCTGGATCAGCCTGCTCCAGCAGCGGGTCGAGGACGGTGACCGGGCCGGCCTCGTCGCCGCGGAGAACCCGACGATCGCCAAGTCCCCCCTGGTGATCGCGATGCCCGAGCCGATGGCGAAGGCGCTCGGCTGGCCGGCCAAGAAGATCGGCTGGTCGGACGTGCTGGATCTCGCCAACGACCCGAAGGGGTGGGCGAAGTACGACCACCCCGAGTGGGGCGCGTTCCGCCTCGGCAAGACCAACCCGAACTTCTCCACCTCCGGCCTCAACGCGACGATCGGCGCCTATTTCGCCGCGACCGGGCTGTCCGGCGACCTCTCGGACGGTGATGTGAGCGCGGGGCGCACCCGTGACTTCGTGAAGGGCGTCGAGCGGTCGATCGTCCACTACGGCGACACCACCCTGACGTTCCTGTCGAACCTGCAGAACGCCGACGACTCCGGCGCCGCGATGTCGTACGTCTCCGCGGTCGCCGTCGAGGAGAAGTCGGTGTGGGACTACAACCAGGGCAACCCGACCGGCGACCCGGCGACGCTCGGCAAGCACGCCAAGCCCAAGGTCCCGCTCGTGGCGATCTACCCGAAGGAGGGCACGCTCTTCTCGGATCATCCGTACGCCGTGCTGTCCTGGACGGAGGACGACAAGAAGGCTGCTGCCGCCGATTTCCTGAAATATCTGCAATCGCCGGACCAGCAGGACGAGTTCGGCAAGTATGCCTTCCGCTCCTTCGAGGGCGAGCCGGGCAAGCTGATCACCAAGGCCAACGGCCTCGATCCCAAGGAACCCGCGACGACGCTGAGCGTGCCGGCGCCGGGGGTGCTGGACCGGGTCCTGAAGAGCTGGGCCGAGCTGCGCAAACCCGCCAACGTGCTGCTGGTCCTCGACGTCTCGGGTTCCATGGGCGCCGAGGTGCCCGGCACCGGCAAGACCAAGCTCGACCTGGCCAAGCAGGCGGCGATCAACGCGCTGCCGCAGTTCGGCCCGAACGACAGCGTCGGATTGTGGATGTTCTCCCTCAAACAGGACGGCAACAAGGACCACCGCGAGCTGGTGCCGATGGGCCGGGGGAACCAGAGCCGGCTGAAGAGCCGGATCGACGGTCTCATCGCGAACGGCGGCACCGGCCTGTACGACACGGCGCTCGCGTCCTACGAGCACGTGCTGCAGCGGCAGAGCGACGACGCGATCAACGCGGTGGTCTTCCTCACCGACGGCAGGAACGAGGACAACAACTCGATCTCCCTGGACGACCTCCTCGCCGAGCTGCACAAGGAGGCCGGGCAGGAAACGGTCCGGATGTTCACGATCGCGTACGGCGCCGACGCCGATCTCGGGGTGCTCCGGCAGATCTCGCAGACCACCGACGCGGCGGCCTACGATTCACGCAAGCCGGGCAGCATCGATCAGGTGTTCACCGCAGTGATCTCCAACTTCTGAGCCGGAGCCGAACGTGTCCCGCTTCAGTGCAGAACTCCGCGACCCCTGGGCGCTGCTCCTGGGCGCCACGGCGGGCGGCGTCGCCTGGGCCGTGAACGTGCATCCGGTCGGCGCGGCCTTCGTCGGCGTCGCCGTCTGGCTCGTCAAGGCGTTCGCCTCGGCCTGGCAGTCGACCGGGGACGGCGGTGGTGCAGAACCGGAGGAGTTGCCCATCGCCAGGGGCAGCGTGGAGGAGGGATGGCTGCGGCGGGCAGAACGGGCGGCCGGGACCTTCGCCGACCTGACCGCCTCGATGCGCGGGCAGATCCTGCTCGACCGGATCGCCGCGATGCGGCCCCAGGTGGACGACACGGTGGCGACGCTGCGCCGGCTGGCCGGTCACGCGACCGTGACCGGCTCCGCGCTCGCCCGCTTCGACCCGCGGTTCCTGCACCAGGAGCGTGACCGGCTCACCCGCGCCAGGCGGTCGGCCCATGCCGAGGTCGCCGGTGAGCTCGACCGGTCGATCGCGTCGCTGGCGGCGCAGCAGGAGGTGTACGACCGGGTGTCGGGCGCGCGGCAGCGACTGCTGGCCCGGCTGGAGTCCGGGGCGATCAGCCTGGAGGGCCTGGTCGCCCGGGCCGTCGAGATCTCCACGATGGCGGCCACCTCGTCCGGGCCCGAGGGCGGCATGAAGGCGCTCGAAGACCTCACCTCGGAGCTGGAGCTCACCCGGCAGAGCCTGCGCGAGGTCGAGGAGTCCACCCGGGGCGACCTCGGCTGAGCTCCGGTCCGCCCCGACCACACCTCGTGGGCACGACTGTGAAACTTTCAGGCGTCGTGGCGGCCTCGGTCGGCTTCTACGAGGGAAAATCCCGGTCCGCCCGGGGCGTACGGCCATGGCGGGGACGAATGCTTGACCCGGCTTATCGGGATCCGTAACTTACCGAGTGTTCCTGTTCATGGATATCGTTCATATTCATGAACACCATCGCTTGCGGGACCAGGGCGGGCCGGCTCCCCACGGCCCAGGCCACCCCGGTCAGGGGTCCTGCCCAACATGCGAGGAGTTCGGCTTTGAGAAGGAGAAGCAGAACTTTGGCCGGGGTGGTCGGTACGATCACCGCGGCCGTCACCGTGGCGGCCGGTCTCGCCGGCGGGGCGAACGCGGCGGCGCCGGGTCCCGGAGCCTACCGCCTGGTCAACTCCAACAGCGGGCTGTGCCTGACCGTGCCGGGAGGCAGCACCTCGACCGGAGTGCAACTCGTGCAGTCGGGCTGCGACGGCTCGTCCGCACAGGTGTGGACGCTCTCGTCCCAGGGCGGCGGCTTCCGGCTGGTGGCCGGGAACAGCGGCCTGTGCGCCGGAGTCAAGGACGCCTCGACCTCGGCGGGCAAGGCCGTACAGCAGCAGTCCTGCACCGGAGCCTCGTCGCAGACCTGGGAGATCGTCGCGGCGCGCACGGACTACCACGTCGTCAACGCGAACAGCGACAAGTGCCTGAACATCAAGGACAGCTCCAGCTCCTCCGGGGCGCCGGTCCAGCAGAACTCCTGCGACTCCGTGACCAGCAAGAGCTGGACGCTCCAGCCGGCCGGTTCCGTGCCCACATCCACCCCGACCCCGACCCCGACGAGGACGCCCACGCCCACGCCGACCAGCGGGCCGCCGTCCGGCTGGCCCTCGCCGAACGGCCAGCAGCCGGTCACCAGCACGATCTCGGTGTCGGGGACCCTCGACGGCGGCATGAAGCGCTACTACGCCTCCGGCGACATGGGTGACGGCAGCCAGAGCGAGAGCCAGGACCCGCTCTTCGAGCTGGCCAACGGCGCCACGCTGAAGAACGTCGTCATCGGCTCACCGGCCGCCGACGGCGTCCACTGCCTGGGCACCTGCACGCTGCAGAACGTCTGGTGGGAGGACGTCGGCGAGGACGCGGCCACGCTCAAGGGCTCCTCGTCCTCCCAGACGATGACCATCGACGGCGGCGGTGCCAGGAAGGCCTCCGACAAGGTGTTCCAGCACAATGGCCCCGGCACGATGGTCATCAAGAACTTCCAGGTGCAGGACTTCGGCAAGCTCTACCGCGCCTGCGGCAACTGCTCGAGCTCCTACCAGCGCCACGTCGTGATGTCGAACATCGTGGCGACCTCCCCGGGCAAGGCCCTGGCCGGCATCAACACCAACTGGGGCGACACCGCGCGGTTCTCCGACATCACGATCGTGAACGACCCGAACCACAAGATCGTGATCTGTGAGAAGTACAAGGGCGTGCCGAAGGGCAGCGAGCCCAGCAAGATCGGCGAAGGTGCCGACGGCGTCAACTGCCTCTACTCCGGCTCGGACATCACCTACAGGTAGTCCACCGGCCGAAGTCGACGGCGTGACCTGACCAGGGCCCGGCGGTTCCCCCCCACCGCCGGGCCCTCCTCGTCAGCTCAGCCCGTCGAGAGCGTGCGCCAGGGGAACCCCGGGCCGGTACGGAATGTGCAGATGGCTGGGGGCCTCCAGGACCGCGAGGTCGGCCCGGCGGCCGGGCGCCACGACCCCGATGTCGTCCCGGCGCAGCGCCCTGGCGCCACCCGCCGTGGCGGCCCACAGGGCCTCCGCCGGGGTCATCCGCATCTCCCGTACGGCGAGGGCCACGACGAGCGGCATCGACGAGGTGTAGCAGGAGCCCGGATTGCAGTCGGTGGCGAGTGCGACCGTCACCCCGGCGTCGAGCAGCCGACGGGCGTCGGGATAGGGCGACCGGGTCGAGAACTCGACCCCGGGCAGCAGGGTCGCCACCGTGTCGCCGTCGGCGAGGGCCGCCACGTCGGCGTCGGTCAGGTGTGTGCAGTGGTCGACGCTCGCGGCGCCGAGCTCGACGGCGAGCCGCACACCCGGCCCGGCCGACAACTGGTTGCCGTGCACCCGCAGGCCGAGCCCGGCGTCCCGCCCGGCCGTGAGGATCTCCCCGGCCTCGTCCGCGTCGAACGCGTGCGGGCTGGCGGGCTCGCAGAAGACGTCGATCCAGCGGGCGTGCGGCGCACACGCCGTGAGCATCTCCCCGGTCACCAGCCGCACATAGTCGTCCCGGTCCGCCCCGGCGGGCACGACGTGCGCCCCGAGATAGGTCGTCTCCGGCGTGACCTCCCCGGCCAGGCGCAGCGCGCGCACCTCGTCGGCGACGGTGAGTCCGTACCCGCTCTTGACCTCGACCGTGGTCGTGCCCTGCGCGCGCATCTCCGCGATCCGCTCGCCGAGCGACGCCCGCAACTCGGCGTCGCCCGCGGCCCGGGTGGCGGCGACCGTCGTGGCGATCCCCCCGCCGTCGTACCGGGTGCCCGCCATCCGCGCGGCGAACTCGGCGGCCCGGTCTCCGGCGAAGACCAGATGGGCGTGGGAGTCGACGAAGCCGGGGATGACCGCCCGGCCGCCCAGGTCGCGCCGCCGGTCGGCGTCGGGGGCGCGGGAGGCCGGGCCGACCCAGGCGACGTGTCCGTCCTCGACGACCAGCGCGGCGTCCCGGAGCAGGCCGAGTGGCGAGCCGTCGCCGACGGACGGGTCGTTGGTCACCAGTTCGGCGATGCCGGTGAGCAGAGTGGTGGTCATCCGGTCTCCCACAGTGGTTCGACTGCAGCTTTCAGCAGGGCCGCGACGTCGCCCAGCACATGCCGTCCCGCTTCGACGACGACGCGGCCGTCGACGACGACGGTGTCGACGTCCGCGGCGGTGGCGGCGAAGACGATCTGGTCGGGGGCGATCCCGGCGGTACGCGGGGTGTCCAGCCGCACCGCGACGAGGTCGGCCCGGGCGCCCGGCTCCAGCCGGCCCGCGTCGGGCCAGCCGAGACCGTCGTGGGCGGTCGCCGCGCCGAGCAGGTCGCCCGGGTCGAATCGGCCGCGCCGCAGGGTGCGCAGCCGCTCGTGCATCTCCAGCGCGCGTGCCTCCTCCAGCAGGTCGATGACCGCGTGCTGGTCGGAGCCCAGCGACAGCGGAGCCCCGGCGTCCCGCAGCGCGCGGGCGGGGCCGATGCCGTCGGCCAGGTCGCGTTCGGTGGTGGGGCACAGGCACGCCGTCGTACGGCTCTGCCCGAGGGCCGCGATGTCCGCCTCCGTCAGGTGGGTGGCGTGCACGGCGGTCGTCATCGGGCCGAGCAGGCCCTCGGCCTCGAGCAGCCCCGTGGGGGTGAGGCCGTAGTGGCCCTCGCACGCGGCGTTCTCCGCCGGCTGCTCGGACAGGTGCACGTGCAGCGGCCGCCCGGCCGCGGTGTCCCGCACCCCCGCCAGGGCCTCCCGGGGGACCGCGCGCACCGAGTGCACCGCGACCCCGACGCGCATGCCCGCCGACGGCTTCAGTTCGGCGACGCGATCGGCCCAGCCCTCGACGTCGCCGTCGCCGTACCTCCGCTGCGGCCCGTCCAGCGGCGTATGCCCCTCCGGGGTCAGGCCGCCCGCGAGATAGAGCGTGTCGAGCAGCGTCAGCCGGATGCCGGCCTCGGCCGCCGCCTGCCGCAGCGCCTCGCCCATGGCGTTGCGGTCGCCGTACGGCGTGCCGTCCGGGCCGTGATGCAGGTAGTGGAACTCGCC
Organism: Sphaerimonospora mesophila NBRC 14179 = JCM 3151; assembly: GCA_001552515.1. Lineage (GTDB taxonomy): Bacteria > Actinomycetota > Actinomycetes > Streptosporangiales > Streptosporangiaceae > Sphaerimonospora > Sphaerimonospora mesophila. The sequence continues at coordinate 29,841 of BCRI01000041.1, forward strand.
GACGCAGGTGATCCCCGCGAGCGCCATCTCCGCGTACGTCGCCCGGGCCAGGGCGAGATAGCCGTCCGGATCGAGCCGCCGCGCCACGCCGTACATGCGCTCGCGCCAGCTCCAGAAGTCGCCGCCGCGGTCGTGGGTGCGGCCGCGCAGCGCCCGGTGGAAGGCGTGGCTGTGCGCGTTGGCCAGGCCGGGCAGCACGATGCCCGGCAGGCGGCGAGCCGCGCCCGCCGCGCCGCCCGGGGTGTCGGGGAGGACGGCCGTGAACCGGCCGTCCTCGATCTCGAAGACGACGTCCCTGGCCAGGCCGCCGGGGAGCCAGGCGTACGGCGCATGCCAGCGCGTCGCACTCATCCGGCTGCTCCCGCCCGGTCCTCGACGGCCGGGTCCTCGACGGCCAGTTTCTCGATGACCCGGGCGAGCGCGGCCACCCCCGCAAGGCAGTCCTCGTGCGAGGCGTGCTCGGCGGGGGAGTGCGAGACCCCGGTCGGGTTGCGTACGAACAGCATCGCCGTGGGGACCCCGGCCGCGGCGAGGATGCCCGCGTCGTGCCCCGCCCCGGTGCCGAGCACGGGCGCGTCATCGAGGAGCGCGGCGAGCCGGTCGCGCAGCTCGGCCGAGAAGACCGTCTCGGCCGTGAAGGACTCCTCGACGGCCACGGCCTCGCCCGCGGCGCGCGCGACCTCTCCGACCACCGCCCGGACGTCGGGTTCGTACGGCCCCCGGGCGTCCAGCCAGGCGTGCACGGCCGAGGGGATGGCGTTGACCCCGTTCGGCTCGACGTGCACCTTCCCGATCGTGGCCACGCAGCCGTGGGCGGCGGCGGCCGCCCGTGCCGTGGTGATGACCGACGCCAGCGTGAGCATCGGGTCCTGGCGGTCCGCGAGCCGCGTGGTCCCCGCGTGGTTGGCCTCCCCGAGCAGATCGAGGCGCCAGCGGCCGTGCGGCCAGATCGACGATCCCACCGCGACCGGGCGGCCGAGGTCGACCAGCCCCCGGCCCTGCTCGACGTGCAACTCCACGAAGACGCCGACCCGGCGCAGCGCCTCCGGATCGGGGCCGACCCGGGCGGGGTCGTGCCCCGCCCGCGCCATCGCCTCCGCCATCGCGATCCCGTCGCCGTCGCGCAGCCCACGCGCCCGGTCGGCGTCCAGCGCGCCGGTGATGATCCGCGAACCGGCGCAGGCCACCCCGAAGCGGGCGCCCTCCTCGTCCACGAAGTTCACCACGCCGATCGGCCGGGCGGGCTCGAATCCGCGGGCGCGCAGCGCGTCCAGCGCGGCGAACGCCGACACCACGCCGAGCGGGCCGTCGTAGGCGCCGCCGTCGGGCACCGAGTCGAGGTGCGAGCCGACGACGACGCCACCGGATGGGGCGGCGTCGGGGTCGCCCCACCAGGCCCACTGGTTGCCGGCCCGGTCGACGACGAGGTCGAGACCCCGCGCGGCGGCCTCACCGGCGAACCACTCGCGCAGCGTCGCGTCCTCGGCCGTCCACGCGAAACGGCGGTAGCCGCCGGTGCGGCCGTCCCGCCCCACCGGTTCGATCGCCGTCCACAGCGTGTCGAAGCTCTTCCGTCCGCTGGTCACGCGCCGGACTCCCGCATGGGGACGCGCACCCCGCGCTCGGTCGCGACCCGCTCGGCGATGTCATAGCGTGCGTCGACGTGCCGGATGACGCCCATCCCCGGGTCGTTGGTCAGCACCCGCTCGATCTTCTCCCGGGCCAGGTCGGTGCCGTCGGCCACGGTGACCTGTCCGGCGTGGATGGAGCGCCCGATGCCGACGCCGCCGCCGTGGTGGATCGACACCCAGGTCGCGCCGGAGGCCGTGTTGATCATGGCGTTGAGCAGCGGCCAGTCCGCGATCGCGTCCGACCCGTCGGCCATCGCCTCGGTCTCCCGGTACGGCGAGGCCACGCTGCCGCAGTCCAGGTGATCGCGCCCAATGACGATGGGGGCCGACAGCTCCCCGGAGGCGACCATGTCGTTGAAGCGCACGCCCGCCCGGTCGCGTTCGCCGTACCCGAGCCAGCAGATGCGGGCGGGCAGGCCCTGGAAGGCGACCCGCTCGGCTGCCGCGTCGATCCACCGGTGGAGGTGGTCGTTGTCGGGGAACAGTTCCTTGACCGCCCGGTCCGTGGCGTGGATGTCCCTGGGGTCGCCCGACAGCGCGGCCCACCGGAACGGGCCCTTGCCCTCGCAGAAGAGCGGCCGGATGTAGGCGGGGACGAAACCGGGGAAGGCGAAGGCCCGGTCGAAGCCGCCGAGCCGGGCCTCGTCGCGGATGGAGTTGCCGTAGTCGAAGACCTCCGCGCCCGCGTCCAGGTAGCCGACCATCGCCTCGACGTGCCTGGCCATCGACGCACGCGCCCGCTCGGTGAACTCCTCCGGCTTGCTCGCGGCGTAGTCGTGCCAGTCGGCGACGTCGACGCCCTCGGGGAGATAGGAGAGCGGGTCGTGGGCGCTCGTCTGGTCGGTCACGATGTCGACCTCGACGCCGCGCCGGAGCAGCTCGGGCAGCACCGTCGCGCAGTTGCCGACGAGACCGACGGACAGGGCGCGCCGCTCCCGCTTGGCGTCCAGGCAGCGCTCGATCGCGGCGTCGAGGGTGTCGGCGACCTCGTCGAGGTAGCGGTGCTCGACCCGGCGGTGCAGCCGCTGCGCGTCCACGTCGATGACGAGGCAGACGCCCGCGTTGAGGGTGACCGCGAGCGGCTGGGCGCCGCCCATGCCGCCGCAGCCGCCGGTGACGGTCAGCGTGCCGGCCAGGGTGCCGCCGAAACGCTTGGCCGCTACGGCCGCGAACGTCTCGTAGGTGCCCTGCAGGATGCCCTGGGTGCCGATGTAGATCCAGGACCCGGCGGTCATCTGGCCGTACATCGTGAGCCCGAGGTTCTCCAGGCGGCGGAACTCCGGCCAGTTGGCCCAGTCGCCGACGAGGTTGGAGTTGGCGATGAGCACCCGGGGGGCCCACTCGTGGGTGCGCATCACGCCGACCGGCCTGCCGGACTGCACCAGCATGGTCTCGTCGTCCTTCAGCGTGGTCAGGGTGCGGACCATCGCGTCGTAGGCCGACCAGTCGCGGGCCGCGCGGCCGGTGCCGCCGTAGACGACGAGGTCGTCCGGACGCTCGGCGACCTCCGGGTCGAGGTTGTTCATCAGCATCCGCAGCGGAGCCTCGGTCTGCCAGGTCCGAGCGGTGAGCGCGGTGCCCCGCTGGGCACGTACGGGACGGGCACCTTCCATGACGCAGTTCCTTTCCTTGCTGGGGGGATTCAGACGGATCGAATGCCCTTACTCGGAGACGGCCGTCGCCACCCGGGCGAAGGAACCGAGCCGGGCCGACGTCGCGGTGTCGAGGTATTCGGCGAGGTCGAGGTGGTCGAAGCCGGGCGGCACGAGGTCGGCACGCTCCGGAAAGGCGGTGGTCACGGGCTTGGTCGCGTCGAAGCCCAGCTTCGCGGTCACCACGTCCGGCCGGTCGGCCGAGCCGAGCCGCGTGGCGCTGGGATCCATCTTGATGCCCTTCGCGTGATCAAGGCGGACGAGGTCCCGATCGGCCTGGAACCGGACGTTGAGCGCCCACAGCACCTCCCGATCGTCGAAGACGTCGACGTCCGGGTCGACGACGACGACATGCTTGAGGAAGTGGTCACGGGAGAACGCCGCGAGCAGCGCCTGCCTGCCGTCCGCCTCGTGCCGCTTCTCGATCGAGATATAAGCACTGAGCGAGCCGCCGTGGAAGGGAATGCGTACGTCGCGCACCGTCGGCACCGAGGCCCTGACCGCCTCCAGCAGGCGCGCCTCGCGGCCCGGGAAGAGCCACAGGCACCGGTGCTCGGCATGGGTGGGGTGCAGGTCGTTGAACAGCGCGTCGGCACGCCGGGTGACCGCGGTGATGGTGCACCGCGGCGCCCGTGCCGCCCCGTAGTAGTAGGTGAACTCCCCGAAGGGCCCCTCCTGGACGAGGTCGCGAGCATGGATGACGCCCTCCAGCACGATCTCGGCGTACGCCGGCACCTGGAGATCGACGCTGACGCCCTGCACGACGTCGAGCGGCCGGCCGAGCAGCGCACCGGTGACCTCGTGGGAGTCCACGTCGGTGCCGTGCTTGAGCTGTGAGCCGATGGCGTAGGCGGGGTGATGCCCGATGACGATGGCGATGGGCACGTCCTCGCCGCGTTCTGCGGCCCGGCTGATGATGCGGCCCAGATCGTGATCGGGCGCGGCGTTCACGCTGATGTGATTGCGGTCGAGCACCATCATCCGGTACATGCCGGTGTTGAGCTTGCCCGTCTCCTGGTCCCGCGCCAGGGTCACGCCCGAGGTGATGTAGCGGCCCGCGTCGTCTCGCGAGTGAACGCCGAAGGGCAGCGTGGTCAGATCGACGGCCTCGCCTCGCTCCACCACCTCGTGTACGGGTGCGGAGGCGACGGGGGAGGCCGGGATCGGGTGCCTGATCGCGTCCAGGGCGAAGCCGACGACCTCGCCCACGTCCTTGCCGAGGGCGAGCGCGATCCGCCGGCGCGTGCCGTAGAGGCCGGCGACGACCGGCATCCCGCCGCCCTTCACCCGCTCGAAGCGCACGGCGGGCGCGCCGTACGGCTCCAGCGCCTTCACGACCGCCGACAGCTCGAACTCGGGGTCGACCTCGCGCTCGACCGTGATCAGGGCGCCCGGGTCGGCGGCCTCCAGGTCACGCAGGAAGCCGCGGAGGTCGGCCGGAGCGTGCGCCCTCTTGGCCGGGTCCGCGTTCACTGGACCTCCACCTCGGTGTAGCGGACGTCGCCGTGCGGCAGGAACGCCCCGTCGAGCACCAGGTCCTGGACCGCCTCCATCTCCGGCGCGAGCACCCGGTCGATGTCGAGGTAGGGCGCCTGGGCGCGGACGAGGTCGTACACCGGGCGGGTGCCCCGGGCGACCTCGCCCTTGGCCCGCAGGTCGACGCCCTGCGCGGCGCACAGCAGTTCGACGGCCACCACGTACGACGCGTTCACCGCCATGCGATGGACCCGGATCGCGGCGTGCGTGGCCATGCTGACGTGGTCCTCCTGGCCGGCGGAGGTCGGAATGCTGTCCACGCTGTTCGGCGTGGCGAGCGCGCGGTTCTCGGCGACGAGGGCCGCCGACGTCACCTGCGCGAGCTGGTAACCGCAGTTGAGGCCGGCGTCCTCCACGAGGAACGGGGGGAGGCCGCTCATGCCCGCGTCGTTGAGCATCGCCGTACGGCGTTCCGACAGCGAACCGACCTCGCACAGCGCCAGCGCGATGATGTCGGCCGCGAACGCCACCGGCTGGCCGTGGAAGTTGCCCCCGGACAGGACCTCCCCGTCGTCGGGGAAGATCAGCGGGTTGTCCGAGACGGAGTTGGCCTCCCGCAGCAGGGTGGAGGCGGCGAACTCCAGCAGGTCGAAGGCGGCGCCCATCACCTGGGGCTGGCAGCGCATGCAGTAGGGGTCCTGCAGCCGGCGGCCCGGGAACTCCTTGGCGAGGATCGGGCTGCCGTCGACCAACCGGCTGAGCGCGGCGGCCACGCGGATCTGCCCCGGCTGCCGCCTGATCTGCTGGATCCGCGGGTCGAGCGCGGCCGGGCGGCCCGCGACGGCCTCGAGGCTGAGCGCACCCGCCGCCACTCCGGCGTTGAAGACGGCCTCGGCGGCGAAGAGCGCACGCAGCGCGAGCGCCGTCGACGCCTGCGTGCCGTTGATGAGGGCGACGCCCTCCTTCGGGCCGAGCACGATGGGCTCCACCCCGGCGATGCGCAGCCCCTCGGCGGCGTCCGTCTCCCGGCCGTGCACGCGGACCCGGCCCTCGCCGGTGAGCACCGCCGCCATGTGCGACAGGGGGGCGAGGTCGCCCGAAGCGCCCACCGAGCCCTGGGCCGGCACGCAGGGCAGCACGTCGGCGTTGAGCAGGGCCTGCAGTGCCTGCACGATCTCGCGGCGGGCCCCCGAGTGCCCCTGCGACAGGCAGACGAGCTTGACCAGCAGCATGGCGCGTACGACGTCGTCGGGCAGGAGCTCCCCGACCCCGGTCATGTGCGACATGATCAGGCGTCGCTGGAGTTCGAGCAGGTCGTCGGGGGAGATCTTGCGGTCGGCGAGCTTGCCGAAGCCGGTGTTCACCCCGTAGATGGTGTCGCCGCGCGCGATGGCGGTGTCGATCACCTCGCGCCCGCGGTCGACGCGGGCGAGGACGTCCTCGTCCACCTCCACCCGCACCGGTCCGGCGAACGGCAGCCGGAGCGTGTCGAGGTCGACTCCCCGTGACGAGATGCGCACGGTGGTACTCATGATCGATCCTTTCGTGGGGTCGGCGTCGTGTTGTCGGCCGGCGTGATCGGCGAGCGGCGCGTCCGGCGCGGTCGCTCAGTCATGGGGGCGGGGGTCGTGGGGGTGGACGGACCTGGGCTTGCCCTCCCAGCGGTGGACCAGCCCGGTGTCGAGGCCGAAGAGGTCGAGGACGCGCCCGACGGTCTCGTTGACGATGTCGTCCAGGGTCGTCGGCATCGTGTAGAAGCTCGGTGCGGGCAGGGCGATGATGCCGCCCATCTCGGTGACCGTGGCCATGTTGCGGATGTGGGTGAGCGTCAGCGGGGTCTCGCGCAGCAGGAGGACCACCCGGCGGCGTTCCTTGAGCGCCACGTCGGCCGCGCGGGTGAGCAGGGTGGTGGTGACCCCGGTGGCGATCTCCGCGAGGGTGCGGACGGAGCACGGCGCGATGAGCATGCCCATGGTCTGGAAGGACCCGCTCGACACCGGCGCCGCCACGTTGTTGATCGCGTGAGTCTCGGCGGCGAGCCCCCGCACCTCGCGCACGGACATCGGGGTCTCCATGGCGATGGTGAGCGCCGCCGCCTTCGACACCACCAGGTGCGTCTCGATCTGCTGCTTGGCGAGCTCCTCCAGCGCGCGGATGCCGTAGATCGCGCCGCTGGCGCCGGACATGCCGACGACCAGCCGCCGGGGTGCCTCGGCCGTGCCGTTCATCGTCCTCCCTCCGTCCTCGCGGGCCGGCGGGGGACGCGGACGTTCACGGCCTTGGTCTCGTAGTAGCTGAGCAGCTCGTCCATGCATTCCTCCCGGCCGACCCCGCTGTTCTTGACGCCGCCGAACGGGGCGCCGAGGAAGTGGCGGTTGGCGTCGTTGACCCAGACGTATCCGGCTTCGAGTTCGTGCGCGGTCCGCAGGGCCAGGTCGACGTCCCGGCACCACACCGCCGCGCTGAGCCCCAGGTCGACGTCGTTGGCGAGGTGCAGCATCTCGTCGTGGTCCGACCACGACATGGCCGCGGCCACGGGCCCGAAGATCTCCTCCCGGGCGATGCGCATCCCCGGGGTCACCCCGGCGAAGAGGGTGGGTTCCAGGTAGTAGCCGCCGGACGGCACACCGTCCGGGATGCCGCCGCCGGTGAGCAGCTCCGCGCCCTCCTCGCAGCCGGAGGCGATGTACGCGCGCACGCGCTCCAACTGGTGCCGCGAGACCAGCGGGCCCATGTCGCTGGCCTCGTCGTAGGCCGGGCCGATGCGCAACCGGCGCAGCCGGTCGGCGAGCCGCGACACGAACGCGTCGTGGATCGACTCGTGCAGCAGCAGCCGCGAGGTGGACTGACAGGACTGGCCCTGGCTGACGGTGAAGCTCATGTTGGCCACGGCCGCGTCCACCGCTGCGTCGAGATCGACGTCGGGGAAGACGACCATCGCGTTCTTGCCGCCGAGCTCCGTGGTCAGATGTTTGATCTGCCCGCGTGCCCCAAGACGGGACTGGATCGCCAGTGCCGTCGGCAGGCTGCCGGTGAAGGCGATCCGCTTGACGTCGGGGTGCGTGACCAGGGCGTCCCCCGTGCCGGCGCCGCCCGCGACGATGTTGACCACTCCCGGGGGCAGGACGCCCTCCAGGATCCGGCCGATCGCCAGCGTCGCGAGCGGGGTCTGCGGCGCGGCCTTGATGACCATGGTGTTCCCCGCGAGGAGCGGGAAGATCATGCCGCCGAGGGCGAACAACGTGGGGTGGTTGAAGGCGATGATCTTGCCGACCACGCCGTACGGCGTACGCAGCGTGTAGGAGAGCGCGTCGTCGACCGGCGTGGTCGCCTGGCCGGTCAGCGCGAACGCGTAGGACGGCCAGCGCTTGAGATAGCGCAGGGCCAGGGTGATGTCCCGGCGCGCGGCGGACAGCGGGTTGCCGCTGTTCACCGAGTCGAGGAGCGCGAGCTTCTCGCCCTGGGCGCGCAACTCGGCGGCCACCCGCTCCAGCGTGTCGGCGCGCGCCTCGAGGCCGGCGGCAGACCAGGCCGGCTGAGCTTGGCGCGCGGCCTCGACCGCGGCGTCCACCTCGGCCGGCGACGCCTCGGGCACCGCGGCGAGAACCTCTCCGGTCGACGGGTCGTACGCGGGAAACGTGGTGCTCGAGGCGCTCCACTCCCCGGCCACGAACGACTTGGGTCGCGCGTCGGACCAGAAGTGGTCGAGCGCCGCCCTGACACCGGACATGCCGGCTCCTTCCTGGTGCTGATCGGCTCAACCGTTGACGGTGGTGACGAGCGTGTCGTCCAACCGGCGCAGGCGTGAGTAGGTGGACATGTGGATGTCGCGAGCGGTGTGCTCTCCGGTGACGACCAGGGGGGCGTCGTCGAGGTCCCGGCCTGACTGCGCCGCGTCGATGAGGGCGGCCATCAGCACCCCGACGAGCGGCGCGGTCTTGAACTGGTTCCCGCTGGTGCCGATGGCCACGTAGAACCCGCCGAGATCGGTGCGGTCGTAGATCGGCTGCCAGTCGTCGGTGATGTCGTACAGCCCCGCCACCCCGGTGGGCCGGGAGGGAATCCGCAGGTCCGGCACGCGTTGGGCGAGCCGCAGGATGTGCCGGTCCCAGACCGACCGGGTGACGGCGGGATCGTGGCGGTCGGGATCGGCCACCTCGACCACGGGGTCGCAGGCCGCGCCGTTACCGCCGACGAGGATCGTGTTGCCCGACTCGGGGCGGAAGTTGATGCCGAGATCACCGTCGACCACGTGCAGGCCTTGGGTGAGGAAGTCCACCCCCGGCGGGGCGGGGACCTGGTGGAGCTCCTGCCTGATCGGGCGGGAGCGCACCCGCATGCCCTCCTCCACCCCCGCCATCCGGTTGAGCAGCGCGGAGTGCGGTCCGGCGGCGTTGACGATCACGGGGGTGTCGATCCTGCGTCCGTCCGCGAGGGTGAGGCCGATCACCCGATCGCCCCGCCGGCGGATCTCGACCACCGTGGTGCGCAGGGCGCACTCGGCGCCGGCGAGTCGCGCGGCGGCCATGAGGTTCTGCGCCGCGAGCGCCGGGTCGGCGACGAACCCGGAGGAGGGCGTGTACAGGGCCCCGGTGATCGAGGTGTCCGGGTCACGGCCGAACTCCTCGTCCTCGGGCAGGGCGGGCGGGCCGAAGGCGCGCAGGTCGAAGAACGGCAGACGCTCGGCGAGCTGCTCGGGGGTCCAGCGCTCGTGCGGCTCGCCCAGCGACGCCATGGTCGCCGCGGCGCGCTCTCCGTAGCCGGACCCGTCGTCGAAGATCACCGAACCGCATCGCTGGAAGACCGCGAGCCGCTCTCCGGCCGGCAACCGGACGAAGTCGGCCCAGTTCTCCCAGTACGGCAACGCCTCGGCGGCCAACACGACGGCGTCCCGTGACGACGCGTGAACGCGGAGAATGCCCGCCGATGCGCTGGTCGATCCGTGCCCGGGCATCCCTTCCCGGTCGATGTTGAGCGTTCGCCAGCCGGCGCGGGAGAGCGCCAGCGCGATGGCCGCGCCGATGACCCCGGCGCCGACGATCACCGCGTCGTAGGTGCGCCGCGTCGATGTCTCGACATCTTCCAGGACCATCAGGGCTCCTCGTCATCAACGGTTGGGGTCGGGTGCGAGCGAAGATCGTACTTCCACTAGGCAGTAGTAGATTCCGTCACGTGGTAGTGCTATCACATGGCATCGGCCCCTGGGAAGACGTCAATCGGGTCGATTTATGGCGATCACGCCGCCGGGGCTTTGCCGGGGTCTCGCCTCGTTGATCGGTTCTTTGCCTGGTCAACGATCAGTTCCGCGCGAGCGCCGCCGTTTGCCGCTTCCGAACTAATTTTTTTCTGGCACTAGCCATCCGGCTATGGCGTGGCTAACATCTTGCCACACGGCGGGAGAGCATGCCGTACATCGGGAATCTGTGACTGTGCCGCGACCCGCGGCGTATGGGAGCCGGGGCCGGGGAGGCCCTGCCGGCCCGAGCGCCTGTCGCGGCACAGAGACCGTAATCACCGGAATTCGCTGTGGTCAGCTTCAGATCTATGGGCGCGTTCAAGGGGACGGCTCAGCGCGAAGGGAGAACCGCGAGATGGATGTGCCGCACAAATATGGCCGGTGTCGGCGGGTGAACCGCCGGGCTCTCGGCGTCGCGATGGTGGCGGCCACCGCGCTGCTCGCCGGCTGCGGATCCAACGGCTCGGAGACCTCCGCCGCGCCTGCCGCGTCAGGAGCCCAGGCGGCCGCGGACGGCTCCGGCCTGAACGGCCTGCTGCCTGCCGAGGTCCGTGAACGCGGCTACATCACCGTCGCCGGCGATGCCTCCTATCCGCCGATCGCGTCGATGGACACCGACGGCAAGACCATGGTCGGGGTCGATCCCGACATGGCGGCCGCGCTGGGGGAGAAACTCGGCATCGAACTCCGCGAGATGAACTCCGCGTTCGATTCGATCATCCCGGGGCTCGCCGGCGGGAAGTTCGACGCGGCGATGTCGTGGATCAACGACACCGAGGAGCGGCGTAAGGTCGTCGACTTCATCGACTACAGCATGGACGGCTCCTCGATGTTCGTGCCGGCCGGTGCCGCGAACCGGCCGGAAACGCTCGACGACATCTGCGGGCTGCGCGTCGCCCTGCAGAAGGGAACGGTGCAGCACACCGACGCGGAAAAGCAGAGCGAGAAGTGCGAGCAGGACGGCAAGAAGCCGGTCGACGTGCAGGTCTTCCCCGACCAGATCGCGGCGAACATGGCGCTGTCCTCCGGCCGCGCCGATCTCTCGATCGCGGACACCCCGGTCGCCTCCTGGCAGGTGCAGCAGTCCAACGGCAAGTTCGAGCTGTCGGGGGTGCCGTACGGGAAGGTCTACCACGGCATGGCGCTGCCGAAGGACAGCGGGCTGCTCCAGCCCTTCGCCCAGGCCTTCAAGGCGATCATGGAGGACGGCACCTACCAGGAAATCCTCAAAAAGTGGAACCTGTCGGATGCGGCGATTCCCGCCCCGCTCATCAACGGCGAACCCCTCGCAGGCTGAGCACCGTGGCGAGTGAAGACGGATGCGGAGTAGACGATGCCGGTGCAAGCGAGTGACCAGGCGAGTGGTCGTTCCCAGATGAACCCGATCCCCTCCGACGAGGCGCCCATCATCGTGCCCGAGAGGAAACCGGGACGCTGGGTCGCCGCGGCACTGGTCCTGGTCGTGGCGGCCATGGTGGTCAACACCGTGCTGACCAACGAGCGGTTCCAGTGGGACGTGGTCTTCGAGTACTTCCTGTCCGACCGCATCCTGGCCGGCCTCGGGAACACCCTGAACCTGACCCTGGTGTCCATGACCATCGGGATCGCCGGAGGGCTGGTCCTGGCGCTGATGCGGCTCTCCGGCAACCCGGTGCTCTCCAGTACGGCGAGTGCGTACATCTGGCTCTTCCGGGGCACGCCCCTCTTCGTCCAGCTGCTGTTCTGGGGATCGATCTCCGCGCTCTACCCCCGGCTGTCGATCGGCGTGCCGTTCGGCGTGGAGTTCGCCACCTTCTCCGCCAACGACCTGATCTCTCCCTACACCGCGGCGATCCTGGGGCTGGGCCTGAACGAGGCGGCCTACATGGCCGAGATCATGCGGTCGGGCATCAGCTCCGTGGAACGTGGTCAGACCGAGGCGGCCTACGCACTGGGGATGAGGCGCGCGACCACGACCTGGCGCATCGTTCTCCCGCAGGCCATGCGGGTGATCATCCCGCCCACCGGGAACCAGCTGATCGGCATGCTGAAGATGTCGGCGATGGTGGCCGTGCTGGCCTATCCCGAGCTGCTGTATTCGGCCCAGCTCATTTACGCGGTGAACTACCAGACCATTCCTCTCCTCATCACCGCCTCGCTCTGGTACCTGATCGTCACGACCGTGCTGTCGGTCGGTCAGCACTTCCTCGAACGTCATTACCAGAGATCGGACGGGGGACGCCGTGCCAAGGAGTGACGATGACCGCGATTGAACCAGTAGGAACGGCTGCACGAGGGGGTTGCGGGTGGAGCGCACCATAGAGAACGAGAGCACGTCGGCGCCCGCGGTCCAGGTCGTGAACCTCACCAAGGCGTTTCACCAGACGCCGGTGCTGAAAGGCGTGAACCTCGAGGTGGCCGGCGGCGAGGTCTGCTGTGTGCTCGGCCGGTCCGGGTCCGGCAAGTCGACGCTGCTGCGCTGCATGAATCTGCTCGAGAGCTTCGACTCCGGCCGGATCATCGTCAACGGCGAGCTCATGGGTTACCGCGAAAAGGGCCGGCGGTTGTACACCCTGAAATTCGCCGAGATCGCCCGGCAGCGCAGTTCGATCGGCATGGTCTTCCAGCGCTTCAACCTGTTCGCCCACATGACGGCTCTGGAGAACGTCATGGAGGCGCCCGTCAGGGTGCGCAGGCTGCCCAAGGCGGAGGCGCGGGAGCGGGGCATGGCGATGCTCGAGCGTGTCGGTCTCGCGAACAGGGCGTCGGCGTATCCGTCCCAGCTTTCCGGCGGACAGCAGCAGCGCGTGGCGATCGCCCGGGCGCTGGCGATGGACCCGAAGGTGATGCTCTTCGATGAGCCCACCTCGGCGCTGGACCCGGAGTTGGTCGGGGAGGTCCTCGGGGTGATGCGGCAGCTGGCCGCCGACGGTATGACGATGATCGTGGTGACCCACGAAATCGCCTTCGCCCGCGAGGTCGCCGACACCGCCGTTTTCATCGACGCCGGTCTGGCCGTCGAACACGGCCCGGCCCGTCAGGTGCTGTCGCAGCCGGAGCATCCCAGCACCCGGGCTTTCCTGGAGAGAGTCCTGAAATAGGCCCCCCGGTTTCTGGCTTTCCCGCTTTTCCGCTTTCGCCGTAGGACCCCGGGGTCACCGCCCGCGGGTTCTCGAGCCCCGCATACCGGCGTATGCGGGGGATAGGACGAGGGTCGCGTACGTTGATATGTTTGCCAGTCGGGAAGCATGCGCGACTCGGCGACTCGGCCTGGTGAAAGCGGTGCGGGATACGTGTGGGTCCGGACGGCGGCGCGGTGAGCGGTCACCCGTGACCAGGTCGATTCATCTGTCGGGAAAGACGAGGGCAAATGTCCGAAAGTGCCGAGCCAACAGCGATACGTACTGTTGAACGTGCGCTTCGCCTCGCTCACATCGTCGCCACCAGTTCTGGCGGCCTAACTCTCACCGCCGCGGCACGAGAGGCCGATCTGGCTCTGAGCACCACCGCGCGCCTGTTGAAGGCGCTCGAGGTGTCGGGTTTCGTCTGGCGGGACTCCTCCAGCCTCTACCATGCCGGGCCGCGGATGCTCCAGGCGGGCGCCATCGCCCTCGGCAACCTGCCGATTTACAAGGTCGCCGAGCCGCACCTAAGAGATCTCGCCGACTTCACCGGTGAGACCGCGTACCTGGTCGTCCCCGAAGGCGACGACCACGCGCTCTACCTGCGTCAGGTGGAGAGCCCTCGCGCCATCCGGCACGCGACATGGGCGGGGCGGGCGATCCCCACGATCGGCACCGCCGTGGGGGCCGCGCTGAAGGGGCGGCTCACCGCCGGCGGTTTCACGACGTCCCGCGGGACCACGGTCGAGCCGGAGGCGGCGGCCGCCGCCGCACCCGTACACGACTCGACCGGGTCCATCGTGGCGGCCCTCAGCATCATCGGGCCGTCGTTCCGCATCAGCGACGAAGACCTGCAGACCTTCGCCAGGGCGGTGGCCAAGCACGCCCAGTCGCTCTCGGCCGAGCTCGGCTTCTCCGGGGCCCTGCGCTGACCGGCCGTTGGGGCCCTGCGCCGGCCGGCCGTCCCCTGGCGTGGCCTTGACGCTCGGCCCTTGGCGTACCGCGCTCAGCCTTCGGCGTATTGGGAGAGGAAAAGGGCCTCGGCGGTGATGACGCGCCGCAGTTCGTCCAGCACCACCCGCTCGTTGGGCGCGTGGATGGACGCGTGGTCGTCCTCGGCGCCGTAGAGGAGGATCTCGGCCTCGGGGAAGAGCCGGGCGAGCGAGGCGACCAGCGGGATCGAGCCGCCCTGGCCGACCTCGCGCGGCGCCTGGCCGAACGCGCGCGCCATCGCACGGCTGACGGCGGCGCGTGCCGGGCCCCCCGCGCCCGCGCGGAATCCGGTGCCCGTGGCGAAGTCGCCGAACGACACCTGGACACCCCACGGGGCGATCTTCCTGAGGAAACCGGTCACGTCGTCGAGCGCGGTCTTCGCGTCCCCTGACGGAGGGACGCGGATCGTGACCCGGGCCCGCGCCACCGCCTGGACCGCGTTGATCGCGCCCTGCACGCTGGGCACGTCGAGCCCGGTCACCGTGATGGCGTAGGACGCCCAGAGGCGGTCGGCCACGCTGCCCGTGCCGACGAGCGACACCCCGTCGAGCACGCCGGCCGTGGCGCGCAGCTCCTCCTCCGAGGAGCCCTGGCCGGGGAACGTGCCGCGGGCCAGGCCGGGCACGCACACGTCGCCGGCTTCGTCGTGCATCGCGGTGAGCATGCGCATGAGCGCGGCGAGCGCGTCGGGGGCGGCGCCGCCGAACGCGCCGCTGTGGACCGACTCGGCCAGCGTTCTGACCTCGACGGTGAACGCCGCCATGCCGCGCAGCGACGTCGTCAGCGTGGGGTCGCCGATGTACGGGTTGCCCACGTCGGCGATGACCATCGCGTCGGCGCGCACCAGCTCGGGATCGGTCTCGATGAAGTGCTCCAGCTGCTCCCCGGCGTACTCCTCCTGGCCCTCGATGATGACCTTGACGCCGACCGGGAACCGGCCCTGGAAGGCGCGCAGCGCCGCCACGTGGGTGATCACGCCGCTCTTGTCGTCGGCGGCGCCCCTGCCGTACAGCACACCGTCGATCCTGGTCGGCTCGAACGGCGGCGTCTTCCACAGCGCCGGATCACCGGCGGGCTGCACGTCGTAGTGCGCGTAGAGCAGCACGGTGGGCGCCCCGGGCGGGGCCGGGGCCTCGCCGTAGACGGCGGGGAAGCTGCCCTCGATCGGGATCTGCCGGACGTGCGGGAGGCCGGTCGAGCGCAGCAGCTGTTCGGTCAGCGCCGCCGCCTCGAGGACCGGGGCCTCCGGGTGGCCGGGAAAGGCGACGGACGGGATGGCGACGAGCCGTTCGAGATCCTCGACCGTCTGCGGCATTCCCGCGTCGACCGCTGCTTCGATCTCCTCAGGTGTCACGGCGTCTCTCCGGAGGTGGGTGGTGTTCGATCATGTGCCGCCTGGCGGTCCAACCCATTGGATCACACCACGTGGACCTCGGGAGACCGGCCCCGGATGCGGGTGGCCGCCGGTGGATCGTGTGTAGATCAATGTTGACGGATTTCGTTGTCGTTGCAGGACGACATCGCGGATTCCGAGGTGTTTTCACAATGACGCCACGTAATCACTTGGCAAAACCTTGCAAGACGGGCAAACTGGGTAGAGCACCGATCACATAGGGAAGGTTGCGATGACCCGCGTTCTTAAGGCCGCGCAGGACAATCTCTGGATGCACTTCACCCGTCACGGCGCTTACGACGGGTCGGACGTGCCGATGATCGTCCGAGGTGAGGGCGCGTACGTCTACGACATCAACGGCAAGCGTTACCTCGACGGTCTGGCGGGTCTGTTCGTGGTCCAGGTCGGCCACGGCCGCGTCGAGCTCGCCGAGGCCGCCGCCAAGCAGGCCCAGGAGCTCGCGTTCTTCCCGCTGTGGTCCTACGCGCATCCCAAGGCGGCGGAGCTGGCCGAGAGGCTGGCCGGGCTCACCCCCGGCGACCTCAACCGGGTCTTCTTCACCACCGGTGGCGGCGAGGCCGTGGAATCGGCGTGGAAGCTCGCCAAGCAGTACTTCAAGCTTCG
Organism: Sphaerimonospora mesophila NBRC 14179 = JCM 3151; assembly: GCA_001552515.1. GTDB lineage: Bacteria > Actinomycetota > Actinomycetes > Streptosporangiales > Streptosporangiaceae > Sphaerimonospora > Sphaerimonospora mesophila. The sequence continues at coordinate 45,947 of BCRI01000041.1, forward strand.
CGGCAAGCCGCTGAAGACCAAGGTGGTCAGCAGGTCCATCGCCTACCACGGCACCACCCAGGGCGCGCTGTCCATCACCGGCATCCCCGGACTCAAGCAGGACTTCGAACCGCTGGTGCCCGGTGCGGTCAAGGCGCCCAACACCAACCTCTACCGGGCCGACGAGATCTCGGGTTTCGACGGTCTGGAAAAGGACGCCGAGGCGTTCGGCCGCTGGGCGGCCGACCAGGTCGGCAAGGCCATCGAGATGGAGGGCCCGGACACCGTGGCCGCCGTCTTCGTCGAGCCAGTGCAGAACTCCGGGGGATGCTTCCCGCCGCCGCCCGGATACTTCCAGCGGCTGCGGGAGATCTGCGACGCCTACGACGTGCTGCTGGTCTCCGACGAGGTCATCTGCGCGTTCGGCCGGCTCGGCACGATGTTCGGCGGGCAGAAGTTCGACTACGTGCCGGACATCATCACCTGTGCCAAGGGACTGACCAGCGGATACGCGCCGATCGGCGCCATGATCGTCTCAGACCGGCTGTTCGAGCCGTTCCGGCACGGCACGACGGTCTTCGCGCACGGGTACACGTTCGGCGGTCACCCGGTGTCGTCCGCGGTGGCCCTGGCGAACCTCGACATCTTCGAGCGTGAGGATCTGCTCGGCCACGTGACCGCCAACGAGCCGGTCTTCCGCGCCACGCTGGAGAGGCTGCGCGACCTGCCGATCGTCGGCGACGTCCGCGGGTCGGGCTACTTCTACGGCATCGAACTGGTCAAGGACAAGTCAACCAAGCAGACGTTCAACGAGGAGGAGTCCGAGCGGCTGCTGCGCGGCTTCCTGTCCAAGGCGTTGTACGACGCCGGGCTCTACTGCCGCGCCGACGACCGGGGCGACCCGGTCGTCCAGCTCGCCCCGCCACTGATCTGCGGGCCCAAGGAGTTCGACGAGATCGAGTCGATTCTCCGTTCCGTTCTCACCGAGGCCTGGACCCGCCTCTGACGGTTTACCCTCGTACGGCTGCGCCTACCGGCGCGCGGACTTTGCCGAGCACCGTGTGAAAGGACCCTTTCCATGAAGATCGGTGTGCCTACCGAGGTCAAGAGCCACGAGAACCGGGTCGCCGCGACACCCGCAGGCGTCCACGAGCTAGTCCGCAGGGGCCATTCCGTCAGCGTCCAGAAGGGCGCGGGACTCGGATCCCACATAACCGACGAGGAGTACCTGGCCGCCGGAGCCGAGATCGAGGAGAACGCCGACCGCGTCTGGGCCGAGGCCGAGCTGGTTCTCAAGGTCAAGGAGCCGGTGGCCGAGGAGTATCACCGGCTCCGCGAGAACCAGGTGCTGTTCACCTACCTCCACCTCGCGGCGTCCCGCCCTTGCACCGACGCGCTGCTGTCGGCCGGGACCACCGCCATCGCGTACGAAACCGTGCAGGCCGGCGGCACGCTGCCGCTGCTCGCCCCGATGTCGGAGGTGGCGGGCCGTCTCGCCCCGCAGGTCGGCGCGTACAACCTCATGCGCGTCAACGGAGGCCGCGGAGTGCTGCCGGGTGGGGTGCCCGGCGTCTCCCCGGCCAAGGTCGTCGTCATCGGCGCCGGCGTCTCCGGGTTCAACGCGGCCCAGGTCGCCGTAGGGATGGGCGCCGAGGTCACGATCCTCGACGTCAACATCGACAGACTGCGGCACATCGACGCCATCTACCAGGGCCGCATGAAGACGCTCGTGTCGACCTCCTACGCCATAGAGCGGGCCGTGCTCGAGGCTGATCTGGTCGTCGGCGCCGTGCTCATTCCAGGGGCCAAGGCTCCGACGCTCGTCTCCGACGAGCTGGTCTCCCGGATGAGGCCGGGCGCCGTTTTCGTCGACATCGCGATCGACCAGGGCGGCTGCTTCGAGGACTCCCACCCCACCACCCACGACCAGCCGACCTTCCCGGTGCACGGCGCCGTCTTCTACTGTGTCGCCAACATGCCGGGTTCCGTCCCCAACACCTCCACGTACGCTCTGACCAACGCGACGCTGCCGTACGTGCTGAGGCTGGCCGATCACGGCTGGCGCGACGCGCTGCTCGCCGACCCCGCGCTCCGGCTCGGGCTCAACACCCATGCCGGGGTGGTGACCAACGAGCCGGTCGCGGTGGCGCACAGGCTGGAGTTCACACCGGCCGACGTGGTCCTCGCCGCTTAGCGCATCGATCGGGCGACGGACACCGCTGAGGGTCTCGGCCGCTTATCGGTTCCGGTCGCTGCGCCGGGAGGAAGCTCCGGTCCGCTGCCGGGCCCCGCCGAGCGGGGCCCGGCATGCGGTCCTCGCTCCCTCCCGCTCCGCTCCCTGCCACCTTGGCCGACGATCACTTGACCGACCCCTCCAGGTCGTCGTGTCCCCGGGGCGTCCATGGCCGGGACTCGCCCGTCTAGCGGAGGCCGAGTCCCCGGCGCAGGTCGCGCGCGGTTACCAGGACGTGCGCGACCTCGGCCGGGGTCGGCCAGGGCGCCGTGCCCGGATGCAGCAGGGTCGCCCGCACCGAGCAGAGGTGCTCGATCGCGGTGGTGTGCAGGCCGCTGGTCTCGGCCAGGCGGCGGATCGGGTCAGCCTGTTCCGGCAGCCCCCGGATGACGAGATCCCACGTGCCGATGATCTCGATCAGGTCATGCTCGCCGGGCGCGGGCGCACCCCGCCGACCGGCGGCGAGCACCGCAAGCTCCGCGCGGGCCGACTGGTCCGGCTTGACCGGCCGGTCCCAGTACGGCGCGGGCGGATACAGCAACGGTTGCTCCCCGTGGGGGCAGTCGTGTGAGCGGGCCAGCACATCGCGCAGCTCGGCGGCGGCCCGGCGGTGCCCGCGCGCTGCGGCCATCCGGAACCAGTGCCGCGCGCCCATGAGGTCGCCATGCTCGGAGACCAGCAGCAGGCCCAGGTTGTAGGCGGCATCGGGATCGTCCGCGGCGGCGGCCAGGCCGAGCCAGTAGCCGGCCGCCGCCCGTTCGCCCATCTCCACGCAGACGAGGCCCGTCAGGCGCTGGCCCTCGACGTGCCCGGTGCGCGCGGCCAGTTCGAAGTACGTCCGCGCGGCGGAGAGGTCCCTCCTGGCCAGGGTGAGCCCGCCGAGGCGGCAGGCGGCGCCGGGGTGATCCGCCCGGGCCCTGATCGCGAGCCGATAGGACTCTTCCGCGCGATCGTCGTTGCCCATCGCCTGCATCAACAGGCCCAGATGGTAGGCGCCCTCGGCGTGACCGCCCCGGGCGGCGTACTCCCACCAGTGACCCGCCTCGGCCTCGTCGCCCGCCGCGTAACCGAGGACCCCGAGGTCGTGTGCGGACCGCAGGTCGCCCTCCAGCGCCGCCTTCGTGTGCCAGTGGCGGGCACCGGTGAGCTGCCCCTCGTCCTCGCTCAGCAGCGCGAGCCGCCGGGCCGCTCCGGCCGTGCCGTTCTCCGCCGCCATCTCGAGCCAGCGCCGTGCGGCCGGCACGTCGCCCCGCCGGTCCAGCAGGAGGACGGCCAGTTTGACCGCGGCCTCGGCGTCACCGGTCCCGGCCGCCTTCTCGTACCAGCCGATCGCCTCCTCCGGCGTCCCGTGCCGCTGGTGCCAGACCCCCAGGTTGAAGGCGCTGTCGACGTTCCCCACCCGGGCGGCCCGCTCCCACCAGTGCCTGGCCGCCCACCGGTCTCCACGCTCGGCGCACCGGCGGCCGAGGCGGTGGGCCGCGTCCGGGTCACCGCCCTGGGCCGCGGCGAGCAGGGACTCCTCGACCGGGTCCAGGGGCCGTACGCCCCGGGACGCGTTCGGGGCGGGGCGTACGCCCCGGGATGCTTCCGGGACCTGGATGCCCCGGAGCCGGATGTCCGGCTGTGCCGGAGCGGCCTCGGTGGTTCCCACGAAAGTCATGGGAGACAGCGTGACATGTAATCCGGTCGTCACGGAGCGTTATTTCAAAGTCCTTTGGCCCGCAGGAATCTTCTCGAACGCGATGAAACCGACATACATCCCCATGCCGCAGGCGTAGCGAAGTCGCCCCGGTTCGCGTGGCGCGAGCCGTACCGACTGCCGGCCGGTGACGGGCAGCACCAGGTCACGGCCGTCGATGGAGAGCGTGCGAGTGCAGCCGTGGTTGTCGTGGGAGCGGAACACGATCTCGGTCGGGCGGTCCGCGACGGCACGGACGACGCCGGGGCGAAACCCGTCGGCGGTCGCCCAGATCGTGAGGTGCTGGACGCCGTCGGGTCCCTGGCGGGCGAACGTGGCGGATGCGGCGGCCGGGCCGAGATCGGGCAGCCATCCGCCCAGCCGGAGCCCCGACCCTACCGTGAAGATTCCGGCCGCGAGGGCGGCGACACCGGCCAGCATGGTCAGCGGGCCCGGCCGCCTCCCGGCGACCCGGCGCAGCAGCAGTCCCAGCGCGGCGAAGGCGGGCACCGTTCCGACGGCGAACCCCCCGAGAACCGCCGCGCCGCCCAGGGCGCTTCCCGTGGAGACCGCCACGATCTCCATGCTGATCGTCACCCCGCAGGGAACGAGGATCGTGGCGAGCCCGAGGGCGATGGCCCGGAGGACCCCCGCTGGTTCTCCCGGTTTCGTCGCCCCGCGCGTCACGTGTGCAGAACGATGTGCACAATCGTGTGCCGAACCTTGTCTGGAACCGTCTGCCGAGCCGTCTGCCGAGCCGTGTGCCGAACCTTGTGTGGAACCGTCTGCCGAACCTTGTGCCGAGCCGTGTGCAGAACCGCGTGCGGACCTGTCTGCCGAGCCGTGTGCGGAACCGCGTGTGGAACCGTCAGCCGATCCGTGTACCGATCCGTGTGACGCGCATCCCGAGGGGCGTCTGCCCGCGAAGAGCAGGCGTACGGCGAAGGCGAGCACCGCGATCCCGGCGGCGACGAGGAACACGGCCCTGGCCCGCGGACCGATCTGTACGGCCGAGCCCACCAGGCCGAGCAGCGCGCCGGCGGCGAGATGGGACAGCAGTCTCGCCGACAGGAACACCCCAACCACGGTCAGGTCACGTCTCGATCCGCCGGAGAGCACCCGATCCGTGGTGGCCGGACATGTGCCGGTTTTATGGTTGATGTCGGTTTTACGGGTCGTGTCGGGTTCGGTGTTGGTGGGATGTCGGCAGGGGGGCGTCGCGGTCCTGTGCCGAGATGGGCCGACCAGGCCGATGAGCAGGCCGCCCTGTACGGCCGTGCATGATGCGGTGCCGGCGGCGAGACCCGCGGCGACTCCGCCGGCGAACAGGGCAGCCGGATCCATGTTCGCAACGTAACGTGGCCAATCGGGAGCGACCAGTAACATTTGCCTGGCTCCCCGGCAGGCGACTCATTCTCGACGGTGACAGGCCGCCGGAGCCGCCTACCGGGGGGCAGGTCAGTGGGTGTCTCGAGCTGTCCGCTCATGCACCGCCGCGACCGTGCGCGCGGAGGGCGGCGATGAACCACTCGAAAGCGGGCACGCTCGGTTCGAACGGGGGTGTCCCGTTGATCACGCCCAGCAACTGCCAATAACGCTCCACCCGGCGGTCGGTGAACCGCTCCACCTGGTCGGCGAGCCGTACGCGCTCGTCTGCGGACAGGTTCGGATCGACCAAGCGGTCCAGCACCTCTCGCCCACGAGCCGAGTCGGGAGCGATGCCCGCGGCCATGGCCGTACGAACCTGATCGAGGACTGCCGCAGGGTCGTAGGGCTGCTCTTCAGGGCTGTTCGCGCCGGTGTCCGTGTCGTTCGTGTCGGTGCGCGTGTCGTTCGTGTCGGTGTCCGTACCGTTCGTGCCGGTGTCCGCCCCCGCGACCGCCATCTCACGTGCGCGCCGCCGAAAGTCGGGGTCGGCGACGAGTTCGGCGAGTTCCATCCAGGCGTCCACCTGCTCTGCCGTGGGATCGTCGGGCAGTTCCGGCGGCAGCCGGCGCATACGGTCCGCGATGGTCGCGCCGGGCGCCTCCGGATCGGTGCCGGCGAAGACCTCGTCGACGAACTCGTCGATGATCTGCCGTCGTTCCGCCGCCGAAAGTCGAGCCAGTTCGTGCATGAGCCTCATCTCCTCGGTGGTGCTTGCGCGTTCCGCGACCGACCGCAACACCGCTCGGCGCGCCCGGAGGATGCGGATCTCCGCGTCCAGGGCGGCGACGTGTGCGCGCGCGACCTCTGCCACGGTGGCCTGTCTGGCCAGCACCCGCTTGACCGTGGGCAGGTCGAGACCCAGCTCGCGCAGCGTACGGATCAGGTCCAGTCGCGCCACCGCTTCGGCGTCGTACAGCCGGTAGCCCCCGGCCGTACGTTCGGTCGGCGGGATCAGGCCGATGTCGGACCAGAAACGGATGGTGCGGACCGGCACGCCGGTCCGCCGCGCGAGCTGCCCGATGGTGAGCGGTTCGCCGCGGTCGTTCACGTCCAACAGCCTCCACCTTCCAGTAGCTGGAGACTCAAGTTGATTTTCCGCTCGATTCCACTTGGGTCTTCAGACGCCGGAACTTACCGCGTCCACCTTTCGCCGGAAGGGCTCCAACGGCCGGCCAGGAGGAACAGAGAGAGGGAGATGGGCCATGGCCGCGGAAGATATTCGAAGCGACCATCCGGCGAGGGAGCCCCTCTTCGAAGCGACCGGCGGGGGAGCCCTCGGCGGCGGAGCTGGGGTGGGGAGTGGGCTGAGCGGTCACCCCACCGTTGTCGTCGTGTTGGTGGGGAGCACTCGCTCCCGACGCGGCGTGAACACCCGCGCGTTCGGAGATCCGTCACTTGCGGGCGTCCGATGGGCATCCGTTCAAGCCGGTTGGGCTCCGAGCGATGGTCGACGACCGTTCGGTCGCCGCTGTCGAGCTAACGGTTGGGCTACCAGGGGTGACTGCGGAGTGTGAGGGGTTGTGTTCGATGGTGTGTTCGAGGTAGGGTTGGGGCAGACGTTGAGGGTGAGTTTTGCTGGCGGGCGTTGTGGGGCCATTCGCCGAGTGCTGAGGTAGCCGTTTCCTGTCATGGGGAGTCCCGGTCGTGTGATCGGGGTGGTTGTTGCTTTCGTCTCGGTGAGGGGGTGTCCGTGGTGGCCGTTCCGTTGTGTGAGCCGGTCTCGCCCGGCGAGTCGCCGGTGCCGTGTCTTTCGGTCGTGCCGGTGGGAGACGCCCCGGTGCCTGCTTCTGCTTCTGCTTCTGCTTCTGCTTCTGCTTCTGCTCCTGCTGTTGCTGTTGCTGTTGCTGTTGCTGTTGCTGTTGCGGCTGCCGGTGCCGGTCGTGGTGAGGGCGGGGTCGGTGGGGGTGTCACCGGTGTCGGTTCTGGCGGTCGTAACACTGCCGGTGTGGGCGCGCGGGGTGTGGATGAGCTGTGCGTGGATGGGGACGGTGGCCCTTCCGGTCCCGATGCCGCTGCCGGTCCTGATGCCGATCCCGGTTCTGATGCCGCTGCCGGTTCTGATGCCGTTTCCGGTTCTGATGCCGCTGTCGATTCTGGTGGCGCTTGTGACGGTCAGGGTTTTGGTGGCGGTCGTGGT
>BCRI01000042.1 GCA_001552515.1 Sphaerimonospora mesophila NBRC 14179 = JCM 3151
GATCCAGGCGGCGTACATCCTCGACACGCCGCTGCGCCGCCTCACCCGCTACGACAAACTCGAGCTCGACCGGGAGAAGGAGACGCTGCAGGCCGACATCGACGAGCTGTCCGCGATCCTCGGCTCCGAGGACCGCCTGCGCAAGGTCGTGTCCGCGGAGCTCGCCGAGATCGCCAAGACGTACGGCACGCCGCGCCGCACCGTGCTGCTGGAGTCGTCCGAGGCGGCCAAGGCGGCCACGGTGCCGCTTGAGGTGGCCGACGACCCCTGCCTGGTGCTGCTCTCCTCGACCGGCCTGCTCGCCCGGACGGGCGACGCCTCGCCGATCCCGGCGGAGGGCGAGCGCTCGGTCCACGACGTGCTGGTGTCGGTGGTCCGCTCCAGTGTCCGGAGCGAGGTCGGGGTGATCACCTCCAATGGCCGGCTGATCCGGGTGTCGGTGGTCGACCTGCCCACACTGCCGCCGACCGCCAACCCTCCGTCGCTGGCGGGCGGGCATCCGGTGTCCGAGTACGTCACCCTGGAGCCGGAGGAGAAGGTGGTCGGGCTGGGCTCGCTCGACCCGGACGGCCCGGGGCTCGCGGTCGGCACGGCGCAGGGCGTGGTCAAGCGGGTCGTCCCCGAATATCCCGCCAACCGCGACGAGTTCGAGGTCATCGGCCTGCGCGAGGGCGACGTCGTGGTCGGCGCGGTCGAGCTGTCCTCCCCCGACCACGACCTGGTCTTCATCACCTCCGACGCCCAGCTGCTGCGCTTCCCCGCCTCCGTCGTACGGCCCCAGGGCCGGCCGGCGGGCGGCATGACCGGCGTGCGCCTGAGCGACGACGCGAAGGTGATCTGGTTCGGCGCCGTGGACCCCGCCCGCGAGTCCGTGGTCGTGACGGTCGCGGGCTCCTCGACGGCACTGCCCGGCACCCAGATGGGCGCGGGCAAGGTCTCCGACTACGCCGACTTCCCGCCGAAGGGCCGGGCCACCGGCGGGGTGCGCGCCCAGCGCTTCCTCAAGGGCGAGGACGCGCTGCTGCTCGCGTGGGCAGGAGCGGCTCCCGCCAAGGCGGCGTCGCCGACGGGCAAGCCGGTGCCGCTCCCCGACGAGCTCGGCCGCCGCGACGGCTCGGGCGTACGGCTCGTGCACGCCGTCGCCGCCATCGGCGGCGGACTGGGACCGGCGGAGAGTTCGGATCTTTAGACGCGAAGACCTCGGACCCCCGAGATCGCCGCCACGGAGACCGGCGAGATGACTCTCGGGGGTCCTGCCGGAGCGGAATGACCCCCGGTTCGGCGAAAGCATCACCCGCGTCGCCGGACAGGCCCGCGAAGTCCTCCACACCAGAACCGGAACAACGTCCAGACCGGTGATGCGCAACGGCGGTCCCACAGCCGCCCCGTGCCGACCTGGCCCACCGTGCCGAGCCCAATGGATGGCGCACAAGCCTCAGCGGCGCGGACGCAGACCGTTGAGAGCGGTCTCGACGATGCTGTCGGCATAGTCGAGGGTGAGCGGTCCACCGCGCTGGAGCCATCGGTTGAGCAGCGGTCCCCAAATCATGTCGACGGCCACCTCGAGGTCGAGGTCGTCGGCCAGTTGCCCGGCCCGCTGGGCGCTGCGCAGTCGTTGTTTCTTCAGTTCTCTCATCGGGCCGTCCAGACGCTCCGAATAAAGAGCCGCGAGCGTCGGATCATGCGTGATCTCAGTGCTCAGGGCGCGCATCGGCTCGTCGTATCGCGGATCGTTGAGTTCCTCGATCGTGGCTCGCAACACCGCCTTCAGGTCCGCCTCCAAATCACCGGTGTCGGGCAGGGCTGCCCCTCCGCCGTCCGGTTGCTCGCTGAGCATGAGGAAGGCATCGAAGAGGACCGCCCCCTTGGAGGGCCACCAGCGGTAGATCGTCTGCTTGCCGACACCGGCCCGGGCCGCGATGCCCTCGATGCTCAGCTTCGCGTATCCCACCTCCTGCACCAGGTCGAACGCCGCGGTGAGGATGGCCCGCCGGGATGCCTCATTCCGGCGAGCCGTGTTGGAGGGGGGCTTGCGCGGTGTCATCATGCCGCCAAAGCTATCAAATGTCGAGACGAGACGGACCGTCTTGACGCAGAGCAGAAGTGTCGATACCTTCTCCACATCAAGCGAGACGAACCGTCTCGTCTGATGATGGACACGACCGATTGGAGCTCTGCGTATGCGCACCCCGACTGCCGTCTCTTCCCGCACCTGGTTCATCACGGGAGCCGGCCGCGGCCTGGGCCGCGCGTTCGCTCTCGCCGCGCTGGATCGAGGTGATCAGGTGGTGGCCGCCGCCCGCACCGTCACGCGACAGGACTTCGACGACCGGTACGGCGATCGGCTGCTCGTCCTTCCCTTGGACGTGACCGACCGCGACGCGGTGTTCGCGGCCGTGAACACCGCCGTGGAGCACTTCGGCCGGCTCGACATCGTGGTGAACAACGCCGGGAACATGTCCTCCGGAATGATCGAGGAGTTCACCGAGGCCGAGGCGCGCGCCCAGCTGGAGGTCAATCTCTTCGGGGCGATGTGGGTCTGCCAGGCCGTCCTGCCGCACCTGCGCGGCCAGGGATCCGGTCACATCGTGCAGATCTCCAGCATCGCCGCCCTGGGCGGCTTCCCGAGCACCGGAATGTACAGCGCGAGCAAGTTCGCGCTGGAGGGCATGAGTGAGGCACTGGCGATGGAGGCAGCGCCGTTCGGCGTCAAGCTCAGCATCGTCCAGCCCGGCGGCTACTGGACCGACCTGTACACTGCCATGACGGCGACGTCGCCTCTGGAGGAGTACGGCCCGTTGCGCGCCGAACTGGAGAAGCAGTGGGCCGAGGGCTCGATCGACAGCGAGCCGCGTCTGGCCGCCGAGGCGCTGCTGAAGCTGGTCGACAGCGAAGATCCGCCGCTGCGGCTGCTGCTCGGCAGCATGGTCTACGACCTGGCCTTCGACATCTCCCGGCGGCGGATGCGGACCTGGGCCGCCTGGGAGCAGGTCAGCCGCGCCGCCGAACACGCCGTACCCGCCCCGGAAACCGCCGGTTGACCGGCGCCGACACCGCCGCTTTCGGCCGATGAACCCCACCGACCACCTGTCCCCGGCCTTGGTAGACGACCCGGAGGATGCCCTGCCCGATTACGAGGGCTCGCTCGTCACCGTCACCCACGGCCGGGGACCCGGAGATCGGCGGTCAGACCTGCTTGAGGAACCCCCCGTCCACGGCGAAGTCCGCACCGGTCGTGCTGGCCGAGCGAGGTGAGGCGAGCAAGGCGACCACGTCGGCGATCTCCTGGGGCTCGACCAGACGGCCGGTAGACAGCTTCATCATTTCGGGCGCCACCTGGTTGAGGACGCTGTCACGGTCGGTTCCGGTCTGGGCGGCGATGATGTCCGCCGCGCCGCCGCTCTCCGTCCACCATGCCGTACGTACCGGACCTGGGGAGATGGTGTTCACCCGGATGCCCTGGGGTGCGAACTCCTCGGAGAGGGCCTTGGTCAGGTTGTTGAGACCCGCCTTGGCCGCGTTGTAGTCGACGTTCATCGGAGCGGGCAGACGGGCGCCGCCCGAGGACACGTTGACGATCGAGCCACCGCCGCGGGAGAGCATCGGCGTGATGGCCGCCCGAATGACGCGCACGACCGAGAACAGATTGAACTCGAACATCACCCGCCAGTCCTCGTCGGTAGGGGTCAGAAACGAGAAGCGTGGCAGGGCCACACCCGGCGGCGGCCCGCCGGCATTGTTCACCAGGATGTCGAGCCCGCCGAACTCCGAAATGGCCCTTTCCACGATCCGCCCTGGAGCCTCGGCGTCCATCAGATCGGCCTGAACATGAATCAGATCCCCGCTGAGCTCCGCCAACTCGGGACTGCTCTTCCGCGAGGCGGCGACCACACGGACGCCTTCGGCGAGGAGGGTACGGGTGACGGCCAGGCCGATCCCCTTGGACGCACCGGTGACGACCGCGGCCCGGCCGGAAAGCTGGAGATCCATATCTCTTCCCTCATCTTGGTTTCCATTGGAAAAAGCGGATGCCTCTTCGCTGAACACGCTACGAGCGGTCGAGTGACACGGGTCGGCATGATTCGGACGAGCAATTGCAGCGGAAATCAGAAGCGACATCCGCATATCCGCGCATGCTTCACAGGCAGACGCGTGCCCGTCGTTCGGGGAGCGCCTAGGTCGCGGATATCCGGGCCGAAGCCGGGTGGCATCGCGCCGGAGTGGCCGTGCGTGCCGCTCCGGCGCCCTCTGCCATGGCATGGGCTCCGCCTCCGACCAGGCCGGATGGCGCCCCGCCGCGTTCTCGTCGAGCCGTCTTGGGCGTGTCGGGGTGCCCCGTCGTGATCGAGCCCGCGGCCGTACGGCAGCATTTATCTCATGAGTGATGCCTTCGACGATCTACTGGCGGCGAACGAGAAGTACGCCGCAACGTTCTCGCACTCGGGATTGTCCGGCCAGGCCGGCCGCGGCCTGGCCGTGGTGACCTGCATGGACTCGCGCGTCGACCCGCTGGGCCTGCTGGGGCTGCGGGCGGGCGACGCCAAGATCCTCCGTAACGCGGGCGCCCGGGTCACCGACGACGTGCTGCGCACGCTCGTGCTCGCCGTCTACCTGCTCGGCGTCCACCGCGTGCTGGTCATGCCGCACACCGACTGCCGGATGTCCAAGTCGACCGACGCGGACGTGCACAAGGTGATCGCGGACGAGCACGGCGTGGACACCCGCAGCCTCGTCTTCAAGACCGTGCCCGACCAGGCCGAGGCCCTGCGGCAGGACCTCGTCCGGATCAAGGCCAGCCCCTACCTGCCCGACGGGCTCGCCGTCGGCGGCGCGGTGTACGACGTGCTGACGGGGAGACTGCAGCCGGTAGATCTCTGACCGGTCACACATCACGGCCGACCGCACGGGGTCAGGAACCCGGTGCGGCCGGCCGTACGTTGCTCTGCTGTCACATCGGCACCTAAACTCCGCGGCCCGTCCCCCGCCGGCGGCCGCCCCCCGAGGAGATTTCGCAGATGTCCACCCGCACCCCCGCCAGATCCGGCTCGTTCCGCAAGATACTCGTGCTGGCGGTGCTAGCGCTCATCGTCGCCGCGGTACCGACCGTGATCGGCGCCTTCGGCGGATTCGAACGCACCACCGGCGGTGAGGTCGCCGTCGTGCGCAACGGCGGGCCGCTCGACGACAACCAGGTCCGCCAGGTCATCGATCCCGGCTCCAGCGTGACGTGGACCGGGTGGTGGTCCCAGGTTCACCGCTATCCCGCCCAGCAGCGCTACTACACCATCACCTCCGACTCGGGCCACGGCGAGCGCACCGGCGTCGACGTGGTCGTCGTGCCCAGCAGCGACGGGGTGAACATGGGCATCGAGGGCACGCTCTACTTCGGTCTCAACCTCGATCACGACACGCTCAAGGCGTTCGACGACAAGTTCGGCACCCGCAAGTTCCGCAGCATCGACGGCAAGACCTACTACCCCTGGGATGGCGACGAGGGCTGGTCGGCGTTCCTCGACCAGATCATCCGCCCGGTGATCGACAATGATCTCCGCGCCCAGATCAACAGCTTCCGCTGCGCCGAGCTGGTCTCATCCTGCTCGCTGGTGCAGAACAACAGCTCGGCGCAGCAGGCCGGGCTGCAGCCCCAGGGCAACAACGCGAACATCGCGAAGATCCAGGACGCGGTGAACACCAGCCTCGCCGCGGACCTGAAGTCGACGCTCGGCGCCGACTTCCTCACCGATATCCACTTCAACCTCTCCAAGGTCACGCTGCCCAAGCAGGTCCAGGAGGCCGTCGACCAGGCGCAGGCCGCCTTCGCCAAGGTCACCGAGGCTCAGGCCAAGGTCGCGCAGGCCCGCGCGGAGGCCGAGGCGAACAAGGCCCGCCAGGACGGGTACAACAAGTGCCCGACGTGCGCCGAGATCGAGAAGCTGAAGGCCCTGCCCCAGGGCATCACCGTGTACGCTCCGGGCAATGGCGGAGGGATCGCCATTCCCACCAGGTGAGGGATGTGGACCGATGCGACTGCTCGCCCTCCCGGTGACCCTGATCGTGGTCGCCGTGCTCATCTATCTGCTGATGCTGCTGCTGCGCGACACCCGCCGGGCGCGCGGCGGCGACACCGCGGCGACCCGCCCTCGCTGGGAGATCGACACGGTGATGGAGAACGGCTGGACGCTGGTCGTCGTACGGAAGGTCCGCCCGGGCCGGGACGGACCGGTCGAGCTGACCCGGCAGACGGTCCGGGCGATCGCGGACGACGACCCGAACTGGGACGAGCGCTACCGGGAGGCCATGGCGGAGGCCCGCTCCCGGCTCAGCACCCTGGAGATCGAATCCTTCTGATCACGCCGGGGTGAGGGACCGGGCCTCGCCGCGGGTCAGGCGTCGATGTGGTCGCGGTCGATGTCGGACGCGCTGCTGACGATGAACTCGCGGCGGGGGCCGACCTCACTGCCCATGAGGAGATCGAAGATGCGTTCGGCCTCCTCCACGTCCTCGATCCTGACCCGGCGGAGCACGCGATGGCGCGGGTCCATGGTGGTCTCGGCGAGCTGGTCGGCGTCCATCTCACCCAGACCCTTGTAGCGCTGCACGGGATCCTTCCAGCGCTTGCCCCGCCGCTCCAGGTCACGCAGCACCCTGTGCAGCTCGGCGTCCGAATAGGTGTAGACGTACTTGTCCTTGCCCCGGCCGGGGTTGGTGATCTCGATGCGGTGCAGCGGCGGCACGGCGGCGAACACCCGGCCCGCCTCGACCATCGGCTTCATGTACCGATGGAACAGGGTGAGCAGCAGGCAGCGGATGTGCGCGCCGTCGACGTCGGCGTCGGCCATCAGGATGATCTTCCCGTAGCGGGCCGAGTCGATCTCGAACGTCCGGCCGGACCCGGCTCCGACGACCTGGATGATGGCGGCGCACTCGGCGTTCTTGAGCATGTCGGCGACCGAGGCCTTCTGCACGTTGAGGATCTTGCCCCGGATCGGCAGCAGCGCCTGGAACTCCGAGTCCCGGGCCAGCTTGGCCGTGCCGAGCGCGGAGTCGCCCTCGACGATGAACAGTTCGCTGCGGTCCACGTCGTCGCTGCGGCAGTCGACCAGCTTCGCGGGGAGCGCGGAGTTCTCCAGGGCCGACTTGCGCCGCTGGTTGTCGCGGTGCTCCCGGGCGGCGATGCGCGCCTTGGCCGCCGCCACCACCTTCTCCAGGACCGCGCGCAACTGCTGCTTCTGGCTGCGCTTGGGGCTCGCGAACAGCTCCTTCAGCTCCCGGGTGACCACGTGGCCCACGATGCGGGCCGCCGCGGCCGTGCCGAGGACCTCCTTGGTCTGGCCCTCGAACTGCGGCTCGGACACCCGTACGGTCACCACGGCGGTCAGCCCCTCGAGGATGTCCTCCTTGGTGACGGGGTCGTCTCCGTTCTTGAGCAGGCGCGTCTCGCGCAACTGGTCGTTGATGGTGCGGACGAGCGCCTTCTCGAACCCGGCCACGTGCGTGCCGCCCTTGGGAGTGGCGATCACGTTGACGAACGAGCGCACGGTCGTCTCGTAGCCCTTGCCCCAGCGGACCGCCACGTCGACGGTGAGCTCCCGCTCGATCCGCGTCGACGTCATGTGGCCCTGTTCGTCGAGCACGGGCACGGTCTCGTGGAAGCGGCCCTCGCCCTGCAGCCTGAGCACGTCGCAGACGGCCTCGTCGCGCGCGAGGAACTCGGTGAACTCCCCGATGCCGCCGTCGAACCGGAACGTCTCCTCGGTCGGCTCCTCGCCGCGGCTGTCGCGCAGCACCAGCGTCAGCCCGGGGACCAGGAACGCCGTCTGGCGCAGCCGTACGTGGATCTCGTCGACCGAGACCTCCGCCTCGGGCAGGAAGATCTGCCGATCGGCCCACCAGCGGACCCGGGTGCCGGTGGCCTTCGCCGGCGCCTCGCCGCCGTCGCGCATACCCGACTTCTTGCGGAACTTCGCCGTCGGCCCGTCACCGTCGAAGTGCCCGGGAACGCCACGGCGGAAACTGATCTGGTGGACGCGGCCGTTCCGGTCGACCTCCACGTCCAACCGGGAGGACAGCGCGTTGACGACCGAGGCGCCGACGCCGTGCAGGCCGCCGGACGCCGCGTACGATCCGCCGCCGAACTTGCCGCCGGCGTGCAGCTTCGTGTAGACGAGCTCGACTCCGGCGAGCCCCGTCTTGGGCTCGATGTCCACGGGGATGCCGCGGCCGTCGTCGCGTACCTCGATGGAGCCGTCCGCGTGCAGCTCGACCTCGACGCGTGAGCAGCACCCGGCGAGGGCCTCGTCGACGGAATTGTCCACGATCTCCCACAGGCAGTGCATGAGACCCCGGGTGTCCGTGGACCCGATGTACATCCCCGGGCGCTTGCGCACGGCCTCCAGGCCTTCCAGCACCGAGAGATGACGAGCCGTGTACCCCGCCTCCGCGCCAACCGCCGTCACGCCCAACTCCTACTGCCGTTCAAGCTACCGTTCAAGACTCCTGCTGCCCATCAATCGAACACGCGTACGTAGCTTATCGCCACTCATGTTTGTACGCGTAACAGCTTGCCAGGTGCACCTGCATACCACGGACTCGCAACGTGATCCGCATCACAGGGTAACGAAGCATTTCGGGCGCATTCCGCTCTCGGCGTAGTCGGGGGGTGATTGGGAACGCCTTTATCCGGTTAGATGTTGTCCCAAGTGACTGACGCCAACGTCCCCGCCACGGTGGGGCGACCCGAAAGGCGATACGTGACTGGAGCTCTCGCCCCCGCCAAGCCGCTGACCGCCCTGGACCGGTGTGACCGGTGCGGTGCTCAGGCCTACATCCGCGCGACCCTGCCCGTGGGTGGGGAGCTGCTGTTCTGCGCCCACCACGGGCGTCAGCACGCAGCCGTACTGCGCGACAGAGGCGCTGACATCCAGGACGAGTCGGCCCGACTCAGCCAATCACCGACGTCCGCCCAGAGCGGTCGCTGACCATAGCGCGGCGTGCCGGAGCGACCGCCGAGGTCCTCCGGCGCGCCGTCGCCGTACTCGGAGGAGACGCCGTCAGGGCGCGACACGGTAGTGATAACGACCGGCGACGGTGAAGCCCTCTCGCTCGTACAGCGCGCGGGCTCCGGCGTTGCCCTCCGTCACCACCAGGTAGGCGCGTTCCGCGCCGCGTTCGCGCCCCCAGGCGAGCAATCTCCGCAGCACCGAGCGCCCGAGCCCCCGGCGCCGGGCCCCGGGCTCCACGGCCATGCAGTAGACGCCCAGCCAATCCCCCTGCACCACGCCTCTGCCCACGCCTGCGCCCGCGTCGGTCTCAAGACGGACGTAGCCCGCCGGGACGCCTGTCATGATCCGCCGGGCCCATTCCATCGCCGGAACGGCCCCTTCGCCGTGATGCCGCCCGCCGTCCACCCGCCACCAGGTGCGCAGCCACCGCTCCGACGGCCCGGGCGCGACCTTTCCGGCCACGACGTCCCCGTCCGGTACGGCCTGCCACACCGACGCCGCCGTCATGATCAGCGTGGGGTCCGCCACCCGGTAGCCCCGGCGATCGAGCTCGGCGTCGAGGCCCGGGACCGCGCCGGGCCCGATCGAGAAGACACAGCGCAGGCCGAGCTCCGCGTAGAACCTCTCCGCCCCGGCCACGGCCCCGGCCAGGCCGGTCCCCGCTCCGTCCGCGACCAGCGGCAGGACCGAATTGGCCCGTTTGGTCACCCCGCCCGCGTGCCGGTAGACCCAACCACCGGCCGCCACCCGGCCCGGCGCCGGCCATCCCTCGTCCACAAGCCGGTCGAACGGCGATCGCTCGAGATCCACCGCGACAGGGTAACCGGACGCGGGACCGGCGGCGGGACCGGCCCACGCGCCCTATAGGGTCGGAGTTCGTGCTGATCCTGCTTCCGCCGTCGGAGGGGAAGGCCGCCCGGGGCACCGCCGAGCGCAGGCGGCTGAGCTTCCCCGAGCTGGCGTCCCCGCGCGACGAAGTGCTCGACGCCCTGGTCGCGCTGTGCCGTTCGCCGCGCGCCCAGGAGGTGCTCGACCTGTCCGACGGGCAGGTGGGCGACATCGAACGCAACCGCGGGCTGCACACCGCGCGATCCCTGCCCGTCGCCGAGCTCTACACGGGCGTGCTGTACGACAATCTGGGCCTGGCCACGCTCTCCCCCGAGGCACGCCGCCGGGCCAACCGGCGGATCGTGGTCTTCTCGGCGCTGTGGGGCCTGCTGCGGCCGTCCGACCGGGTCCCGCCCTACCGGCTCGCCATGGGCGTACGGCTGCCGCCCATGGGCAACCTCGCCGCGTTCTGGCGGCCTTCGATCACCGCCGCCCTCCAGCCGGTGAAGGGACTCGTCGTGGACATGCGGTCGGCCCCCTACGCCGCGGCGTGGCAGCCGGGCGAGCGGGCGGTCGCCGTACGGGTCCTGAGGGAGTCCGGCGGAAAGCGGACGGTCGTCAGCCACATGGCGAAGGCGACCCGAGGGGCGGTGGCCCGCTCGCTCGTGGAGAGCCCCGACAGGCCGGGGAGCCCGCGGGAACTCGCGGAGACGCTGGCCGGTCTGGGGCACCGGACCGAGCTGTCGGGCCCGCCCTCACCGGGCAGGCCGTGGACACTTGACGTCGTGATCGGGGGATCTTAGGGGGTTCCGGGCTCCAGGTTCCAGGTTCTGGGGTTCCGAGGCCGATCGCGGCGCGTGACCGACCGCGCCGCCTCCCGAGGTGATCGGGCCTCGGAATCGCCCGCTCCCGCGGACGGCATTCCCGGGTCGATGGTCGGGCTAGTCGAGGTAGTCGCGCAGCACCTGGGACCTGGAGGGGTGACGGAGCTTCGACATGGTCTTGGACTCGATCTGGCGGATCCGCTCGCGGGTCACGCCGTAGACCTTGCCGATCTCGTCGAGGGTCTTCGGCTGCCCGTCGGTGAGACCGAACCGCATGGACACCACGCCGGCCTCGCGCTCCGACAGTGTGTCGAGCACCGAGTGCAGCTGCTCCTGCAGCAGCGTGAAGCTGACGGCGTCGGCCGGGACGATGGCCTCGGAGTCCTCGATCAGGTCACCGAACTCGCTGTCGCCCTCCTCACCGAGAGGAGTGCTCAGCGAGATCGGCTCGCGGCCGTACTTCTGAACCTCGATGACCTTTTCGGGGGTCATGTCCAGCTCGCGGGCCAGCTCCTCCGGCGTCGGCTCACGACCGAGGTCCTGCAGCATCTGCCGCTGGACCCGGGCGAGCTTGTTGATCACCTCGACCATGTGGACCGGGATGCGGATGGTCCGCGCCTGGTCGGCCATGGCCCGCGTGATCGCCTGCCGGATCCACCACGTGGCGTAGGTGGAGAACTTGTAGCCCTTGGTGTAGTCGAACTTCTCGACCGCGCGGATCAGGCCCAGGTTCCCCTCCTGGATCAGGTCCAGGAACAGCATGCCGCGGCCGGTGTACCGCTTGGCCAGTGAGACGACCAGCCGGAGGTTGGCCTCCAGCAGGTGGTTCTTGGCGCGACGGCCGTCCTCCGCGATCCACTCCAGCTCGGCCCGGACGTCGACGGGAAGGCCGTCGCCGTCGCCTGCGAGCTGCTCCTCGGCGAACAGGCCCGCCTCGATCCGCTTGGCGAGCTCGACCTCCTGCTCGGCGTTGAGCAGGGGCACCTTGCCGATCTGCTTGAGGTAGTCCTTGACCGGGTCGGCGGTGGCGCCGGCCGCGGCCACCTGGGCGACGGGCGCGTCGTCATCGTCGTCGCTGAGGATCAGCACCTCGTCCTCGGACTGGGCGGCGGCCCCGTCCTTGGACTCCTCCTCGGTCTCGGTCTCCGCCTCGGCTTCGGTCTCGGTCTCGACCTCGTCGTCTTCGACCTCGATCTCGAAGTCCTCGATGTCGACGTCGGCCTCGAGGTCGATGTCGTCCTCGTCCTCGGCCAGCTCAGCGGACTTGGGCTTGGGGTCCGCCTTCTGCGCCTTCGGCGCGGGGCCTGCCGCCGGAGCGTCCTGGGCGGCGGGCGCCCCCTTCTTGGCGGGCCCGGCCTTGGCCGCCGGCTTCCCGGCGGCGCTCTTGGCCGCGGCGGGCTTGGCCGGAGCCTTCTTCGAGGCGGACTTGGCCGGCGCGGGCTTGGCCGCCGACTTCGCGGCGGGCTTGGCCGCGGGCTTCGCCTCAGGCTTGGCGGCCGGCGCGGACTCGGTCACCACAGCGGTGACCGTCTCCGGCTGCGAGTCCTTCGCGGCCGCGGATTTGGTGGTCTTCTTGACGGGCGCGGCTGAACGGCGCTTGGCTTGGCCTCGGGATCGCTTGGGCGCCGCGGAGTCCGCCGCCGTCACCACGACGGTGACGCCCTCCTTGCTGAGGCTGCGCAGGAATCCAGCGGCGTGCGACAGCGGGATGTCCGCTTCCTCGAAGGCCTTGCGGACATCCTCGGACTCGAGGAAACCCTGCGAGCGCCCACGCTCGAGGAGCTGCTGGATCACTGGCTCGTTCAGCTCCGACGGCTTCGAGCGAGTCGAACTTGCAGGCGACACGAACACCTCTCGAACGAACGCATGGCGAGAATGGACCCAGGTGTTTCTTCTTTTCCGGTGGTGAGGTCGCGCGGACCGCGACATGCCATTGTGGCACGCCACGGCACGTGATACGGCCGCGTCCCGCCGGTTGCTCCTCCACCCTAGGCCGCCTGAGACACTGCTGCGTACGAAAGGCGGTCACTGATACCCGAAAGCAACCGTTATGACTGATTCATTCAGTCACTCTTCGTGGCCGGCGGCACGTGCACCGCGAGAACCGTTACATCGTCATCCTGTTCATACCCGCCCAGCATGCGCTCCACCAGGAAATCCAGCAGCATACTCGGATTGTTCAGCACCTCCTGGGATGCTTCGGACACGACGGATGCGAGTTCCCGCAGACCGGCGTCCAGCCCGCGCTTGCGGTTCTCCACCAGACCGTCGGAGTACAGCACGGCCGTGTGCCCGGGCGGCACGCAGAAACGGAACTGTTTGCGGCTGGTGGCCCAGCCGAGCGGCGTGCCCGGCTCGGTGTCGTGCAGAATCGCCGTACCCTGGGGCGAGACCAGCAGTGGCGGCGGATGACCCGCCAGGGCGAGCGTGCCCTCTCCCGTGCCCGGCTCGACGACCATGTACGCCAGGGTCGTGACCTGCTCTTCCTCCTCGGTCGCCTCGAAGACCCGGTCGAGGCCGGTGAGGACCGCCGCCGGAGGCGGGTTGGTCAGCGCGAGAGCCCGCATCGCGTTGCGGATCCGGCCCATGCCCGCGGCGGCCTTGACGCCCTTGCCCATCACGTCGCCCACGACGGCGGCCACCCGCCCGTCCTGCAGGACGAACCCGTCGTACCAGTCGCCGCCGACCTGCACGTGCCGCGAGCCCGACAGGAACAACTTGGCCAGCTTCAGGCCGTTGACGTCCGGCAGGCGTTCGGGAAGCAGGCTGCGCTGCAGCGTCTCGGCGGTGCGGTGCTCCCGTTCGAACAGCGTGGCCCGCTCGACCGCGAGCGCGCACTGGCCGGCCAGCGCCTCGTAGAAGACCCCGTCCTCCTGAGAGATCTTCTGCGGCCGCAGGAACGAGAACCGCAGCGCGCCGAGGGCGCGACCGGCGGCCAGCAGCGGCAGGCCCACCCAGGCCCGCTCATCGGTGTGGGCGAGGAACTCGGCGACGCCGGCCTCGTCGGCGCCCGCGTCGACGAGCTGGGTCCGCAGGCTGTCGGGCGACTCGGCGAAGACCGGCCGCCGGCTGTTGACCGCCATCGTCATCACGTTGGAGTGGGACAGCTCGATCTCGTCCCCGGTCACGTCCGGGAGGCCGCCGCTGTTGCTCAGCTTGAGCGTGCCCCGCTCGGGGTCGAGCAGGGCCACGGCGGAATGGTCGGCGGCCAGGGCCGTACGGCCGACGTCGATGATGACCTGCACCACCTGCTCGACCGTGAGCGCCTCCGCGAGCATGGCCGTGGCGCCCTGCAGCCGCGCGGTGCGCAGCGCGGCGGCGCCGAGCTGGTCGGTGAGGCGGCCCCGCATCTCCTCGGCCTCGCGCTGCGGCGTGACGTCGGTGTTGGCGCCGACCCACTCCACCACCCGGCCGTGTCTCGTGATGGGTACGGCTCTGACCTCGAAATGGCGGTAACCGCTCGCCCGGGTGCGCACCCGGTAGCTCCACTCGAACATGGTGCGGCCGCGCAGCGCCTCGCGCCACGCCTCCTCCGCCCCGGGGCGGTCGTCGGGGTGGACCGCCGCCAGCCAGCCGTGTGCGAGGTACTCCTCCAGCCCCTGGCCGGTGATGGCCCGCCACTGCGGGGCGTCCTCGACCGCCGCGCCGCTCGGCGACGTGATCCAGACCAGCTGCTGCTGGGACTCCACGAGCGAGCGGTAACGCTCCTCGCTGCGCTGCAGCAGTTCTCTGGCCATCTGCTGCTCAGTCAGGTCGACGCCGAACAGGGCGACGCCCGGCTCGCCGTCCTCTCCGCCGCGCATCGGGAAGAAGGACACCGCCCAGTGACGGCTGTCGCCGTTCTCCTCGCGGGTCCTGATCCGCTGGTCGGTGACCGGAAGCCCGTCCTCACCGACCCGGCGCAGCGCCGCCTCGATGACGGCGGTAAGGTCGGCCGGCAGCAGCTCCGCCGGAAGACGGTCCAGATGCCGGTCGACGGGGTGACCGGTCATCTCGGTGAAGGTCGCGTTGACCCGGACGAAGCGACCGGACGAGTCGAAGAAGGCAAAGGCGAACGGCGCCTCCGACATCAGGCCTCTGAAGAGGTCGGAGTCTGAGATGTCCAAACCGGACTCCCGGGGCCGGGGCACGGAGGTTTCGGCGCTCATGGTCGGCACCTCCGTCGCGTGCCAGGCTCTCCCACGAGGCACATCTCCATAACTGTGATTGGTAGCGCAGATCTGCCCTACATCATCGGCGATCGGCATAGGCGGACGGAAGCCCCGCCAGCCATGCGGTCAACGCATCCTGTCAAAAGACCGGCATCTCGCGCAGGAAGATGTCCGGCCAACTTCCCGGTCGCCCGCCTCGCTTCCCGCTCGGTGGCGCGGGCATCCCCTCCTCACCGTACGACCCGGCGTCGCCGCGGTCATCTTCCCATACCTTTCCGGTCGGGCCATCGTAGTGCGCCAGAAGCCGAGGCCGCGAGCCACTCGAACACGATTCGGTCTAAAGATCGCGAGCGTAACGGACCGGAGACGGAGGGTTGACAGCCGCCGGGAAAGTTGTGGAATAAGGGGCGGCAGGTCCCCATACAGCGAGGATGCAGCCCATGCCCGCACTCGCAGTCCGTATCGGTGGCGACCGGCGCCCGGAGCCGCGGCGCGATCTCGTGGACCTCGTGATCGCCCGGCTGTCCGCCGAGTTCGCGACCGTTCCCGCCACAGTCCTGTCCCGTCTCGTCGCGGACGTCCGGGCGTGCGCCGAGCACCTGGGGCTCGACGTCACCCCCGAGCTCGTCGAACGCGTCGCCCGGGAACGCCTGCTCGGCCTGGTGAACTCCACGCCGCCCCGCGATCGGGACGGCACCGGCGGCCGGCGTCCATAACGGGGAAGTCACCGGCCCGCGTTCCTGATGCGGTTTCCCGCGGGAATGCGAGAAGGTGGAGTCCGTGAGCGAGCGGAACGAGATGCCGTGAGTCGCAGGCATCGACGAGACCCCCGGGCGACCCGGCCGCCGGACGACGTGTTCGCGGAGATGCTGCTGGCGGCCCGGGAACTGCTCGCCATGCGCAGCCCCCTGGACGCCGAGCTCATGGTGTCCGACATGCTCGGTGCCTGGTGGGGCAAGCGGCTGCGCGGCGGCGACGTCGAGCACGTCCTCGGCGAGGGCCTGGTGGACTACGCGGCCAAGGCGGGCACTCCGGCGGCGCTGACCCTGCTGATCTCCATCGCCTACCTGGGCACCGCCCGGCAGGCCGCCAAGGCCGAGGGCGCCGCCCTGGCGTTGATGGAGTCAGACGTGGCCCGGCCCCGGTGGGCCGAGCGCGTCGGCGCGGTGAAACCGGCCGGCTGCTATGTGTCCAGGGACGTCTACGGCGACCAGGACACGGTGTTGTGCACGTTCGCCTACAACGGGGAGGACACGCACGCCCTGGTCGTGGTCGTCGACTACAACATGGGCGGCATGGCCCGGGACGCCTGGGTCTCCTCTCAGGTCGACAAGCTGCTGGAGCAGGCCGGGGCCGAGGCGGCGGGCAACCCGCTGCTGCGGTTCGAGGAGATCGAGCCGCAGCAGGCGCGGGCGCTGCTGGAGTTCGCGATGAAGGCGGCCGCCGCGGCGCACGGACGCAAGGGCCCCCGGCTGGTGAGCGAGGGCTACAGCGCCTATCACGCGTTCGCCCGGGCCCGGATCAAGGCGCTGCCGCCGGGTCGGATGCGTCCGGCGCCGGCGCACGCCGAGGCCCCCTACAGCCGGGACCGGCGGGCGATGCTCGCCGCCGAGTTCCTCGCCTCCGACGCGGCGGAGAACCTCTCCGACCCCTCGGCGGCCTCCCGATGCGCGGACCACATCATCGACTACGGCTGCGACCGCGACCTCGGCCGGCCGCTGCGGGTGAGCCCCGCCAAGTGCGAGACGTTCCTGCTGGACTGGCTGCCGCGCAAGGTGCTGCTCACCCCGGCCGAGCAGGACGCCATGCCGCATGTGCTGTCGGCGTGGGTACGGTTCGCCGCGCCGCGCATCGGACTGCCCGAGCAGGGCGTCCGCGCCACGCTCGACGCGGTCTGGGAGGCGATGTCGCGTTTCACCGAGGCCTACCGCGACCCGACGACCTTCGGCCTGGACCGCGCGCTCGTCGAGCGGCTGCTCCCGGACGGCGACCTGTCCGCCCTGGCCCGGCGGGCCTTCGCCTTCCCCCTGCTGCAGGGCATGCGCGGCTCGACCAAGCTCGACCTGCTGAACCCGGCCGACGACGCGGACCGGCGGATCCTCCTGGAGATCGACCACGCGGGCGAGTTGGACCGGCCCGACCTGGAGGAGCACCTGGCCTGGCATGAGGAGATCGCCGGCCGGCTGTGGGTGGGCGACCCCCCGCAGCTGTGGGAGGCCGCCCAGCGTCTGATCGATCTCGGCCACGACCGGCACGACGTGCTGCACGTGCTGATCGAGATCGCCGAACGGATCGGCGACCACCCCGGCGAGCTCGCCGCCGCCCTCGACGACATCGCCGACATCCCGGACGAACCACCGATGTGACATCGGGAGCTGCGCCCCCTCGATCCCGAGACGGCCGGGGGGCAGCTCATCACAAGCCGGGGCCGGGGTTCTAGGAGGCGTAGCCGATGTTCTCGTACCTGAGGTCGTAGAGACCGTTCGCGCCGATGTTGGCGAGTCCGGACCGTACGACCACGTTCTGCGGGACCTGGTAGAGGGGAAGGACGTTCACCTTCTGCCAGACCAGCTTGTCGGCCTCGTTCAGCAGGTCGGTCACCTGCTCGTCGTCGAGCGAGCTGCCCGCGCGGTACATCGCCTGGTCGATCTGCCGGCTTCCGCTGCGCCCCAGGTTGGAGTACCACTTCACGTCGTCACCCTTGATGTTCTCGCCGTCGGCGAAGACGTCGAACGAGTTCGACATCGGGAACGGAGTGCCCGGATACGAGAACGCGGTGATGTCGAAGTTCCCCGGGATGAGGTACTTGCCGAAGAAGTCGTTGAACGGCACGGCCTGGACGACCACGTTCACCCCGATCCGCTGGAGCATCAGCCGGGCGACCTGTGCCTCGGAGTCGGTCGCCTTGACCCCGGCGGGGACGACGAAGCGCAGGGTCAGCGGCTTGCCGTCCTTCATCCTGATCTTCCCCGGCTTGCCGTCCTTGACGGGGATCTTCCAGCCCGCCTGGTCGAGCAGTTCACCGGCCCGCCGCGGGTTGTAGACGCCCAGCTCGCCGGCGTTGGCGCGATAGCCCCGCTGGCTGTTCATGAGGAAGTGGTTGTCCAGCGTCACGGTCGGCCAGCCGAGCCCCTTCAGGTCGAGCTCCATGAGGGCCTTGCGGTCGAGGCCCATCGCGACGGCCTGACGGACCCTGAGGTCGGAGAGGTTCCCGCTCTCGGCGTTGAACGTGAACTGGCGGTACTCGGGGCCCGCGGCCTGCCTGACGACGGCGTCCCACGCCTCCCGCACCTGCGCGTAGTTGTCCGGGGACGGGCCCACGTCGAAGACGTCGACGTCGCCCTTCGTGAACGCTCGGACCAGGCCTTCCGGCCGCACCCTGCGGAAGACGATCTTGTCGAGCTTGGCCCGGTCGCCCCACCAGCCCGGGTCGCGGGCGAGGGTGAGCAGGCCGCCCTTCCGGTCGAGCCGCTCGACCCGGAACGGCCCGGCCGACACCGGGATCTTGTTGATCCAGTCGGCGCCGAACGCCTCGGGAGAGGAGTTGGTGGAGGCGGGATAGAGCGGCGAGAACAGCGACTGCCACTCGTTGTACGGCTGGGTGAGCGTGACCACCACCTCCCGGTCGCTCGCTCCCCTGGTCACGTTCTGGATGTTCTCGTAGGCGATGTGGGAGTCGACGCGGTAGGCCCGGTCCCGGCCGCCCATCGCCTTCCACTGGGCGGCGAAGTCCGCCCAGGTGATCGGCTTGCCGTTCGACCAGTGGGCCTTCGGGTTCAGGGTGTAGGTGATGACCTGGCGCGGCGAGGTGGCGGTGACCCGCGCGTTGGTCACGTAGTCGGTGTCGAGTGAGACCCGGCCCCGCTCGTCCGACCGGAACGCGCGCGGCATCAGCGCGTCCATCACCACGTCGACACTGTGGGTGTCGCCGTCGATGTGGTTCTGGTTCCACTGGACGGGGAAGTCGATGATCCCCCACCGCAGCGTGCCGCCGTCCTTCACCTTCTCCCGGGCCAGCGGGTTGATGTCCAGTGCCTTGACGGGAGACGGAGGCAGAGCGCCGTCATGCCCGTCCCGGGCCGGCGTGCCGCTGCAGGCGCCGGAGGCCACCACGGCGATCAGTGCGACCAGGGCAAGCGGCCATCGTGCTCTCACTTGCGTCTCCGATCCAGTCAGCCACTTTATGCATTAGATCAGTAGCTGAGTGTAATCATCCCTGGCCATCGAGACACTTCACCAGGCAAAACCGGAGGTTCCGCACAACTACCCAGGTTTCACGACAATTCGTCCACTGCGCTGCGTACGTCGGCGCTGGTGATCGTCGTCAGCTCCGCCGCGTTGGCCGACCCCTGGTCGGCCAGCCGTACGTCCCGCCGCAGGGCGGCCCTCTCGTAGAGCGAGCGGGCGAAACGGCCGTTGCCCAGACCGTCGATCAGCCCTTCGCGGCAGACCCAGTCGAAGACGTCGGCGAGGTCACGCGCCGCCGCCGGGTCGAAACGGTCGCCGGCCCCGGCCGCGAGCAACCTGGCGATGTCGGTCAGCTCGGCCGGACTGTAGGAGGGGAACGACACCCGCTGGTTGAACCGGGAGGCGAGCCCGGGGTTGGTGGCCAGGAACGCGTCCATCTCCCGCTCGTAGCCCGCCAGGATGATCACCACGCGGTCGCGGTCGTCCTCCGCCCGCTTCAGCAGCGTCTGCACCGCCTCGGCCCCGAAGGCGTCGCCGCCCGAGTAACCCGCGTTCACCAGGCCGTAGGCCTCATCGATGAACAACACGCCGCCGAGCGCCCGGTCGACCAGCTCGTTCGTCTTGATGGCGGTCGCCCCGAGGTGCTGGCCCACCAGGTCGGCACGGGACGCCTCGACCACGTCGGGACGGGCCAGCAGGCCCAGCGCGGAGAAGATCCGGCCCAGGATGCGGGCCACGGTCGTCTTGCCCGTCCCCGGCGGACCGACGAACACGAAGTGCCGCATCTGCGCCTGGACGGGCAGGCCCTGCTCCTGGCGCATCCGCGCGACCTTGAGCTGCGCCGTGATCGCGTGCACCTGCCGCTTGACCGGTTCGAGCCCGGCCATCCGGTCGAGATCGGCGAGCGCCTCCTCCAGCGTCGGGGTCGCCTGATAGCCGCGGTACCGCGCGGTGATCTCGTCGAAGGCCTTGACGACGTCGCCCGTCGTGATCGTGACCAGGTCCTCGCCGCGTGGAGCGCCACCCGCGCTCACCACCCGTACGTCGCGCGCCTGAGCCGCGGCCTCGGCCAGGCTGCGGGCGAACCTGGCGTTGCCCAGCTCGTCGATCAGACCGCGCCGCCGGACGTCCTCGTACATCCCGCGCAGCACCGGACGCGCGTCAGCGGCGAGCCGGTCCCCCCGCCGCTCCTGCAGCGCCTCGGTGATCTCCAGCAGTTCGTCGGGGAGATAGCTCGGGAAGCGCACCCGGCCGGCGAACCGGCTCGACAGCCCGGGGTTGGACGACAGGAACTCGTTCATCTCCCGCTCGTAGCCGGCCAAGATGATGATCAGTTGGTCGCGGTCGTCCTCCGCCCGTTTCAGCAGCGTCTGCACCGCCTCGGCGCCGAACCTGTCGGGCTGGCCGTCCCCGGAGTTGATCAGGCCGTACGCCTCGTCGATGAACAGCACACCGCCGAGCGCGCTGTCGATGAGCTCGTTGGTCTTGATGGCGGTGGCCCCCAGGTACTCCCCCACCAGGTCGGCCCGCTGGGCCTCGACCACGAACGGCGTCTCCAGCAGCCCGAAGGCGTAGAAGATCTTGGCTACCGTACGGGCCACGCTCGTCTTGCCGGTCCCGGGCGGGCCGACGAAGACGAAGTGCCGCATCGGGCGCTCATTGGCGAAACCCGCCTCTCGGCGCAGGCGCGCCGCCTCGATGGACGCGGCGATCGCCCGTACCTGCTCCTTGACCGGTTCGAGCCCGATCATCGCCTCGAGTTCGCCGAGCGCCTGCTCGACGGTGATCGGCGGCGGTGGCCCCGGGTCGCCTCCGGCCGACTGATGGCCGCCCGCCCGCACCCGCTGCTGGACGGTCTTCTGCTGCCCGGGCCGCTGCTGGGCGGTCCACTGCTGGGGCTGGACGGCGTCCCCGGGCCGCTGACGCTCGATCTCGGCGCGGACCCGGTGCGCCAGCACGAGGCGGTAGACGAGCACGGCGGCCGCCACGCCGCAGGCGCCCCAGAGCGCGCCGGACGGCGACCACGGGGCGATCGCGATGGCCACCACCCCCGCCGGGAGCAACGCCGACAGCGTGGTCAGCCACGGCGGCACCCATCGGATCAGGTGTGCGGCCACCGCCACCGGGATGGCCAGCGTCATCAGCCACGGCACCAGCCGCTGGCCGCCGACCAGGGGAAGCAGCGCCGGCACCATGAGCCCCCAGGCCCCGACCACCAGCACGGTGGCCGCGGCGCGCGGGAAACTGAGCGAGAGCGCGAGGAAACCCAGCACCACGACGGCGCTGACGAACGTCGGGACCAGCGACCAGTTGAGCGCGGCGGCCACGCCCATGGTCGCGACGAGCAGCACGGCGAAGACGGCGCGCCGCGCGAACGGTGGCAGATGGAAATAGCGGAAGCGCACCCGTTCGAACAGCTCATGGGCCGCGGTCCGATTCAACCGACCCGCCGCCCGTGCCCTGTCGGAGTCCCGCATCGCTGCCTCCCCGCTTCGCCCCCCGGTTATACCGCAAGCAACGGCGGAATGCTTGGATCCGGCGTGCTCGTGTGCGCGCCGGAACGGCCCCGCCCCCGGCCCGGCGATATGTACCGGACATCACCGGAAGGGCTGAGAGATCCCCTTCCGATGGCCTAAGCTGCGGACGCATGTCCCAGCGGGCCCTCTCAGATACGGGAGGAGGAGCACTGAACGGCCTATGATCATAGTCGGGGTTGAGACCGAGTCCGGCGCTGTCCGCACTGGAGGCGTCGTGCGCGAACGCCGGGTGAACCGGTGGTCGGTCCTTGTGCTGCTCTGTTTCAGCCTGCTCCTGATCGCCGTCGACGCGACGGTGCTGCACATCGCGGTGCCCGCGCTGACCGCCGCGCTGGAACCGTCCGCCGTGCAACTCCTGTGGATCATCGACAGCTACTCCCTGGTCGTCGCGCCGTTGCTGATCACGTTCGGCACGCTGGGCGACCGGTACGGCAGACGGCCCTTCGTGCTCGCCGGCTACGTGGTGTTCGGCCTGGCCTCGCTGTCGGCCGCGTTCGCCGGCAGCCCGCTGGCGCTCATCGTCTCCCGCGCCTTCCTCGGCGTCGGCGGCGCCATGATCATGCCGGCCACGCTGTCGATCATCAGACAGGTGTTCACCGACCGGCGGGAGCGGGCCATCGCGCTCGGCGTCTGGAGCGCCGTGGCGGCGGCGGGAGCCGCAGTCGGCCCGCTGGTCGGCGGCGTCCTCGTCGAGCACCTGTGGTGGGGCGCGGTGTTCCTCATCAATGTGCCGCTGCTCGTCATCCTGCTGCCCGTGGCCGTACGGATCCTCCCGCCGTCGCCGCGGCGGCCGGACCAGCCGTGGGATGCCACCAGCGCGGCCCTGTCGACCCTCGGCATCCTGGCCGTGGCCTTCGGGCTCAAGGAGGCCGGGACCGGTCATACGATCGGGCGCGACGCCTCGATCGCCGTGCTCCTCGGCGGCGTGGCGCTGCTGGTCTGGTTCGTACGGCGCCAGCGCCGGCTGGCGGTCCCGCTGCTCGACATCCGGCTGTTCCGGCAGCGGGGATTCTCCACCGGCGTGGCCTGCGTGGCACTGGCGATCTTCGCGCTCGTCGGGCTGGAGCTCATGCTCGCCCAGTACCTCCAGCTCGTGCTCGGCCTGTCGCCGACGGCGGCCGCCGTCCGCATGCTGCCGTTGATGGTCGCCGCCGTCGTCGGGGGCCTGGCCGCCGCGCACGTGCTGCAGCGCGCCGGCGTGCGGGCCACGATCAGCGGTGGGCTGGCGCTCACCGCCCTGTCCCTCACCCCCGTCCTGACCTGGGGGACGGAACCGCATCCCGTCATGCTCACGCTGTGCTTCGTGGGCATCGGGTTCGGCGTCGAGGTCGCACTGCTCGGCGCCTCCGACGTGATCATGGCGTCCGCCCCTGAGGCACGGGCCGGCGGCGCCGCCGCCATCGAGGAGACGGCCTACGAACTGGGCGCCGGGCTCGGCATCGCGGTGCTCGGCACGATCACCACCATCATCTACGCGCCGGCCCTCGGCACCGTCGCCGGAGTGCCCGAGCGCCTGATGGCCCAGGCCCGTGAATCGCTCGCGTCCGCCGCCCACGTGGCGCACGAGACGGGGGACGGCGCCACGGGAGAGACCCTGCTGAGCGCGGCACGCACCGCGTTCGTCACCGCCCTGCACTCCACGGTCCTCGTCAGCGTGGCGATGCTCGCCCTCACCGCGCTCGCTGTGGCCGTGTTCATCCCCCGCCCACCCGGCGCCGAGGAGCCGGAACGGGTTCCCGTGTAGGACGCGCAACCCAAGGGCGACCCCCCTCACCCCCAGGGACGACCATCGTGAAGAGAAGCCTGCAAGACCTGGCCGCGCTGGCCGCCCGACTGGGCGTCGGCGGGATCTTCTTCGTCAACGGCTGGCACAAGCTCGAGGCCGGCCTCACCTCGACCGGGGCGCAGTTCGCCGAGTTGCAGGCCCCGATGCCCGGACTGTGGGCGGCCGCCACCATGCTGATCGAGCTCGTCGGCGGCACGCTCCTGATCGCGGGCCTGGCCGTACCAACGGTCGGGCTGCTGCTGTTCGCCGAGGCGCTGGCCGTGTTCGTGCTGACGGCCGGTGACCCGGCGCTTCCGCTCACCGGCGGCGACATCCGGCTGATCGTGGCCCTCGGGGCGGCGTCGGTGCTGCTGGCCGTGACCGGCGGCGGGCGCGCTTCCGTCGATCACATGGTGGTCATCAAGCGGCGCGAGGCCGCGGAGGCCGACGACCTCGCGGCGGACACCGAGGCCGACGCGGTCATCGCCTCGCTGCGCGAGCCCCGGGACAGCGGGCTCCGGGACAGCGAGCCCCGGGACAGCGAGCCCCGTGGGAAGGAACCCCGCGGCACGGCCGGGTCGGACCACACCGAACCCCCGAAGACCGGGTCGGCGAAGACCGAACCGGCGGGCGCCGAATCCACGAACGGCGAGCCCGCGAACGGTGAGCCAGGGGCGGGCACGCCGCCCGCCGGGTCCAAGGCCCGCGTACGGAAGAACAGGCGCGCCGGCGGTGAGGGAGGCGAACCCTGACCAGCGCCGTGATCAGGCTGTGCTGTCCCGGACCGTCAGGCGGGGTTCGAGCAGGGTCGACTCCGGTACGGCCTGGCCGTCCAGCTTCGCCATCAGCAGCCGCACCGCCTGACGCCCGACGTCCTCGGCGGGGATGAGCACGGAGGTCAGCGCCGGGCTGGCCCGCTCGGCGACGTCGTCGGGGCAGATCGCCACGACCGACATGTCGCCGGGCACCCGCCTGCCGAGCATGCGCAGCGCGGCCAGCACGTGGCCGACCGCCGCCTCGTTGTGCACGACCAGCCCCGAAAGGCCGGGGTGCTCGTCGAGCAGCACCTTCACGGTCGCGTGCACCTCGTCGAAGGACTCCTCGCACGGCCGTGCCCACGCCTCGACCCCGTGCCGCCGCGCCGCCTCGGTGAACCCCGCCAGCGTGCGCTCGGCGAAGCCGGTGCCCCTCTCGTAGACCACACTCGGGGCGCCGAGCAGCGCGATCCGCCGGTGACCGAGATCGGCGAGATGGTCGGCGCACAGCGCGCCCGCGCGGGCGAAGTCGAGGTCGACACAGGTGAGCCCGGCCGGGTCGGCGGGAAAACCGATCAGCACGCTCGGCTCGACCAGCTCGCGCAGCAGCGGCACACGGGCGTCGTGAATCTCCACGTCCATCAGCAGCAGCCCGTCGACCAGGGCGCTGGCCGCCACCCGGTGCAGCCCGTCCGGCCCTTCGTCGGCGGTCATGAGCAGCACGTCGTGGTCGTACTGCCTGGCGGTGGTCACCACGGACGTCGCGAACTGCATGAGGACCGGCAGGTTCATGCCGGCGCGCAGCGGGAGCACCAGGGCGATCACGTTGGCCCGCTTGCTGGCCAGGGCGCGCGCACCGGCGTTGGGGTGATATCCGAGTGCGCGCACGCTGTCGAGCACCCGCTGCCGGGTGGTGGCGGAGATGGCCCGTTTGCCGCTCAGCACGTACGACACGGTGCTGACCGCGACCCCCGCGTGCTTGGCCACGTCGGCGATCGTGACCGTCCTCACCGGGCGAACTCCAGCGTGCTCACCGTCACCCCTTCGCTCTCGAACACGACATAAAGATCGCGCACTCCGGCGGTCTCCGCCAGCGGCGTGCCGACCTGGACGAAATCGTGCCGGTTCGCCGTGGGCGGCACGGTCACCGCCCCGATCGCCTCCCCGCACAGCGGGTCGTCGAGCCGGAGCGTGAGCACGCCGCCCTCCGCGCTCGACACGCTCAGCACGCATCCGGACGGACCGGTGCCGGCGTCTCCGAAATCGGCGTCGCGGAACACGATCCAGGCTCCCGCCTCGGCGGCCCGGACCGCGTCCCCGACGTCGATCGCCGCGGCGCACAGCACGACCCCTTCGTACTCGTCGTTGTCGGCCGCGCTCAGACCCCCCCGTCCGGTCGGCGCGGTCAGCGCGCGCGGCGGGATCGTCTCGCCGTTCACCCGCAGCGGCGCGCACAGGCGGATGTCCCGCGACGACCGCCCCACCCGCACCTTGTGCGGGGCGTCCTCCAGCACGAACCGGCCGCGGGTGACGTCCCAGATCGCCAGCTCGGCGACCGGGATCTCCACCGACACCGTACGGCTCTCGCCGGGCGCGAGCCGTACCCTGCCGAACCCGCACAGCCGCGCGAGCGGCTGCTTGACCCGGGAGCGCTGCTGACGGGTGTAGACCTGCACGACCTCCTCGCCCTCACGGTCCCCCGTATTGGTCACGGTGACCGTCACGGTCAGCGTGTCACCCTCGGCCACCTCGGCGGCGGACAGGGTCAGATCCGAGTAGGCGAAGCTCGCGTAGCTGAGGCCGTGCCCGAACGGGTAGAGCGGCCTGCCCCGGAAGTAGAGATAGGTGGCCTCCGTCGTGACGATGTCGTAGTCGAGCAGGTCGGGCAGATCGGCGGCCGAGCGGTACCAGGTCTGGGTGAGCCGCCCGCCGGGGTCCTCGTCGCCGAACAGCACCTCGGCGAGGGCGTTGCCGTACTCCTGCCCGCCGTGCGCGGACCACACGACCGCGGGCAGATGCTCATCGGCCCAGGTCACCGCGAACGGGTAGCCGCTGCTGAGGACGAGCACGGTCGCGGGGTTGGCCGCGTGGACCGCCCGCAGCAGCGTCTCCTGGCGGGCGGGCAGGCGGAGATCGGCCCGGTCCTCGGTCTCGCGGCCGTTCACGAGCGGGTGGTCGCCCAGCACGACGACGGCGACGTCGGCCCGGGCCGCCGCCTCCGCCGCCCTGGCCGTGCCGGAGTCGACCAGTTCGACGGTCAGCACGGCGGCCGCGTCCGGGTCCTCGGTGATCCGGGCGACGTCACCGTCGACGGCGACGTAGTGGCCCGTGGAGATGTGCCGCAGCACGACGCCGCGCGGCCGCTCCTCCATGCGGAACGTCTGCCGCACCTCCCAGCCGTTCGGCCCGGGCTGGTCGCTGACCAGGACGCCGTCCTCCCCCACGGACAGGTGCAGCCCGTTGGCCGCCGACCGGAACGCGAGCGCCCCGCCACCCCAGTCGAACACGTCGAACACGCCGAGCTGGCCGCTCTCGGCGCGCAGCGCCACCCGGTCGACGCCCTCGCAGTGAACGACCTCGCACCGTTCGGCCAGCGCGCCGCGCGCCGTTATCTGGTACGGCAGCGTGCCGCTGTACCAGTCCTCCATGAGGAGGTCGGCCAGCGGGCCGATCACCGCGACCGTCCTGGGCGAGGCGAGCGGGAGGATGCCGTCGTTCTTGAGCAGTGTGATCGACTTCCGGGCCGCCTCCCTGGCCAGGCGCCGGTGCTCCGGGCTGTTCACGACGTCCTGCGTGATCTGGTCGTACGGCGTGGCCGGGTCGAACTCGCCGAGCCTGACCCGGATCGACAGCAGGTGCCGGGCGGCCCGGTCGATGTCGCCTTCGGTGAGCAGTCCGCGGTCGAGCGCCGTGCGGATGTGGCCGAGCGTGGCGGCCGGATCGTCGTCGTCCTGGGTGAAGCTGTCCAGCCCGGCCTTGATCGCGTGCGCGTACGCCTCGGGCAGGTCCCGGTGGTAGGCCTGCATCCCGGTCAGGTTCGCCGGGGCGTAGGCGTCGCTGACCACCATGATGTCGTCGCGTGCCCAGGTGCGCAGCGCGGACTCGATCAGCGGCGACAGGTGGGCCGGGCGCCCGTTGACCAGGTTGTACGACGGCATCACGGCCACCGCTGCGCCCGCCTCGATCGCCGGGCGGAACGCCTTGAGCTCGTATTCGTGCAGCACCCGGGGCGGCAGCCCGCTGGAGGTGACGCACCGGTCGGTCTCGTTGTTGTAGGCGAGGAAGTGCTTCAGTGTGGGCGCGGTCTTCAGCACGCCGCTGCCGTCCGGGCCGCCGTCGCCGCACAGGCCGCGGGAGTAGGCGGCGCCCATGAGGCCGGTCAGCCAGGGATCCTCCGAGTAGCCCTCCTCGTTTCGGCCCCACCGCGGATCGCGCAGCGGGTTGACCACGGGGGCCCACACGTTGCGGCCGACCGCCTGGGGATCCTTGTGGTGGAAGGCCATCACCTCGTCCCCGGTGGCCGAGCCCACCCGCCGGACCAGCTCCGGATCCCAGGTGCTGGCCAGCCCGACGGCCTGGGGGAACACGGTCGCCGGGCCGTGCCAGGCCAGGCCGTGCAGCGCCTCGGTGCCGGTGCGGAACGGCCGCAGGCCGAGTCGCTCGACCGGGGCCTGGTACTGGTGCAGCAGGCCGATCTTCTCCTCCAGCGTCAGCCGGCCGAGCAGGTCGCGCACGCGCTCGGCGGTGGGCAGGCCGGGGTTCCGGAAGGCCGGCGGTTCGTTCATCTGAAGACCTGCCCTTCGTGTCGAAGCGCTTCGATGCCGGTTGCGCCGAAGTTTCGGGTTGATGAGGTTGGGGGGGAAGCGCCGGGCGTTCGCCGTTCGTCGAAGCGCTTCGAAGGGATTCCAAGGCTTGCGGGGGGTGTCGTTTCGGGCTTATCCGGAAGAGTGCCCCCTGCACCGCCCTCGGTCAAGACCCATTCGGCGTCCGCTTCACTGATGGGACGGAAGACGGCCGGAGTCGACCGAGTCCAGCACCCGGGCGGCCGCACCCAGGGCGGCCGCGCCGTACCCGAGGGTCGAGACCTCCAGCCGGCAGCCGCCTCCGCCGGGCGCGATGACCCGGCGGCGCATCTCCTCCTCGGCCCGGGCGACCAGCCACGGCGCGAGCGGGATGTAGTAGCCGCCGAGGACGATCACCTCGGGGTCGAGCAGGTTGGCCAGCACCGCCACGCCCCTGCCCAGGTGGCGGCCGACGTCGTCCAGCAACTCCAGGATCTCCGGCTCGCCGTTGCCGGCCCGCTGCGCCACCTCGTCGATCTCCGGCTCCAGCTCGGCGGGAGAGGCGTCGGGCGCGGTCAGGGACAGGATCGCGTCCACTCCGGCGACGGCCTCCAGGCAGCCCCGCCGGCCGCACCGGCACGGGCGTCCGCCCGGGTCGATCTCGATGTGGCCGATCTCCCCGCTGTAGCCCTGCCCGCCGCGCCTGAGCCGGCCGTCCAGGATGATCCCGGCGCCGACGCCGACCTCGCCGGTGAGGTAGACGAGGTCGGACGCGTTCCCGTGCCGGCCGAACCGGTGCTCGGCGAGCGCGGCCAGGTTGGCCTCGTTGTCGACCAGCACCGGGAAGCCCGGGTCGCGCAGCGCCTTGGTGAGGTCGCCGCACAGGTCGGCGTCCCGCCAGCCGAGGTTGGGGGCCACCCGCACCGAACCGTTCAGGTCGACCAGCCCGGGCACGGCCACGGTCAGGCCCAGGACCTGCCTGGCCTCCTTGGCCATCCGGCTGATCACCCGCCGGGCGATCGCCGCCACCGCGACCACGGCCTGCCCCGCCGTCGAGGTCGTGCCGGGGAAGGACCGCCGCCAGTTCACCAGCACCTCGCCCTTGAGGTCGACGGCGACCGCGCTGATGTAGTCGACGTTGACCTCGACCCCGATCGCGGCGTACGGCGAGCCGTCCAGGACGAGCATGGTGGCGGGCCGGCCGACCCGGTGCTCGGTCAGCCCGGTCTCGCGCAGCAGCCTGCGGTCGATCAGGTCGGCGACGAGGCTCGACACGGTGGCCTTGTTGAGCCCGGTCGAGGCGGCGATGTCGGCGCGTGAGCACGGCGCGTTCTCCCGCACGAACCGCAGCACGACGGCCAGGTTGGTCGCCCGGACGTCGGCGAAGTCGGCCGGTTGGGGCCCGTTGTGCGATGTGATCAAGAGTCGTCCCCGTTCCCGCTCGGCCTCATCTTCCGGTCGTTTCCCATAGATCTTCTTACCTACCGTGGTCGCCGGGGTGGCGCCTCGCCACGGCAAAGATCAACGGGTCACTCCCTTGTGGCAACCGGACCCCTCGACTAGTTTGTTTGGCTGCCAGACTAACTAACTTTAACTCGGAAACTCTATCCGAATCCAGTGAAGGGAGCGCGCCATGTCACCATCCCCCGAAGGCGCGACGACGAGCCGACGAGGTTTTCTCGGCATAGTGGGCGCCGGCGCGGTGCTGGCCGCCACCGGCGGTCTCACGGGCTGCGCCGCGAAGAAGGAAGTGTCCAAGGGCACGGCCGTCGCGGCGGACAAGCTCAAGACGCTCGTGCCGAACCGGATCCCGTTCAGCGTACCGGGCCTCACCCCCGACCTCCCGGGCGGCGACTTCGTCGAGCCCGGCTTCCTGTCCCGGCCCGCCACGTTCGTGCAGGCGATCACCGAGAAGCCGATCACCAGCGGCAAGGAGATCACCGCGATGACCCCGCTGTGGGGCAAGGTGCCTCCGGGGCTGGGCGACAACGCCTACTACGACGCGGTCAACGAGCAGCTCGGCGGGGTCGTACGGTTCAACATCCAGGACGGCAACACCTACGGCGAGAAGCTCACCGCGATCCTGGCCAGCGGGGAGGTGCCCGACATGATCCAGATCCCCGGCTGGGAGGCCAACAAGATCGCGCGTTTCCCCGAGGCGGCCAACAAGCTCTTCGCCGACCTGTCCCCCTACCTGGCCGGCGACAAGGCCAAGGCCTACCCCATGCTCGCGGCCTACGACACCGCGGCCTGGCAGTTCGGCGTGTACGGCGGGGTGCTGCACGGCATCCCGTGGCAGAACGCACCCTACGTACTGCTGACCCTGGCCCGCAAGGACATCCTCGACGAGCTCGGCCTGCCCATGCCGGCCAGCGCCGACGACCTGCTCACGCTGGGCAAGCAACTGACCGACCCCAAGAAGAAGCGCTGGGCGTTCGGCGGCATGGACCAGGAGGTTCAGCGGGCGTTCGGCGTGCCGAGGGAGTGGCGCAAGCAGCCGGACGGCACGCTCGTCTACAAGTACGAGACCCCCGAGTTCGAGCAGCACATCGAGTTCGTGGTCAAGCTGTTCGAAAGCGGCTGGGTGCACCCGGATGTCGTCGCCAACAAGGACGCCGACCACAAGCCGCTCTTCGGTTCCGGTCAGCTCGTCATCTACCGGGAGGGTCCCGGCGCCTGGCACGAGCTGTACGGCACCTACCTGGCCGACAACCCCAAGCTGCGCATCGCCGCCGTCGATCCGTACCCCGCGCATGCCGGCGGCAAGGTCATCATCTGGCGCAACGAGCCGGCCGGCATGTTCTGCTTCATCAAGAAGGGCCTGCCCGACGATCGGATGCACGAGATCCTCGGCGTCGCCAACTGGTGCTCGGCGCCGTTCGGGACGATGGAGGCCGACCTGCTCGCCAACGGCGTCGAGGGCGAGCACTACACGATCAAGGACGGGCTGGTGCAGCGGACCGCGCTCGGCGAGAAGGAGGCCCAGCCCACCTACATGTTCCTGTCCGGCCGTCCCGGCGCGATCACGGAGTCGCAGTACCCGGACTACGTGCAGGCCTATCACGGCTGGCAGTCCAAGGCGGCGGCCCACCTGGAGAGCGACCCCTTCGTCGGCATCCGCGTGGAGATGCCGGCGAAGATGTCGGGGCTGGTCACGCCGACCGAGGACAAGATGCAGGAGATCTTCCGCGGCAAGCGGCCGATCTCCGAATGGAAGCAGGTCGTCAAGGACTGGCAGGAGCAGGGCGGCAACGAGGCGCGGGAGTTCTACATGAAGGTCGCCCGGGAGAACGGCCGGTTGTGAGCATGACGACCGGATCCAAGGCTCGCGGAGCCGGGGGCCGCGCAGCCCGGGATCGCAGAGACGGGGCTCGGCCCGACCTGACCCGGGCCGAGCCCTCCTCCGCACCCTCCGCACCACGCTCCGCCGACCGGCGGGCCAGGCTGCGGCGGGACTGGCCGCTGCTGGTGATGGCCGCGCCGATGGTCGTGCTCGTCACGGCCTTCTGGTGGGTGCCGACGCTCGGCAACGTGATCGCGCTCCAGGACTACAACCCCTACAGCGGGGGCATCCTGGGCAGCCCGATCATCGGC
Source organism: Sphaerimonospora mesophila NBRC 14179 = JCM 3151 (assembly GCA_001552515.1). Lineage (GTDB taxonomy): Bacteria > Actinomycetota > Actinomycetes > Streptosporangiales > Streptosporangiaceae > Sphaerimonospora > Sphaerimonospora mesophila. The sequence goes on from BCRI01000042.1 coordinate 31,427, forward strand.
TTCACCAACTTCGCGCAGCTGCTCGGCGACCCGCAGTTCGGGCACGCGGTGGTCAACACCCTCGGCATCACCGCGTTCCAGCTCGTCTTCTACTTCCCGGTGCCGATCGCGCTCGCACTGCTGCTCAACAGCATCATGTCGCCGCGCCTGCGCGCCTTCGTGCAGGGCGTCGTCTACCTGCCGCACTTCTTCTCCTGGGTGCTGGTGGTCGCGATCTTCCAGCAGATGCTCGGCGGCGCCGGCCTGCTCGCGCAGATCCTGCGTGAGCACGGCCACGAGGGCGTCGACATCATGACGCACTCGGAGACGTTCATCCTGCTCGTCACCTCGCAGACGGTCTGGAAGGACGCGGGGTGGGGGTCGATCGTGTTCCTGGCGGCGCTCAGCACGATCGACCCCCACCTCTACGAGGCCGCCGCCGTCGACGGTGCCGGGCGGTGGCGGCGGATGTGGCACGTCACGCTGCCGGGACTGCGTCCGGTGATCGTGCTCCTGCTGATCCTCCGCCTGGGCGACGCGCTGAACGTCGGTTTCGAGCAGTTCATGCTGCAGCGCAGCGCCGTCGGCAGCGCGGTGTCCGAGGTGTTCGACACGTTCGCCTACTACTCGGGTCTGCGCACCGGGGACTTCGGGTACGGCGCGGCGGCCGGTCTGTTCAAGGGACTGGTAGGCCTGATCTTGATCCTGGTGGCGAACCGGGTGGCCCACTCGTTGGGCGAGCGGGGGGTGTATTCCAAGTGAGCGCGATCGCGCGGAAGCCCGGACGGGCGCCGTGGGAGGAGCCGGGGTCGCTCGCCGGGCGGCTCGGCAAGGGCGGCACGATAGTGGTCGTCCTGCTGCTGGTGCTCTTCCCCCTCTACACGATCCTGCTGACGAGCCTGTCGAGTTCGAAGACCGTCAACGAGGCGGGCGGGCTCGTGCTGGTGCCCGACGGCATCACGTTCGACGCCTACCGGCAGATCTTCTCCGACACCGTGGTGAGCCACGCGATCCTGGTCAGCACCGGGGTGACCGTGGTGGGCACCGCTTTCAGCCTCGGTGTCAGCGTGCTCGGCGCGTACGGACTGTCGCGGCCGGGCTCATTCCTGCACCGGCCGCTGCTGTTCAGCGTGCTGCTGATGTTCGTGTTCTTCCCCGGCCTGATCCCGACCTATCTGCTGGTCGCCTCGCTCGGGCTCAAGAACGACTACCTGTCGCTGATCCTGCCGTCGGCGGTGTCGGCGTTCAACATCGTGGTGCTGCGGGCTTTCTTCATGAACATCCCGCATGAGCTGCTCGACAGCGCCCGCATCGACGGCGCCGGCGAGTTCCGCATCCTGTGGCGGATCGTGCTGCCACTGTCGAAGGCGGTGACCGCGGTGATCGCGCTGTTCTACGCGGTCGGCTACTGGAACGCCTGGTTCAACGCCATGCTCTACCTGGACGACTCGGCCAAGTGGCCGCTCGCGCTGGTGCTGCGCGAGTACGTCGTCAACGCCGCCGCGCTGCCGGCGGGCACCGCGGGGGTCGCCTACGGCCAGGCTGCCCCGCCGACGCTGGCCATCAAGATGGCGATCGTGATGGTCGCGGTGGTGCCCGCGCTGATCATCTACCCGTTCGTCCAGCGCCACTTCACCAAGGGGGTCATCATCGGCGCCATCAAGGGCTGACCACTTTCCGGGAGCCCGGTCCCTCCACCCTGGGGGTGCGCCGGGAGGAGGCTCCGGTCCGCTGCGAAAGCCCGCTCCGGCGGGCTTTCGCGTGCGGTCCTCGCTCCCTCGCACCGGGTGAGCTCGGCGGATCCCCCGTGACGTCGGAGGACGGCGCACTACCGGCTGCCGGCCGCCGTGACCTCCTTGTCCACGATGGTGGTCGCCCCCGACTCGCGGGCGCAGTGGGCGCAGCAGTACCACCGCCCGTCCACCTCGGCACCGTGGCCCACGATGCGGCATCCACAGTGCTCGCAGATCGGCGCCATCCGCGTGATCGCGCACTCGAAGCTGTCGAAGACGTGCACCGCCCCCTGGCTGTGGACCTCGAAGGCCATGTCGTAGTCGTTGCCACAGACCTCACAGGTAGCCATGGTCCCCTCCATCGGCAGGTAGTCGAGGGGTTGCATACCCGCCCTGTTCAGGGCGAACACCCTGCTACAGGGCTCCCAGCACGGTCCGCGCCACGGATCTCGCCCCGGCGGCCGCCTCCTTCGAGTCCATCAGCAGCGAGTCCGGCGCGTTGATCGGCGTGTTCTCCGGCCGGTCGCTGCCCGAGAAGAGCACCCAGACGACCTTCGTGCCGTCGAGGATGTAGATCTCGTAGCGGTTCGACTGCGCGGTGTCGGTGCGCTGCCGGATGGCCTGGCCGAACGAGTCCTGGCCGAACCCCGGCAGCTTGCGCAGCTTGCCCCACCGGATGCCGCCGATCCTGCTCGACGCCGTCGTCTTGGCCTTGGCCCGCTCGTCGATGAAGCGGTAGCGGGCGGAATCCGCGTCGGCGAAGGCGTAGATGTTGATCCGGAGGTTCCGCCACCGTACCTTGCCCTGACCGATCGGCAGCTTGTCGTTCCACCACTGACACTGGGTGACCGTGGCGCCGTCCTCCACGCTGCGGGCCGCCACTCCCTCGGTCTTGGGCACCAGCGTCTTGACCAGCGACTGCACGCTCACGCACGGCTCCGGCAGCGCGATCAGGGTGGGCTTGGGCGACGGACTCGGGCTCGGCTTCGGCCGCGGCTTGAACGGCATCGCCTGCCCGGATTGCCAGGCGGTGACCGACTTCCCGAGCTGGCCCAGCAGGTTCTCGACCTCGCGCAGCGCGTTCTCCTCGGTGATGGACTGGGTGGTGTCCGTCGAGAAGATGGCCGCTTCCTTGTCCTTCTGGTTCGCCTCGTACTTCACCTGGAACACCACGTTGCCGACGCGGCCCACGCCCTGCCCGAAGGAGTACCAGTAGTCCTTCTCCCGCGTCCACTGGTACTGGGCGGCGGCCTGCTCGCCGATCCCGGCGAACTCCTTCGCCTTCGAGTAGTAGCGCTCGTTGGTGGACACCTTCTCCTGGTACTTGTACTGCTTCAGCTCACCGTCGAACTGGATGCGCGCGGCCTTCTCCGCCGTGGTGTTGCCGACCCCCTCATATCGGGACACGTTCACGGTGATCTCACGGCTGCGCCGTTTGTCCTTGTAGGAGATGTCGCGGTTGACCCAGCTGCAGGTCCACTTGACGTAGCTGACGATGGCGTCGTCGCGGTTGTCGCGCATCGACGAGTCGATCTTCGCGGCGGGCACCAGCCGCTCGGTCTCCGCCGGGTCGAGCATCGCGCACGCGTCCGTCTTCGACGCGTCGGCGGCGGCCGATGACGTGGCCGCCGGAGAGGCCGCGGCCGCGGTCGCAGTCGGCACGGGGCTCGCGCCGACGTCGCGCACCTTCATCACCGCGAACGTCCCGCCCGCCACCGCCAGCACGGCCGTGATCGCCACGCTCGGGATCACCCAGCCCCGGCGCCGGGACGGGGACGGCTGCGTCGGCGTCTGCCACAGGGCGGGAGCCGGCGGGGTCGGCCCCTGCCAGCCGCCGCCGGAGCCCTGCCACGCCCCGCCCGGCGCAGGTCCGCCCGGCGGGCCGTACGGATCCTGGCCATGCGGGCCCTGACCGTACGGACTCTGACCGTACGGACTCTGACCGTACGGGCCCTGGCCGTACGGCTGAGCGGGCGGCGGCTGGATCAGGGGTTGTCCAAGCGGCGGTTGTCCATGGGGCGACGGCCCCTGCGGTGGTTGTCCATGGGGCGGCTGGATCGGCGGCTGTCCGTGCGGCGGCGGGCCGTACTGCTGGGGATACGGCTGTCCCTGAGGCCGTCCCTGGGGCTGCCCCTGAGGCTGTCCCTGTCCCCAATGATCTTGCTGTGGATACCGCTGGGGGTGTTGGTGCGGGGGTTGCGGAGCATTCGGGCCGGCGGGCGGCGGGGCGGGCCGGCCGTCGGGCGACGCCTCAGGAGGGACCGGACCGGACGACTGCCAGGGCAGGGGCGCCGGGCCGCCGGGCCCGGGGTATCCGTCGTCACCGCTGGACATATCGCCTCCTGAACGTTCGAAAGGTTATCCGAGCCCGACATCGACGAGCTCCGCCGCGCGTACGGCGGTTCGCCGGTCGTCCGGAGTGACCGTCGCGTCGCCCGCCCGGCGGTAGGCGACCTCGACGACGAGGTTGCTGAGCCGGAACCAGACCGATGCCCCGGCGGTCCCGGCGCTCGGATCCGACTCGTCGCGCGAGAACGCCTCGTCCGCTATGCCCGGCTGGTCGTAGAGCGCGGCGCCCGCCTCGGCCTGGGCGGCACGCTGCCCGGCGAGCTCCAGGGCCGCGGCATCGGCCGCCGCCTCCCCCCGGCCGGAGTCGGCGAGCCGGTAGGTCACGGTTATCGTCCGATCCCGGCCGCTCGTGCGCTCCCGCCACTGGCAGCTCGGGGCGAGCCGTCCCGGCCCTCCGGCGGACTCCGCCGACGAGTGATCCGTGATCTGATCCGGCGCGGCCTGGGCGCCGAACAGCTCGCGGACCGCGGCGGTGGTAAGGCTACGGCACGGGTCGGGGGCGGCCGTGAACCGTCCCCCGTCCGAGCCGGAACCCGCCCCCGGCCCACCGGCCAGCCACCAGGCCCCCAGCCCCGCTGTCACACCCACCACCAGCACCAGCGCGATGCCGAGCACGAGCCGTGTCGTACGGCCCCGCCGTACGTCGGCGGGCCCCGGCGCGGCGGCCAGCGCGTGCAGGGCCTGCCGTACGACCTGTGGCGGCAGGCGGCGGGCGGGGTCCTTGTCGAGCAGGCCGTGCACGAGCCAGGCCAGCTCGGGCGAGGCCAGGACCATCGGCCGCGGCTGGTGCAGGAGCACGGCGGCGACGAGCGCGGCGGCGAGATCCCGCTCGAACGGCGGCCGGCCCTCGACCGCCGCGTACAGCGTCGCGCCCAGCGACCACAGGTCGGAGGGCGGCCCGTCGGGCTCGCCGCGGAAACGCTCGGGCGCCATGTAGGCGGGCGATCCCGCGGAACTGGACGAGACCGCTCCGGCCGTGCCGAGCCGGGCGGCGATCCCGAAGTCGGTGAGCAGCGCGCGACCGTCCGGTGCGATCAGCACGTTGGCGGGCTTCACATCACGGTGCAGGATCCCGCGGGCGTGCGCGGCCTCCAGCGCGTCGAGGACGGAAAGCCCGATCTCGGCCACCCGCCGCACCGGGAGCGGCCCGTCCTCGTGGATCACCCTGTCGAGCGATCGGCCGGGCACCAGGTCCATCACGATCCACGGCCGCCCCTCGTGCCGGACCACGTCGTGGATCATCACGATCGACGGGTGGTTGAGCCGGCCCGCCGCCCGAGCCTCGTAGATCGCCCGGTCGGTGAACTCGGCCAGCTCCGCCCCGCCGAGCCCCGACGGGATGCGGACCTGCTTCATCGCGACCTCACGGCGGAGCAGTTCGTCGGTGGCCCGCCAGACGGTGCCGCCGCCGCCCTCGCCGAGTGCTTCGACGAGGCGGTAACGGCCGGCCAGCAGGTCCATTCAGGCCAGCCCTCGAAGGCCTTCGACGGCCATTCCGGCCGCCTCCATCGCGCGCTGCCGCAGGTCCTCGACCGATCCGGCGTCGAGGTCGGCGTACTGGAAGCGGGCCACGAGATCACCGAGGCGGAAGTACACCTCGGACGCCTGGGCCGCTCCCTCCGGTCTGGTGATGTCGGCGGTGAACGCCTCGTCGCCCACGCCGGCGGCCGGCCGGGCGGCGGACACGATGACGGCGGTCCTGCGGTCGACGCCGACCTCGTACCAGATCCAGTTGCCGTCGCGGGGGGCCGAGCCGTACTGCCGGCGCAGACCGGCCAGGAGGGTTCGGGCGGAGTCGAGCGTGAGCGCCCAGGGCTCGGGGGTGTCGGAGTCGGTCTGGGCGCTCAGGGAGATCCCGGCGCCGGTGACGGTCCACTGGCACTCGTCGCCCGACGCCCGGCCCTTCGGCGGTGTGTCGGTGCCGAGCACCCGCCCGACCTGCTCCGGAGTCAGCGCTCGGCACAGGTCGACCTTCCGGGAGAAGGTCGGCGACACCGGGCGCGGCCGGGCAGCCGCCTCGGCCCCGCCGTCGTTTCCGCCGTCGTCGAGGACGAGGACGGCGGCGGTCGCGGTCACCGCCACGGCCGTCGCCGCCGCGGCCACGCCGATCCAGCGTCGGGCGTGCTTCCCGCCGGGCCGCCGCATCGGCACCGGCCGGATCTCCGGGGCGCCGCCGGCCGCGATCCGCCGGAGGAGGTCCAGAGCCGTGGCGGCGTCCGGCCGGGCGGCCGGGTCCCGGGCCAGCATCCACATCAGCAGCGGCCCGAGCGGGCCGGCCAGCCGCGGCGGCCGGGGATCGCGCGTCAGCGTCGCCGCGATCACCTCCGCGGGCGACTCCTGCGAGGAGGAGCGGTACGGCGAGCCGCCCTCGACAGCGGCGTAGAGCGTGGCGGCGAGCGACCACAGGTCGGCGGCCGGCCCGCCCGGTTCGCCCGACAGCCGTTCCGGGGCGATGAAGCCCGGGGAGCCGACGAGCAGTCCGGCCTCGGTCAGCGCGGTCTGGTCCGCAGGTCGGGCGATGCCGAAGTCGGTGAGCACGACGCGGCCCCCGTCGGCGAGGAACACGTTCCCCGGCTTGACGTCCCGGTGCTGTACGCCACGGGAGTGCGCCTCCGACAGCGCCTCCAGCACGCGTGCGCCGATGTCCGCCACCAGCGGGGGCGCCATCGGCCCGTAGGTCGAGATCTCCTCGGACAGGTCGTGACCGTACAGCAGTTCCATGACGATCCACGGCTTGCCGTCGTGTACGAGCACGTCGTGCACGGCGACGATCCCGGGATGGCGGATACGCGCGGTGACCTCGGCCTCCCGCATGACCCGCGCCACCCGTTCCGCGCGCTCCCGCTCGGGCAGCCCGTCGGGCACCCGAAGCTCCTTGACCGCGACCTCGCGATCGAGCAGAACATCCCTTGCCAGCCAGACCGTGCCCATGCCACCGGAGCCGAGGGGCCGCAGCAGGTGATATCGCGAGGCCGGCGTCTCCCCCAGCGATTCGGCCATATCGGGGAGAATAGCGAACCTTTAATCGACTCGCTCTCTGAGGGGTTTTCCGTTACCTCCCCTTTGCCCGACCCTTGTCCGTCGGAAGCTCCAGCGAGACCGTGCTCCCGTTGCCCGGCTCAGACGCGAAGGTGAGGACGCCGCCCAGGCTCCCCACCCGCCGGCGCAGGCCGTCGGCCTTCGGCAGTTCGTGCGGGCTGTAGCCGCGCCCGTCGTCGCTGACCGTCAGCCGGACCGTGCCGCCGACGGTCAGCGCGATCGACACGTGGCCGGGATCCCGCGCCGCGGACAGCGCCAGCACCAGGGTTTCGCAGACGAGCTGGGCGACCTCGTCGGTGACCACACTCGACGGGTCGGGCAGCGCCCAGATCTCGACGGGGACGGCGGCGGCCTCGCCCCAGCCGGCGATGACGGACTCGACCGCCGCCCGCAGACCGAAGCCGGCGGCCTTCGACCGCGACTCCTGTCTGACGAGAGAGAGCTTCCTCAAGGGGCCCTGGCCACGCGGGATCACGAAGCCTCGCAGATGTGTGATTTCGACGAACACCCACGAAGCTAGCCGATCGAATCGCCCCCCATTGGACCGCTCTCATATCGTTTGAGTCACGCCCCTTACATCGGGGTTGACAGAGGGCGGCAGTGCCTGCCGGGAAGAGCGAGTTCTGGCGGCACTGCCGTCGGGATCGGGCCGCGGGAAGCGGCGGACGTTCAGTGGAGGGTGAGGTCCTTGATCCTCAGGTCGCCCCGGAACACGACGTAGAGATCCTTGACGCCGGAGGCGCCGGACACCGGAGCGGTCGCCGTACCCCAGCCGTAGACGCCGCCGGTCGCGGCGACCGGGACCGTGGCGATCAGCCTGCCGGTCGGCGAGCCGGCGCGCAGTTCGACGGACCCGCCGCCGGCTGCCGCGGCCACACCCATCGTCACCCGGGCCGGGCGGCTTCTCAGGTCGGCGTCCCGGAAGACGATCCAGTCGCCCGCGGCCCCGCCGACGGCGTCACCGCGCGTCTTGGTCTCGTCGACCAGGTCGACGCCCGAGTAGTCGTCGAAGTCGATCGCCCTGGTGGTCTTCGACAGGTCGCGCGGCGGGATCCGCTCGCCCTTGACGGCGATCGTCGTCCGCTGCCGGATGCGCGCCGACGACGAGCCGACCATCACATCGTGCGGGGAGGTCTCGACCGTCCACTTGTTCCGCGTGACGTCCCACAGCGCCAGGTCGGCCCGGTCGAGCCGGAAGGTGACCGTCTTCGTCTCGCCGGGGGCCAGCGTCAGCCGCTGGAAGCCGCCGAGCCGCTTGACCGGTTGCGTCACCCGGGAGGTCCGCTGATGCGTGTAGAGCTGGACGACCTCGTCACCGGCCCGGTCGCCGGTGTTGGTCACCATCACACTGACCTCCCAGCCGTCGCCGCTGGGCGTCGCCCGCAGCCCCTGGTAGCCGAACGTGGTGTACGACAGTCCGTGGCCGAACGGGTAGAGCGGCGTGCCGCGGTAGTAGAGGTACGTGTGGCCGGTCCTGGTGATGTCGTAGTCGAGGATGTCCGGCAGGTCGGCGTCGGACCGATACCAGGTCTGGGTGAGCCGCCCGGACGGGTTGACGCCGCCGAAGAGCACGTCGGCGAGGGCACGGCCGGTCTCGGCGCCCGCGTGGGTGGTCCACAGCAGCGAGGCGACCTCGTCCTCCACCTTCCGCATGGTCGTCGGGTAGCTGTCCTCGAGGACCACCACCGTGTTCGGGTTCGCCTCGACGACGGCGGCGATCAGATCCTGCTGGGCCTCGCCGAGCTCGAGGCCGTCGCGGTCGTGGTTCTCCCGGCCCGCGACGAACGGGTGGCTGCCGACCACCACGACGGCCGCGTCCGCGTCCCTCGCGGCGGCCGCCGCCGTGTCGGCGCCGCTGGTGACGATCTCCTTGGCGAAGTGGGCCGCCTCGGCCTTGGACCCCATGCCCAGCGTGCCGTCGGCGCCGACGGTCACGTAGTGCTCGGGGATCCACCACCACGACTCGTCGACCTCGTATCCGGCGTACCGGATCAGGTAGGTCCCGTCGTTCTGCCGCTCCAGCCGGAACTGCTGCTGCACGTACCACCCGTCCGGATTGTCGGAGTTGGCGAGGAACGTGCCCCAGTTGCCGGTGAGCAGCTTGCCGTTGCCCACGTTGCGCAGCGTGGACACGCCGTCGGTCCAGTCGGCGACGTCGAACTGCGACGACTCGGTGGGAGCGGCGTCGGACACGACGACCGCGTCGGCGGCGCCGGTCACCGTGACGTACTTCCCGCTGGCCACGTCCCTGAGCGCGACCCGGTCGAGCGCGTCGGCGCCGGTCACGGTCGCCCCGCCGCCGAGCCGCTCCCTGATCCCGTCGAGGGGCGTCACCTGGTACGGCATCCTGCCGCTGTACCAGTCGGTGAACAGCGTGTCCTGCAGCGGGCCGACGACGGCGACCTTCTTGATCGTGGCCGGGTCGAGCGGAAGGATCGGCGCCGGCTTCTTCTCCGCCGAGTCCTTCGCCGAACCCTTCACCGAGTCCTTCGCTGAGTCCTTCGCTGAGCCCTTCGCTGAGCCCTTCGCCGAGTCCTTCGCCGAGTCCTTCGCCGCAGGCTGTTTCTTCGGCGCCGAGTTCTTCAGCAGCACCATGGCCTTGCCCGCGGTCTCGCGGTTGAGCCGCTGATGGGCCACGCTGTTGATCACATCCTTGGTGATCTTCGCGTACGGCCCGCCGTCCGGGTCGAACTGGCCGAGCCGGAACCGGATCGACAGCGCGTGCCGCACCGACCGGTCGACGTCGGCCTCGGCGAGCAGCCCCCTGCCGAGCGCGTCCTTGATCAGCCCGGCCATCGTTTCGGGCTTGTTGTCGTCGACGGTGAAGCTGTCGATGCCCGCCTTCAGCGTGGCGGCGAACGCCTCGGTCTCGTTGTCGAAGTAGTGCTCGGGGTCGGTGAGCGCGTGCGGGGCCCAGGCGTCGCTGACGTTGTAGAGATCCTTCGACGTCCAGGACCGCACGACGTCGTTCAGGTCGGGGTTGACGGTGTTGGGCCGGCCGTTGACCAGGTTGTAGGCACCCATCACACCGGTGGCGGCGTCGGCCGAGATCGCCGGCTTGAACGCGGCCTCGTCGTACTCGTGCTTGACCCGTGGCGGCAGGTTCGAGGAGGTGAGGCTGCGCCGATACTCGTTGTTGTTGGCCAGGTAGTGCTTGAGCACCGGGGCCGTCTTCAGGTAGAAGGGGTCGTCGCCCCGCAGGCCCCTGCCGTACGCCGTGGAGATCGCGCCGGTGAGCAGCGGATCCTCGGAGTAGCCCTCCTCGTTGCGGCCCCATCGGGGATCGCGCAGCAGGTTCACCACCGGGGCCCAGACCTGGGTGCCCCACGCGACCGGGTCGGCGGAGTTGTACCCGCGTACCTCGTCGCCCACGGCGGAGCCGACCCGCTCGATCAGCTCGGGGTCCCAGGTGCTGGCGAGGCCGACCGCCTGCGGGAAGACCGTGCCGCTCGCGAACGTCTGCGCCCAGCCGTTCTTGTCGTCGTTGGACCAGGCCACGCCGTGCAGGGCCTCGGTGCCGTTCTTGTGGTACGGCACGCCCAGGCGCGGGATCGCGGCCTGCGACTGGTGCAGCAGCGAGATCTTCTCGTCGAGCGTGAGACGGCCCAGCAGGTCGTCGATCCGCTGGGCGAGCGGCAGCCCCGGGTCGCGGAACGGGAGATCCTCGGCCGCCCGCGCCGGGGTGGTGCATAATCCGACGGCCAGGACGAGCGCGGCCGCCGCCCCAAGGGGTCGTCGAAGGGACATGTCGCCTCCAGGTCAGGTGGATGGCTCAGATACAGGGACTTCGGATACTTCGAAGCGCTGCGGGGTCACTTGACGGCGCCGACCGTGATGCCCCGGGTCAGCGTGCGCTGGAAGATCAGGAAGAAGGCGACGGCCGGCACGATGCCCAGCAGCGCCGACGCGCTGGACATGGTGGCGTCCATCATCTTGTCCCCCTGCAGCACGCCGAGGGCGACCGGCACGGTCTGGTTGTCGTTGGAGATCAGGAAGATCAGCGGCAGGAAGAATTCGTTCCAGGTCCAGATGAAGAAGAAGATGACGAGCACGGACAGGGTCGGGCGACTGATCGGCACGACGATCCGCCACAGCGTCCGCCACCTGCCGGCGCCGTCCAGCGCCGCGGCCTCCAGGATCTCCCGGGGGAACTGCCCGAGGACGGCCGACAGGAGATAGGTGCCGAAGGCCGCCTGGATCACCGTGAAGATCACGATCACGGCGAGCGTGGAATCGTACAGCCCGGCCTGCTTGGCCAGGTAGTACAGCGGATACACCAGGGCCTCCTGCGGCAGCGTGTTGGCCACCAGGAAGAACACGAGGATCCACAGCCTGCCCCTGACGCGGCCGATCCCGATCGCGTAGGCGTTCAGCACGGACAGCACGACGGCGGCCAGCGCGACCGTGCCGCTGATCAGGAAGCTGTTCCAGAGCTTGCGGCCGAAGTCCACCCGCTGCCAGAACTCGACGATCCCGTCGAGATAGACGCCCTGCGGCAGGCTCAGCGGGCCGCCGGAGGAATACTCGGCCGGCGACTTGATCGCGTTCAACGTGACGATCACGAAGGGGAACAGCATCACGACCGCGAGCACGACCAGCGCGGCGAGCACGGCCCATCTTCCGGGAGGCCCGCCCGGAGCGCGGAGGGTTCTCAAGAGTCACGCTCCTGAAGGCGGAGGAAGAGGAAGGTGACCACGACGATGATCAGTGCGAGCACGGTCGCGATGGCCGAGCCGTACCCGACGTCGGCCTTCTGGAAGAAGTTCAGGTAGGAGAAGTACGACGGCACCATCGTGGCCGAGCCCGGCCCTCCCCTGGTCAGCACGAAAATCGGGCCGAACACCTTCAGTGCGGCGATCGTGCAGGTCAGCAACACGACGAAGATCTCCGGCCGGATCTGCGGGATCGTGATGTGCCAGAACCTGCGCCACCACGACGCCCCGTCGATCTCCGCTGCCTCGTGCAGCGCGGGATCGGCCCGCTGCAACCCGGCCATGAAGATGACGACCGGATAGCCGAGCTGGAACCACACCATGACCGCCATGACCGTGGCCAGCGCGATGTCGGAGTCGCCCAGCCAGTTGACCTTCAGCCCGAAGATCTGGTTCACCGCGCCGTACGACGGGTGCAGCATCCAGCCCCACACCACGCCGGCCACGGCGACCGGCAGTACCTGCGGCAGGTAGTACGCCGCGCGCAGCGCGGACGCCGTACGCGTCCCGAACCGCCTGCCGATGTAGTCGAACAGCGCGGCGGCGAGCACGAGCCCGATGATCGTGGGCACCACGGCCATCGCGACGATCAGGCCGACGTTGTGCTGGAACGACGCCCAGAACCGCTCGTCCCGCAGGAGCTTCGCGTAGTTGCCGAGGCCGACCCAGGTGGGGGTGCCGACCCCCGACCAGCGGGTGAAGCTGGTCGTGACGTTCATCGCGAACGGCACCACGATCACCACGAGGAACAGCACCAGGCTCGGGATCAGGTAGACCCAGTAGCCGCCGCCCCGCCTCGCCGGGCGTGCCATGATCAGTTCCCGATGTCGGCGAGGTTGTCTTCGTACGGCTGGGCGATCTCGTCCAGCACCGCTTCCGGCTTCTTGCCGCCGTTGATGAGCTCCTGCAGCCCGGCGACGAGCACGTCGTAGTAGCCGGGCGCCGGCCAGTCGGGATAGAAGGCCAGACCGTCCCGCGAGGAGAGCTCGTTGAAGTTCTCGATCAACTCCTTGCTCTTCTCGTCGGTGATCGCCGACGGGTCGGCCGCGACCGGGATGCCGCCCGAGTTGCCGAGCAGGTTCTGGATCTCCTTCTTCATCGTGATGTCGATGAAGTCGTAGGCCAGGTCCTTGTTCTCGGCCTTCTCCGGGACCACCCAGAGGTTGCCGCTGGAGCCGGGCGCGAGGTTGCCGGGCCACAGGAACGAGCCCCACTCGAAGTCCTTGATCTCGGACTGGAGCCGGCCGTACCACCAGCTTCCCGACACCATCATCGGGAACTTGCCGGAGATGAACGCCACGCCCATGTCCTCGGCCTTCATGCCCGCCGAGTCCTTGCCGATGTAGCCCTTGCCCACCCAGTCGGCGAACGTCCGCGCGGCGTAGGTGAGCTGCGGCCCGTGGAAGTCGACCTTGCCCTGGTAGAGCTGGAAGGAGTTCACCCAGGCGCGGTCGGCCTGGTTCAACGCGAGCAGGTAGAAGAGTTGCTGCGCCGGATATTCGGCGCCCGCCATCGCGATCGGCGTCGTCCCCGCCTTGGCGAACGCGTCGAGCACGGCGGTGAGCTCGTCGAACGTGGTCGGGACCTCGACGCCCTGCTTCTCGAACAGGTCCTTGTTGTAGTAGACCATCACGTACTCGCCGTAGTTCGGCACACCGAACCACCTGCCCGAGCCCATGATGCCGCGATCGTCGTATCTGGCCGTGGTCTGCAGGGACGGGCTGAGCAGCTTGTCCCAGCCGCGCTTGGCGGCCTCGTCGGACAGGTCGGTGAGCAGGCCCTGCTTGGACAGCAGACCGGCGGTCGCGTTGCCCTTGTTGTACTCCATCAGGTCGGGCGCCTCGTCGGAGTTGAGCACCATGCCCGCCGTCTTCTGGATCTGCTCGAAGCCCTTCTCCTCGAACTTCACCTGCACGCCGGGGTGACTCGCCTCGAACTGCTTGACGGCCTCCGCCCAGGCCTTGCCCATCGCACTGTCGGCGCCCTCGTAGTGCCACAGCGTCAGGGTCCTGGCCTGGCCGGATGAGCCGTCGCCGGAACCGTCACCGGAACCGGACCGTCCGCCACCGCACGCGGCGAGTGCCAGCGCGGCAGCGGCGAGCACCGCCACCGCCGTGCTCCTGCCCATCTTCATGGTCTTCTCCCGGGGGGTTTCGTATTACTCGATGACGACCGGGATCCCGGGGCCGGCGAACTCGACGCCGGCGATCCGCTTGGGGCCGTCGGCGCCGACGACCAGCCGGTCGCCGTCCCTGACCGCGGTGACGATCGTGTCGCCGTCCAGGTCGCGGATCGTCGTACGGCTCTCGCGCTCGGGCACGCCGTACACGACGAGCGTGATCAGCGGGTCCTCGGTCACCGTGTCCCCCGGCTCGGTCACCGGGATCAGCGCGCCGTGCCGTACGAACAGGGGGATCTGGTCGAGCGGCGGCGAGACCGTCACATAACGGCCGCCGTCGGTCGGCTCACCGGTCCAGTAGTCCACCCACACCCCCGAGGGCAGGTAGACCTTCCTGGTTCCGTCGGCCGAGATCATGGGGGCGACGAGCAGGTCGGTCCCGAGCAGATACTCCAGGTCCGCCTGCCAGGCCACCGGGTCGTCCGGATGGTCCACGCACAACGCCCGCATCATCGGGGCGCCGGTCTCGGCCGCGGTGACCGCCGCCGAATAGATGTACGGCATCAGCCGATAGCGCAGCCGGATCGCCTCGACCGCGCCCATCTCCGCGTGCGGCGGGAACTCCCACGGCTCCCGGCTGGTGGTGCCGTGGAACCGGACGAGCGGGGACAGCGCGCCGAACTGCGACCAGCGGATGTAGAGGTCCGGCGTCGGCGTGCCGGTGAAGCCGCCCGCGTCGTGGCTCCAGAACGGGACGCCCGACAGCCCGTGCGACAGGCCGCCGCGGATCGTGCTGCCCATCGCGGGATAGACGGCGTCCACGTCGCCGCTCCACTGGGCGGGATGCCGCTGACCACCCAGATAGGACGAACGCGCCCAGACCATCCCGTGTCCGGCGACCTCCCGCGTGGCCTCCGCGACCGTGTCGTTGAAGAGCAGCGTGTAGACGTTGTGCAGGTCGGTGCCCGACATGCCGTTGAACGCCACGGCGTCGGCGGGCACCCCCTCGGCGAAGTCGGTCTTGAACACCGCGACGCCCTCGCGCAGGCGATCGAGCAGCAATCCCCGGAACCACTCGACGGCGGCGGGATTGGTGAAGTCGACGATGCCGGAGGGCGCGTGCGAGCCGTGCCAGACGTCCGCGACGTACGGCTCGCCGTCCTGCCGTCTCAGGAAGAAGCCCTGCCGCGCCGCGTCGGCGAAGGCCGGGCTGAGATGCGAGACGTACGGATTGATCCACAGACAGACCCGGAATCCCTGTTCGCGCAGCACGGCCAGCATGCCCGCCGGGTCGGGGAACGCCTCGGGGTCCCAGCTCAGGTCGGACCAGTGCCCGTCGGCCTGCCAGTAGCAGTCGAGATGGAGCACGTCACAGGGGATGCCCCGCTCCCTGATCTTCCTGGCACGCTCCAGCACGCGTTCCTGGCTGTCGCGGAAGAAACCCGAGGAGATCCACGTGCCGAACGCCCACTTCGGCGGCAGCACCGGCTTGCCGGTGAGGGCGCAGAACCTGCTCAGCACCTCGGCCGGGGCCGGCCCGGCGATCACGTAGTAGTCGATCAGGTCGTCCGGGACCACGATCTGCACGGCGCTGTGGGTCGACTGGCACATGTCGAACTCCACCGGTGCGCCGCTGTCGACGAGGATGCCGTATCCCCGGTTCGACAGGTAGAAGGGCACGTTCTTGTACGCCCGCTGCGACTCGGCGCCGAACGCGTCGAAGTTCCACATCAGCGGCCGCTGACCGCGCTTGTCCAGCGGCGTGAACGACTCCCCGAACCCGCCGAACGCCTCGTCGGCCGGGGCGACGAACGTGTCATGGTACGCCACCGGAACGCCGTCGGCCGTCGACCGGCCGAACGGCAGCGTGCGCACCCGGCCGCTGATGTCGGGGCGGGCCGGGGCCTGCTCCACCAGCGTCCGTCCGGCCCGGTCGGTGAACCTCAGGTTCCACGGATCGAGCCGCACCTCGGCACGCAGCGACCCGGCATCGATCACCACCCGGCTGTGTCCGGCCTCCACGGACGCACCGCCGTACCGGCCGGGGGTGACAAGCGTGATCGCCCGAGCGGAACGGGTGCGCGCGTCGGGATCCTGGCCGAGCCGTACCCTGATCACGCCCTCGCCGGCGACCGTCAACTGGACGATGAGCGTCTCGTCGGCCGAGGTGTCGCCCTTGAGCGTCACCCCCTGCCCGTCGGAGGCCACCACCTCCGCTCGGGTCAGCGCCGACAGCCCCTCCTCGCCGCGCTCTCGCACGGGAAGCTCGGGAGGGTCCGCCACGAAGTACTCGCGCGCGATCAGAGGGGGACGGTACGGCATCGGGAGACTCCATCCGGCTCTAGAGGTATGGAATTAGTTTGCCGAGTATCCCAACAAAGGTCAACGGTTCCGAAGATCGATGGAAGGTTCCGCAAAACTCCACCATGAGGCAATTTGGGGCGATATATTCCCGTTTGTACCTTATTCAGGTAATGTGGCGGCAATATCCCCGACACCCCTGGCATGCCCCGGCGCAACTGGAGGTCGCATGGACCGGTTCGTGCACGTGATCCCACTGGATGACGTGATCAGCCACGAGGGTACGCCGCACTGCGTCTGCGGTCCCGGCGGCGAGCCGGTCACCGCCACCGATCTCGACGAGTCCGACGGCCTGGGCCCGGGGTGGTCCACCCCGGCCATCGGGGTGATCTACCGCCACTACGCGCTCACGCCCTGCCGTCAGTGGGAGGCGGTCCCCGAGGCCTGATGGGAGCCATCGGGTCGGTCTGATCAGACAGAATCTGATCAGACCGACTCTGATCAGACAGACTCTGATCAGGCGGACTCGGTGCCTGGTGGCCGCCGGCGTGTGAAGCGCTCTCGTGGCCGGGGCCGCCGACCGGGTTCCCTCCGGCGCGCCGCACTCCCTCCGGCCACACTCCCTCCGGCCACACTCCCTCCGGTCGCGATCCCTGGGATGTGATCCCCGTTGACTCGGCGATCCGGTCCACTTAGTTTGGCCCCCAGACTAATTGCGGTGCGGCCGGGACGATGGGAGCGCGGGATGCGGTGGCCCAGGGGTGTCGAGGGGCTCTGCTACGGCGGGGACTACAACCCGGAGCAGTGGCCGGAGGACGTCTGGAAAGAGGACGTCGCGCTGATGCGGCGGGCCGGCGTCAACCTGGTGACCGTCGGGGTGTTCTCCTGGTCGAGGATCGAGCCGGAGGAAGGCCGCCACGACTTCGGCTGGCTGGACCGCGTCCTCGACCTGCTCGAAGCGAACGGCGTCAAGGCGAACCTGGCCACCCCCACGGCCTCCCCTCCCCCCTGGTTCGGCCTGGCGCATCCGGACGCGCTCAATGTGACGGCGGAGGGTGTCCGGCTGACCCACGGCAGCAGAGACACCTACTGCGTCAGCGCCCCGCCGTACCAAGAGGCCTCCCGGCGGATCGCCGCCACGCTCGCCGAGCGCTACCGCGACCATCCCGCCCTGGCGATGTGGCATGTGCACAACGAGTACGGCACCGCCTGCCACTGTGACCACGCCGCCCACGCGTTCCGGGCCTGGCTGCGGGAGAAGTACGGCACGCTCGACGCGCTGGGCGACGCCTGGACGACCTCGTTCTGGAGCCAGCGCTACTCGGCCTGGGAGCAGATCACGCCGCCCCGGGCCACGCAGTACCTGCCGAATCCCACCCACGTCCTCGACTTCCGGCGGTTCGTGTCCGACGAGATGCTGGCGCACTTCCGGCGGCAGCGCGACGTGCTGCGCGAACTGACCCCGGACGTGCCGATCACGACGAACTTCGTCTTCGGCGGATGGGTCCCGGTGGACCACTGGAAGTGGGCGCGCGAGGTGGACCTGGTCGCGATCGACGACTACCCGGCGGAGCCGGGCCTGGCCGCGGCCGAGCACACCGCGTTCGCCGCCGACCTCGCCCGCTCCTGGGCGGGCGGCGCCCCCTGGCTGCTGATGGAGCAGGCCCCGGGGGTGATCTACACGAACGGGCGGATGACGGCCAAGGAACCGGGCGAGACGGCCCGGCACAGCCTGTCCCACATCGCCCGGGGCTCCAGGGGCGTGATGTTCTTCCAGTGGCGGGCCTCACGCGGCGGCGCCGAGCTGTGGCATGCCGGGATGGTCCCCCACGCCGGACCCGACTCCCGGATCTTCCGTGAGATCGCCGAGCTGGGCGAGGTGCTGGACCGGCTCGGCGGCACGGGGGTCTCCGGCGCCGTCGAGGCCGACGTCGCCGTGCTCTGGGACTACGACGCCTGGTGGGCCCTCCAGGCACGCGGCCTGCCGTCCGCCGAACTCGACTACCTCGACGCGGTACGGCAGGCACACCGGGTGGCGTGGCTCGGGGGCCTGACCGTCGACTTCGCCCACCCCTCGCACGATCTCTCCCGCTATCGGGCCGTACTCGTCCCGAGCCTCTACCTCGTCTCCGACGCCGCCGCCGCGAACCTGCGCGGCTTCGTCGAGCGGGGCGGCACGGTCGTCGTCTCGTTCTTCAGCGGTGTCGCCGACGAGCACGCGCGGGTGCGGCTCGGCGGTCATCCGGCCGCCTTCCGCGACTTCCTCGGCATCCGGGTCGAGGAGTTCCTCCCGCTGGCGGAAGCCGTACGGCTGTCCGACGGGCGGCACGCCACGATCTGGAGCGAGCACGTCCATCTGGAGGGAGCCGAGGCGGTCGCCGCCTACCCGGACGGCCGTCCGGCCATCACCCGCAACTCCTTCGGCGCCGGCAGCGCATGGTACGTCTCGACCCGGCTCGGCGACGAAGGCTACGCCCGGGTGCTGGCGGACGCCCAAGTGCTGACGGAGAGACGAGTGCTGACCGCGGGGAGTCGGCGGCCCTCCGCCTCCGGCCGACCCGCCCCCGCCGTTGCGCCCGGGGTGGAGATCGTCCGGCGCGACTCGGGGATGCTGTTCGCCATCAACCACACCTCCGAACGCCACCTCGTCCCGATCCAGGGGGTCGATCTCCTCACCGGTGCCCGCCTGGACGGCGTCGACCTGCCGCCCGGAGGCTTCGCCGTGCTCCGAGAGGACCGGTGACAGAGGACCGGTGATCGGAGCCGGGACGAGGGACGGGACCGGAGCCGGGACGGGGCGGGTCACGCGAGATTTCACATCGGGGATCACCCGGCTTGTCACACACTGGACGGGTGTCTCGTCCTCAAGATGTGAACGACCATGACGTTGACGACGCCATGCTGGACGAATCCGTACCGGACGACGTCGTACTGACCGAGGCCGGGACGGACAGGGCCGGGACGAGCAACGCCGGGACGGACAGGGCCGGAACGGGCGGCACCGGGACCGAAGACGCGATCGCGGCGGAGTTCCACCTGCTGCGTCCGCGACTGCTCGGCGTGGCCTACGGCCTGCTCGGCACGCTCGACGAGGCGGAGGACGTCGTCCAAGACGCCTGGCTTCGGCTGCGCACGGCCGTGGCGGCTCCGGGCGGAGGCGAGATCCTCGACGTGACCGGCTGGCTCGTCGTCACCGTCTCCCGGCTCGCGCTCGACGTACTCCGCTCCGCCCGTCACCGGCGGGAGGAGTACGTCGGACCGTGGCTACCCGAGCCAGTTGTGTCCGAATCGGT
The DNA here is from genome assembly GCA_001552515.1 of Sphaerimonospora mesophila NBRC 14179 = JCM 3151. Taxonomy (GTDB): domain Bacteria; phylum Actinomycetota; class Actinomycetes; order Streptosporangiales; family Streptosporangiaceae; genus Sphaerimonospora; species Sphaerimonospora mesophila. The sequence continues at coordinate 50,952 of BCRI01000042.1, forward strand.
GCGGTTCGGGTCTGTTCCTTCCGGATCATCGCGGTCAGGGTCACTCGGGTCCGGATCGCTTTGGTCCGGGTCGTTCTGGTCTGGAGATCCCCTGGAGCGGGTGACACTCGACGAGTCGATGAGCATGGCCATGCTGGTCGTGCTGGAATCGCTCAGCCCGGCAGAACGTACGGCCTTCGTCCTCCACGACGTGTTCGGCCTGCCGTTCACCGAGGTGGGAGAGGTCGTCGGGCGCAGTCCGGCCGCCTGCCGGCAACTGGCCGCCCGGGCGCGGGCGCACCTCGCGGCCAGGGCTCCCCGTTTCGACGTCGATCCGTCCGAGCATCGACGCGTGGTGAACGCGTTCGCCCGGGCATGCGTGGGCGACGACATCCAGGCGCTGCTCACGCTGCTCGACCCGGACGTCGTCTTCCGCAGTGACGGCGGCGGCATGGTGACCGCGGCCAGGCGTCCGGTCCTCGGTGCCATTAAGGTCGCCAGGCTGCTCTTCGGGGTACGCCGCTTCGGGGAGTTCACCATGACCCCCGCTCCGGTCAACGGACGGCCCGGCCTGCTGCGCTTCCGCGATGGGCGGCTCAACGCCGTCCTGGGGCTCGAATCGGTCGACGGCCGGATCACCACCATCGACATGGTCTTGAACCCGGACAAGCTCGCACGTGTGAGCCTCACGGAACGAACCATCTGAAAAGGAGATCGAACATGCAGAGAATCGACGTCAGCCGACTCGCCCCCGAGGCGTACCGCGCGATGCACGCGCTGGAGAGATTCCAGCGTGAGAGCGGGGTTCCGCACCCCACCCTCGAACTCATCAAGATCCGGGTCAGCCAGATCAACGGTTGCGCGTTCTGTGTGGACATGCACAACCATGACGCCAAGAAGGCCGGGGAGACCGACGAGCGCCTGTGGTCCGTGGCCACGTGGCGCGAGGCGCCCTTCTACACGGAGGCGGAGCGGGCCGCGCTGGCGCTCGCCGAGGAGGCGACCCGGCTGAGCGACCGTCCGGACGCGGTGCCCGACGATGTGTGGGCGGAGGCCGCCAAACACTACGACGACGAAACACTCGCCGCACTCGTGGTGGCCATCGCGACGATCAACGCCTGGAACAGGATCGCCGTGACCACCCGGGTGGTCCCCGGCTCCCTCCGCTGATCTCGACCCGACCGGCAGAACCGGGGGGCGGAAGCGAGGAAGTCAAGCAGTTGTAAAGGGAAAACCAGGAGACAGCAGGCGGTGCGGCGCATAATCTGCTGACGTCACGGAAAGGAGGAGCAACATGAGACACATAAGGATCACCAGGACCCGCAGCACGCGCCGCACCAAGGACACCACAGACCCCGTCGGCCCCTTCCCCCATCGGAAGAAGGCCTCCGGTCCCCACGAGGCAGACAGTCCGACACTGCCCGGCGACCTCGATCTACGCTCCCCTTCTGGCCGCCCTCTCCCCTACTGATCGCTTTTTTACGCTGGTTTTACCCGAACCTCGATAGTTATCTTCACCTAGATAACGAAACCATCACGCTCGGGGGATGAGAATGCTCAAGGTACCGCCGACTGGCCAGGTCAGGGACATCAGGTCCGCGCTCCGCCGCAGGCCCGACCGGATCCGCGACAAGAAGGTCGTCGATTTGCGAGCCTACCGGGGTGCCAATGTGATCCGGTTCCCCCGGCCCTCCGGTCCCGCCTCGACCGCCTGAACTCTTCCATCTTTTGGTCTGATCTATCTCGGCAGGCCGGCCTCGGTGTAGGCCGGCCTGCCGTCTGTCTTGTCGGCCCACCCGCGAAGCGTTCGGCCTGCCGTAGCTCCTCACGGGCGCGGAACCTTCCCGGATGCCCGGCTGGTTCGTTCCGCACGCTCCACTACGGGCTCCTGCTCGGTTTCATCCCGAGACCCACCGGCTGTCGTTATGTCACGTCGGTGTTTTCTGGTGGGTGAGGGGCCGATGTAGATGAACTCCCAGCGGTCGGGGCCGATCTTGCGGCGTTGGTAGCGGTCGGGGTGTCGGTAGCGGTCGCGGTTGTGGTGCTGACACATAGGGCCGAGTCTGGCCAGGTCGGTGCGGCCGCCTTCGCTCCAGTTGTCGATGTGGTCGATCTGGCACATGTTCG
>BCRI01000043.1 GCA_001552515.1 Sphaerimonospora mesophila NBRC 14179 = JCM 3151
CGAGGTCGGCCGGGTCGAGCGAGGTCTCGATCCACGGGCCCAGCGGGCAGAACGTGTCGAAGCCCTTCGCCCTGGACCACTGTCCGTCCCTGGACTGCAGGTCGCGGGCGGTCACGTCGTTGGCGCAGGTGTACCCGAAGATCACGTCGTGGGCCCGCTCGGCCGGCACGTCGCGGCACAGCCGTCCGATCACCACGGCCAGCTCGCCCTCGTAGTCGACCCGTTGGGACAGCTTCTCCGGGTAGGCGATGGGCTCCCCCGGCCCGATCACCGATGTGCTGGGCTTGAGGAAGACGACCGGCTCTGCCGGCGCCTCGCCGCCCATCTCCCTGGCGTGGTCGGCGTAGTTCTTGCCGATCGCGATGACCTTGCTGGGCAGCATCGGGGCGACCAGGCGGACCTCGGCGAGCGGATAGCGCTCGCCGGTGAACTCGACCCCGCCGAACGGGTGGCCCGCGACGTGGGCGATGACCTGCTCGCCCTCTTCCAGCACTCCGAACGCGACCCCGTCGCCCTTGGAAAACCTCGCGATACGCACGTCACGAGCCTAGTGCCCCGGCCGCCGAGGTTCGCCCATAAGGCGTGGTGTCCAGGGCGGTGCGTCCCGCGGGGGCGAGGGCGGTACCTCCGTATGGTGGTGCTGAACGGCCGCGCAACCGGGCGGTGAGAACCGAGTCGTACGGGGGTTCCTGTGCCTTCTGTCGTGAAGATCAACGTGCTGACGGTGCCCGAGGAGATGCGGCAGGAACTGGAGCGGCGGTTCGCCGGCCGGGCCGGGATGGTCGAGTCGTCCGACGGGTTCGAGTGGTTCGAGCTGCTGCGGCCCGTCGAGGGGACCGACCGCTACCTCGTCTACACCCGGTGGCGCAGCGAGGAGGACTTCCAGCGCTGGCAGCAGAGCCAGGCCTTCCAGGCCGGCCATGCCCAGGCACAGGGCGAGGCCCAGGGGCACGGGCCGGGACACGGCCACGGCCATGGACATCAGGACCACGGGCAGCAGGACCACGGGCAGCAGGGTCACGGACACGGCGGGGGGCCTGCGGCCTCGGCCTCCGAGGTGTGGTCGTTCGAGGTCGTCCAGACCGCCACCCCCACCCCCAAGCCGTGATCTTGCGAATACCGGTAGGCCTGCCGCTTGAGCTGCACGAACACCTTTCGTGATCTTGCACTGCAAGATCACGAATGGCGAAACCGCAGGAAGATCGAGGTCCCTGCGAGTTTCTGCAAGATCACGGGAAGGGAAATCCCAGGTCAAGGCGCATCCGTGCGAGAAATCGCAAGATCACGGCGAGGGTGGGGAGGGGGTGGGCGGGAATGTGAGTGATGTTAACGATGTGATCAATGCGACTTGACCGCATTGCCGTGATTCGGCCAGCATGGCGCTTCCCGCCTTGAATCTTGCCGGAAGGAATCTGGCGTGCGCGGCCGCACTCACGTCCTCAGGAAACACGGCCTAGGCCTGTCCGCTCTGCTCCTCGTGGGCAGCGTGTCCGCCCTGGCTCTTCCGGGCGGCGCGTCGGCGACCACCGCGCAGGCCACGGCCGGCGTGAAACGGACCGCCGAATGTCAGGGGGACTGGCTGCCGGCCACCCCCACCGCGCCGGAGATCATGGACGGCAAGCTGTCGTTTCTCGACTTCCCCGCCGTCAGCGTGGGCAAGAACGTCAACTGGCGGGCGGATCCGTACCGGAACCGCTCCTGGCAGATGGTCTTCCAGTCGCTGCGCTGGATGGGCCGGCTGGTCGCCGACTACGAGACGACCGGCAAGGAGGAGTACCTCAAGCGGGCGACCGAGATCGCCAAGGACTGGGTGGCGGACAACCCCTACGGCGGGCGCGGCACCGCGAAGTACGCCTGGGACGAGCACCCCATCGCGCTCCGCGCTCCGGCCCTGGTCTGCCTGAGCAGGCACGTCAAGGGCACCTGGCTCACCCGCAGCCTCGCTCGGCACGCCAAACTGCTGGCCGACCCGAGCAAGTATGAGGAAGGCCACAACCACGGGCTCGACCAGGACATCGGCCTGCTGCGGATCGGCTGCCGCTACGGCAACAAGGGCTGGAAGAACCTCGCCATGCGCCGCATGGTCAAGTCGATGAAGCTCGACATCGACTCCGAGGGCGCGCTCATGGAGCAGGCCCCGCGCTACGCGATCTACGTCCATGAGCGTCTCAGGGTCGCCATGGACACGATGGCCGACTGCGGGATCAAGGCGCCGGCCACGCTGGTGCGGCGGTGGAACAGCCTGACCGGACACATCGCCGCCGCCACCATGCCGAACGGCTATCTGGTGCCCATCGGGGACGGCCCGGCCGACATCCAGCCGAGCGGCTTCGACCACGGCAAGAAGACCGTCGAGGTCTTCAGGGCCGGGTACGTCTTCGGCCGCACCACCTGGGACGACCCGCAGTCGGCGTACTATTCGATCCGCTTCGGCCCCGGCCGGAAGTTCCACGGGCACGAGGATCACCTGGGCGTGACCTACTACGCCCAGGGCCGTTCCATCCTCACCGAGGCGGGCTTCCACTCCTACGAGAACACGCCGTACCGCCGCTGGACGATGACCCCGGAGGCCCACAACGTGCCGGTCATCGTGGGCAGGAAGTTCCGCGGGCACACGGCCACGGCCCTCACCCGCCGCTCCATCGGCAAGGACCGGCAGTCGTTCACGCTGACCGACCGGGCGTACGGCGTGCGCCGCACCCGGTCCGTGCTGGTCAACCACCACGACGACGTGATGGCCGTGCTCGACACCGGGGGCGGGAAGCTGCGCAACCTGTGGCACCTCGACCCGGCGTTGAAGGTCGTCTCCTCGGAACGGGGACGGATCGTGATGGCGGACGGCAACTGGCGGGCCACGCTCGTGCAGCTCGAGATGCCGTCGTGCAAGCCGATCGGCGGGCAGCGGGTGGTCACCGGCCAGACCGGCCCCTACCAGGGGTGGATCTCGCCTGGCTACATGAAGAAGGAGCGCGCCCCGGCCGTGGTCTCCCCTGCGGCCGAGGCGCTGCTGACGCTCATCGTGCCCGGCACGGACAAGCCGAGTGTCACCTGCTCCGGCCGCAGCGTGGCCGTCCACACCTCCGGCGGCAAGGTGACCCTCCGGGTGGGCACCTCGGGCACCCTGTCGTAACGACCACTCCGTCGTGGCCGAAGAGTGGGTCCGCCCGGCCGCGGCCTGACCACGGGTCAGGCCGCGTGCTCCGCACCGGCATCGTGGTCAGGCCTCATGCCCCGCACGGAGGAGTCCGTACGTCACGGCCTGCTCGAGGGCCTGCCAGGACGCCTCGATGATGTTCTCGTCGACGCCGACCGTGGCCCAGTCGCCGGTCGAGTCGCTGGAGGTGATCAGAACGCGGGTGATCGCGCCGGTGCCCTGCGTGCCCTCCAGGATGCGGACCTTGAAGTCGATGAGCTGGACGGCGGCGAGCTCGGGATAGAGCTTCTCCAGGGCCAGCCGTACGGCCTTGTCCAGGGCGTTGACCGGTCCGTTGCCCTCCCCGGTCGCGACGATCCGCTCGCCCTTGGCCTGCAGCTTCACCGTGGCCTCGCTCGCGACCTCGAACGTCGTGGAACCGGTGGCCGGGTCGAGGACGGGGCGGCGCTCCACGATGACCCGCCAGGACTCGACGGTGAAGTATCGCCTGCGCTCGCCGGCGACGGTGTCGCGCAGCAGAAGCTCGAAGGAGGCGTCGGCCGCCTCGAAGGTGTGCCCGCGCGACTCCAGGTCCTTGACCCGCTCGACCAGTTCGCGGGACTGCTCGCCGGTGAGGCGGTAGCCCAGCTCGCGGCCCTTGAGCTCCACCGAGGCCCGTCCGGCCATGTCCGAGACCAGCATCCGCATGTCGTTGCCGACCAGGCCGGGATCGATGTGCTGGTAGAGGTTGGGGTCCACCTTGATCGCCGAGGCGTGCAGCCCGGCCTTGTGCGCGAAGGCGGAGGCGCCCACATAGGGCTGGTGCGAGTTGGGCGTGACGTTGGTGACCTCGGTGATCGCATGCGCGATGCGCGTCATGTCGGCCAGGGACTGCGGCGGCACGAGGTCGAATCCTCGCTTGAGCTGGAGGTTGGCCACGACCGTGAAGAGGTTGGCGTTGCCCGAGCGCTCGCCGTACCCGTTCGCGCATCCCTGCACATGGGTGGCGCCCGCCTTGACCGCGGCCAGCGTGTTGGCCACGGCGCAGCCGGTGTCGTCGTGGCAGTGGATGCCGATCCTCGCACCGGTGCCGACCGCCTCGTGGACGACCTCGGCGAGCTCGTCGGGGAGCATGCCGCCGTTGGTGTCGCACAGCGCGACCACGTCGGCGCCGGCCTCGGCCGCCGCGCGCAGCACCTCGAGGGCGTAGGCGGGGTTGGAGCGGTATCCGTCGAAGAAGTGCTCGGCGTCCAGGAAGACGCGCCGGCCCTCCGCACGAAGGTGGGAGACCGTGTCGCGGATCATCGCGAGGTTCTCCTCCAGCGTCGTGCGGAGGGCCAGCTCCACATGCCGGTCGTGGCTCTTGGCGACGAGCGTCACGACCGGCGCTCCGGATTCGCGCAGGGCGGCCACCAGCGGATCGTCGGCGGCCTTCACACCGGCCCGGCGGGTCGCGCCGAACGCGGCGAGCTGCGCGTGCTTCAGGTCGAGCTCGGTCTGAGCCCGCCGGAAGAATTCGGTGTCCTTGGGATTGGCGCCCGGCCAGCCGCCCTCGATGAAGCCGACGCCCAGGCCGTCCAGGTGACGAGCGATCGCCATCTTGTCGGCGACCGAGAGGTTCAGCCCCTCCTGCTGGGCCCCATCACGGAGCGTCGTGTCGTACACGTGGAAGCCGTCGTCGGTCATCTCTTCGTCTCCTTCGCGGGTCCGGTCGTCGCCGCGCGCTCATCGGCCCAAACAAAAAGACCCCTCACGGACGTGAGAGGTCTGCGCGCCGGCGTTGTCCCTTGTCTAGCCGGCGCGCCTGCCGATAATGAGCAGACCGTAGAACATGATGCCCAGCAGTCTGCCACATGCTCCCAGCCACTGGCACATTGATCTCAGACTACGAGACGGCGACGAGTGCCACGACCACGCTCCGTCCGCTCGGGGACCACCGCGATTAGGGTGATGACTATGAAGGTTGCCGAGTTCATCGATCCCGCAGTGGCCGAGTACACCATCGCGCACTCCACCCCGCCAGACGACCTGCTCCGTGCCCTCACCGAGGAGACGCTCCGGCTCGTCGGCGACCGCATCTCCATGCAGATCTCCGCAGAACAGGGCACGTTGCTCACCATGCTCGTCGGCCTCTCCGGGGCTCGCCGGGCCGTCGAGGTCGGCACCTTCACCGGCTACTCCTCGATCTGCATCGCCAGGGGCATGCCGGCGGACGGCCGGCTGATCGCCTGCGACGTCAGCGAGGAGTGGACCTCCGTGGCCCGCCGCTACTGGGACAAGGCGGGTGTCTCGGACAAGATCGAGCTCCGCCTCGGGCCGGCGGCCGACACCCTGCGGGACATGCCCCGCGAAGAGTGGATCGACTTCGCGTTCATCGACGCCGACAAGGCCGGCTACCCGGTCTACTACGAGGAACTTCTCGTACGGCTCAGGCCCGGCGGGCTGATCGCCGTGGACAACACGCTGCAGCATGGCCGCGTCGTCGACCCCTCCGCCGGGGGCGTCGTGCCCGTCATGCGGGAGTTCAACGACCTGGTCGCCGGTGATTCGCGGGTGACCTCCGTCCTACTCCCCTTCGCCGACGGCCTGACCCTGATCCGTAAGAACTGATGCACCAGGTCGAAGTGACCCTGGGCAAGCCGCTGGAACCGCCCGAGCCGTGGGATCCGACGATCGACACCGGCAAGCTGGTCGAGGCGTGAGCCGTATGAGGCGACGGGACGGGTGCCCGGCCGGACGGTTTCGGACCGGACCGGGCCCGTGCTCTCGGCGACTCAGCAGATCTTGTGGATCCAGTCGCGGGTGTCGGGGCGGGTGCCGTACTGGATGCCGACGAGCTCGTCGCGGATCTTCATGGTGACCGGGCCCGGAGTGCCGTCGCCCACGGTCCAGGCGCGGTCGGCGCCCTTGACGGAGCCCACGGGGGTGACCACGGCGGCGGTGCCGCAGGCGAAGACCTCCCTGAGCTCGCCCGACTCGCAGGCCGACTGCCAGTCCTCGATCGAGATCCTGCTCTCCTCGGGCCGGAGGCCGAGCTCCGTGGCGATGCTGAGGATCGAGTCGCGGGTGATGCCCGGCAGCAGGGTGCCGGTCAGCGCGGGGGTGACCAGGCGATCGCCGAAGACGAAGAAGAGGTTCATCCCGCCCATCTCCTCGACCCAGCGGTGCTCGAAGGCGTCGAGCCAGACGACCTGGTCGCAGCCCTCCTGTACGGCCTGGCGCTGGGCGACGAAGGCCGCGGCGTAGTTGCCGCCGCACTTGGCGAAGCCGGTCCCGCCGGGAGCGGCCCGGGTGAACTCCGTGGACAGCCAGACCGAGACGGGCTTGACACCGCCGGAGAAGTACGACGCGGCGGGTGACGCGATCACCATGTACTTGTAGGAGTTCGACGGGTGGTTCACACCGAGCGCCGCCTGCGTCGCGATCATGAAAGGCCGCAGGTAGAGGCTGTGGCCTTCGGTGGTGGGCACCCACTCGCGGTCGGTCTGGACGAGCAGTTCCAGCGACTGGACGAACACGTCCTCGGGCAGCTCGGGCATGGCCATCCGGGTCGCCGACCTGTTGAAGCGCGCGGCGTTGGCGTACGGCCGGAAGGTGACGATCGACCCGCCCGCCTGCCGGTACGCCTTGAGCCCCTCGAACAGCTCCTGTGCGTAGTGGAAGACCGACGTGGCGGGGTCGAGGAGCAGCGGGCCGTACGGCTGGAGCCTGGCGTCGTGCCAGCCGCGTCCCTCCGTCCAGTCGATGGAGATCATGTGGTCGGTGAAGGACTGCCCGAAGCCGGGATTCGCCAATACCTCCGCGCGCTCCCCCGCGCTGCGGGCTCGCGGATTGAGCTGCACATCGAAGCTGAGCTGAGTGGTCATGGCGAAGATCCTTTTCTCGACGTCGTCGTCACGTTCATTGTGCGGCGGCGACCTTCCAACGGAAAACTACGGCATTGGGCGGGTACAAAAAAGCGCATGGCGACCCCAACGGGCCGCCATGCGCGTCGATCGGCGCCTTGATCAGATAGCGGCCCGGATCAGCCCGCTACTCGTCCGGCGATGTCGTCGCCGATCTCACGAGTCGACCTGGCGGTCCAGGCTCCCTGCCGTTCGAGCAGGTCGTCCGCGACGGCCTGCTCGACCCGGGTCGCGGCCTCGGCGAGCCCGATGTGGTCGAGGAGCATGGCGATGGACAGGATGGTGGCGGTGGGGTCGGCCTTGCCCTGGCCCGCGATGTCGGGGGCGCTGCCGTGCACGGGCTCGAACATCGACGGTGCCGTACGGGCCGGATTGACGTTACCACTGGCGGCGAGGCCGATGCCCCCGGCGATGGCCGCGCCGATGTCGGTGAGGATGTCACCGAAGAGGTTGTCGGTGACGATCACGTCGAAACGCTGCGGCTGGGTGATGAAGAACATCGAGGCCGCGTCCACGTGGCAGTAGTCGGTCTCCACTTCGGGGAACTCCCGGCCCACCCGGTCGACCGTACGGGCCCAGAGGTCACCGGCGAAGGTCAGCACGTTGGTCTTGTGGACCAGGGTGAGCTTGCGGCGGGGCCTGGACCGCGCCTTCTCGAACGCGTAACGCACGACTCGCTCGACGCCGAAGGCGGTGTTCAGGGACTCCTGGGTGGCGATCTCCTGCTCCGTGCCGCGGCGCATCACGCCTCCGGCGCCGGCGTACGGACCCTCGGTGCCCTCGCGGACGACGACCATGTCGATGTCCTCGGGACGGGCCTCGCCGAGCGGGGTCGTCACCCCGGGGAACAGCTTGACCGGACGGAGGTTCACGTAGTGGTCCAGTTCGAAGCGGAGCCTGAGCAGCAGCTCGCGCTCCAGGACACCCGGCGGGACGCTGGGATCGCCGACGGCACCGAGCAGAATCGCGTCATAGCCGCGCAGCTCCTCGAGCACCGCGTCGGAGAGGGTCTCCCCGGTCGCGTGATAGCGCTTCGCCCCGAGATCATATTCGGTCGTCTCGGCCTTGACACCGATGGCGTGGAGGACCTTGAGGCCCTCAGCGACGACCTCGGCGCCGATCCCGTCACCGGGGATGACTGCCAGACGGATGTTGCTCGACTCCATGGGAGTACCTTACCGGGGGTCTCGGAGATCGAACACCGATCTCACTATCCGGACATAATGCCCGATCGCGGACGCGATCTCCCCGGGCCACGGCCGCTACCGCCGTGACCTCCGGGCGCTCCGTGCTTCAGCGCGCCGGCAGGCCGCCGTTGTCCCGGCGGTCGAGCGCGGTCTGCAGCGCGGTGGTGGCCTCGTCTTCGGTGTCCTCAGGACTGTTCCAGGGATACATCTCGTACATGACGGATCTCATTCGCGAAGAAGGACTGGAAAAGAAAGAACAGATCCGGTCGCGGATCCCGGATTGCCGGCTCCGACTCTGCGCGGGTCACGCGCTCTCGGTCTGAGGAACCGACGGCCGGCGGCGCACAACGCCGCACACCGCGGCGGGCCGGCCCACCCTGATCAGGCCCCGCCGCGGCAGGTAATGAGTACGAGTACCTGGCGCGTCATACCGCTTCAGGTTACCGCAGAATCTTGTAGGACGACCTAGTATCTCATTATTCGAGACAAAAAGAGGCCCGTACGGCGGGGACACCGCCGTACAGGCCGAGACGACGAGGGCGAACCGGATCCGCCGGTCCGCGTATCCCCCCTCGGGGGCCGCTCAGTCCTCCAGGTCGACCGTGCGGCCGCTGTCGGCGCCGATCTCACCGGCGATCTGCTCGACGACGTCGGACGGGATCGCCGAGTCGACGGTGAGCGCGATCAGCGCCCGGCCGCCCTTGACGTCACGCGACACCTGCATGGAGGCGATGTTGATCCCGTGCTCGCCGAGCAGGCGCCCGACGACGCCGACGATGCCGGGCCGGTCGGCGTACGTGAAGAAGGCCAGGTGATCGGTCGGCTCGATCTCCATGGCGAAGCCGTTCACCTCGACGATCTTCGTGATCTGCCGGGGCCCGGACAGCGTGCCGGAGACCGAGACCGTACGGCCGTCGGCCAGCACCCCGCGCACGGTGACGACGTTGCGCCAGTCGGGGCTCTCGGAGCTGGTGACCAGTTCGACCACGGTGCCGCGGTCCTGGGCGAGCAGCGGGGCGTTGACGTAGGTCACCGCGTCCTCGACCACGTCGGTGAAGACGCCCTTGAGCGCGGCGAGCTCCAGCACCCGCACGTCCTGGGAGGCGATCTCACCGCGGATCTCGACGTCGAGGCGGGTGGCCACCTCGCCGGCGAGCGCGGTGAAGATGCGGCCGAGCTTCTCGGTGAGCGGCAGGCCCGGCTTGACGTCCTCGGCGACCGCGCCGCCCTGGACGTTCACCGCGTCCGGCACGAACTCGCCGGCCAGCGCGAGCTTGACGCTGCGGGCGACCTGGGTGCCGGCCTTCTCCTGCGCCTCGTGGGTGGAGGCGCCGAGGTGCGGCGTGACCACGACCTGGTCGAACTCGAACAGGGGGCTGTCGGTGCACGGCTCCTTGGCGAACACGTCGATCGCGGCCCCGCCCACACGGCCCTCCTTGAGGGCGGAGTAGAGCGCGTTCTCGTCGATGATGCCGCCGCGGGCGACGTTGATCAGACGGACGGTCGGCTTGACCATGTGCAACTCACGGTCGCCGATCAGGCCGATCGTCTCCTTCGACTTGGGCAGGTGGACCGTGATGAAGTCCGCCTGCGCCAGGACCTCCTCCAGCGACAGCAGCCGTACGCCCATCTGGGCGGCCCGGGCCGGCTGAAGATAGGGGTCGTAGGCGACGATCTCGACGCCGAACGGCTGCAGGCGCTGGGCCACGAGCTGGCCGATCTTGCCGAGGCCCAGGATGCCGACGACCTTGCCGTCGAGCTCGATGCCGGTGTACTTGGACCGCTTCCACTCGCCGTTCTTGAGCGCGGTGTGCGCCTGGGCCACGTTGCGCGCCCCGGCGAGGATCAGCGCGACGGTGTGCTCGGCCGCACTGGTGATGTTGGAGGTCGGCGCGTTGACGACCATGACACCGGCCTTGGTGGCCGCCTCGACGTCGACGTTGTCGAGGCCGACGCCTGCGCGGGCGACGACACGAAGCCTGGGCGCGTTCGCGATGGCCTCGGCGTCCACCTGGGTGGCGCTGCGGACGATCAGGGCGTCCACTTCGGCGAGAGCAGGCAGGAGCTGCGAGCGGTCCGCTCCGTCGGTGTGACGGACCTCGAAGTCCGCGCCGAGCACGGCGAGACCCGCGTCGGAAAGCTCCTCTGCGACAAGAACGACGGGCTTGTTCACTGGTGAGTCCTTCGAAAAGTTCGAGAAGTGCGACAGCACGGACAGTCGTCGAGTCTATCCGGGCTTGTGAAAGCTCTCACGAGCGATCCGACATCCGAGACGGCCACCGGGTGTCCCGGATCTGTTGAGGCTCTTGAGACTCATGTGGAAGCGGAGCGTGATGACCCCATGGCACTCCGCGATTATTTGGATCGGTCCAATTCGCCCGGGCAGCCATCTCAGGTATTGATAGCACCCAATCTTCGCGATTAGCCTGATTCGCTATGGTTCACCCCCTATTGTTCGGCCTATGAGCATCGGGAACCCCTCTCTGGGTGACGTTCTCGCGCGGCACGGCAGCGCTCAGCAGTTGCTGTCCGCCCTAGCCGAGCGGGGCATCCTGGTGGCCGTCCGCCCCGACCGCTCCGTGGTGCTCGGCACAACGCAGAACGGTGATCGCGTCCTGCTCGGCTACACGACGCCGGCGACCTACGCCCGGCACCGTGGCAGCCATACGCTGTCGGCCTGCGACGCCGACACCATCCTCGACATCCAGCAGGTCACCGGCGTCCGAGACATCGTCATCGACGCCGCAGGGCCGGCGGCCGCCGCCGTACCCATCGACGACCTGCGCCGCTACCTCCAGTCAAGCCGGACCGGCCCCACTCCGGCGGTCTCGGCGATGCGCTCGGCCGCCGCCCCGACGGCGTACGCCACCGGGGCCATGGCCACGGTGACCCGCTCGCAGGTGACACACGCCGCTCCCCCGGCGGCCTCCGCCGGTCCACCGCTCACCCCTCCGCTCGCCGCCCCGACGGCGTCGGCCCCTGCCCGGGAGCGGGCTCCGGCCGCTTCCGGTTCCATCCCGCCCGCCTGGGTCCCGGCGCCCCGCCAGCACCTGTCCGGTGCCATGCAGGTCGTCGACCCCGGCTATCGCAGGACGAACCATCCGATCCTGCCCGCCCTCCGGGTGGCGGTCTCCGAGCTGCTCCGCGACTACCCGCACGTGCACCACGTATGGATCTCCGAGGCCCGGACGGTCTCCGGATCATGGGGGCTGATGCTGCTCGTCAGGGTGAACACGGAGACCGGCGAGGAGATCGTGAGGGACGTGCACCGCCGGGTCCGCGCCCGGCTGCCGCAGCTGGCGGCCAGCGGGGCTCCGGTGCTCATGGCGCGGGTCACCGACGCGCACACGGAACGCCGGATGATCGAGATCGGCGCCCACGTCGTCTGCCCGGACGTCAGAGGCTGACCTTCCGGGGAGGGCCCGGGGGTTCCGCCCGCGCCCTCCCCTCCCGGTCTTCACGGCGACTCGTACCGTTCGATGGGGTCCGCGGCGTGCTCGGTGTGTTCTGTGCGTTTGCACGGGAGGCGCGTGGCATGTACGCGCTTGAACGGTCGGACCGAAATGTCGGAGCGAAGATCTTCCTGTCGAATGCCCGCTGGGCTTGAATATCGGCATGGTCTCCTCGGCCGCGACGCCACCCCCCGTGACCGTCTCACGCGGCGTGCGCCTCGGATATGCCGTCGGCTCGTTCTGCACGGCCAACTTCTCGACCATCCCCGGCCTCCTGCTGCTCTACTACATGACGAACGTGCTGGCGGTGCCCGCCGTGCTCGCCGGCGTCGTGCTGTTCCTGCCGAAGGCGTGGGATCTGCTCGTCAACCCCCTGGTCGGCCAGTGGTCCGACCGCACCTCCTCGCGCTGGGGACCGCGCCGGCCATGGCTGCTGGCCGGGGCCGCCGTGCTCCCGGCGTCCTTCGCCGCGATGTTCAGCGGGCCGCCGCTCACCGGCGTCCCCGCCGCCGTCTTCGTGGGCGTCGCGTTCCTGTTCGCGTCGACCGGATACGCCCTCTACGAGGTTCCGTACAAGGCGATGCCGGCCGAGATGAGCGCCGACTATCACGAGCGGACCTCGCTGCTGCAGTGGCGCATGATCTTCGTCGCGGCGTCGGTCGCGCTCAGCGGGGTCGTCGCGCCGGTGCTCGCCGGCCATTCCGCCGACGGCTACCGCCTGATGGGCGTCACGTTCGCGGCGATCCTGCTCGCCGCCATGATCGGGTCGTTCGTCGGCACGGCTCGCGCCCCCTTCATCGGGCGGCAGCGGTCGGAGGGGACCCTGCGGTCGCAGCTCTCCGCCGCCAGGGCGAGCAGGCCGTTCCTGTGGCTGCTCGGCCTCAGCTCGGCCCAGAACCTCGCGGCGGGGGTCATGCTCGCCGGAGCCCCCTACTTCGCCGCCTACGTCCTGCACGACACCGCCGCCACGAGCACGCTCTTCGCCGCACTCGTCGGGCCGATGCTGGTCACGATGCCGCTGTGGGTGCGGCTGGCCCGCAGGCTCGACAAGCGGGGCGCGATGGTCCTGGCCGGATCGCTGTTCATGATCGGCGCCGCGCTGCTCGGCGCCTCCCCGGTGCTCGGGTCGCTCTACGCGCATCTCGCCGTCGTGTCTGTCGGATTCGGCTACGCGGGCCTGCAACTGCTGCAGTTCTCCATGCTCGCCGACGTGATCGCCTACGACAGCGAGGTCAGCTGCGAGCGCCGCGGAGGCGTCTTCACCGGACTGTGGACGGCGATCGAGAACGCGGTATCCGCGCTGGGCGCCACCGTCTACGGCGCCGTGCTCGCCGTCGGCGGCTTCATCTCCTCCGATCCGGAGACTCCGGTGACGCAGCCGGGCAGCGCGCACACGGCGGTCCTCATCGGCGTGACCCTCGTGCCCGCCCTGATGTCGCTGGCCGCCGTACTGATGACGCTGAGGTACGACCTCACCGCCGACCGTATCGCCACGGACCGTATCGCCGCAGACCGGCGCACCACCGACCGGCTCGCCGCTCCGGCAGGCGATGACACGGCGGGCGACGCCGCCGGGGGCACCCCCGCCTGATCATCTCCTGACCTCGGAACCGTTACCAGGGGTGCCGGAGTGGTGGCTGAGCGAGTTTGGAACGTTGGTATTTTCCTGACTTCTGTGAATTTTTCGGACATGAGGGGTTGTGGCCACCATAATGCGGTTCTCAACCAGCCCCTTCGGGCCGTGTCTCCCTCGCCCCCGTGAGGACGCGGCCCAGGGGGTGTCACGCGGATCTCGCCTTGAAGAGCAGCACCCGCGACGGCGGCGAGATCCCGTGGCCGGACCTATCCCCTCACCTGGAGGACAAGATCGTGAACAGAGCGCTCGGAGCGGCCCTGTGCCTCGGGAGCCTCACGGTGGTCGGCCTGCCCGCCGGCACGGCCCAGGCGACGACCGACAACCTGGGCTGCCGGGTCGCCGCCGCCAAGCCGTACGTCACGGAAGGCGGGAAGATCCGCGCGAACGGTTACCGGATCGGGTGCAGCGGCCCCGCGAAGCTGCGGGTCCGCATCTGGAAGGCCGTGCCGGGCCCGGACCGCGTGGTGAAGAGCGGAGCCAGGGCCGTCGAGAGCGGGCGCCTCGCGCTGGCCGTGCGCTGCGCGAACGGCGTGTTCTACACGACCGTCACCGACTATCGCGGCCACACGTCGCGGTCCAAGGCCACCCGGGTGAAGTGCGGCTCGAGGCCGACCGGCGGAAACGGCGGGCCCTCGACAGGGGGCTCCTCCACCGGGGGCTCCTCCACCGGAGGCTCCTCCACCGGCGGCTCGACGGGCGGCGGTTCGACGACGGGGTCGGGCACCGTCGGCACCGAGTTGGAGAACGAGGTCGTACGCCTCACCAACGCCGAGCGGGCCAAGGTCGGCTGCGCCCCGCTCAAGCACGACGCCAAGCTGCATGCGGCGGCCTACGCCCACACGGCCGACATGTCCGCCAGGAACTACTTCAGCCACACCTCGAAGGACGGACGTTCCTTCGCCGACCGCATCAAGGCGGCCGGATACTCCTACCGCGCGATCGCCGAGAACATCGCCAAGGGCTACCAGACCGCCGAAGCCGTGGTGCAGGGGTGGATGAACAGCCCCGGCCACCGCACCAACATGCTCAACTGCGACTACACCGACATCGGCGTGGGCTATGTCAAGGCCGGCGGCCCGTACTGGACCCAGGACTTCGGCAGGCAGTGACCCCCACCACCACCCCGGCGTGATCTTGCGAATTCTCGCGGCATCCGACCCTGACCTGCACAGATCAACCTCGTGATCTTGCAGTTTTTCGCAGGCAAATCCTCTGACGTGCGCTTATATGCCGGCTGATCTTGCGGTCGGCATGAAGTGCAAGATCACCGAAATCGTTTTGGCCGGTCAGTGGGGAATCCTGCGAGAAACTGCAAGATCACGAACGCGAAGTGGCTGTTCTCGGGCCTACGCGAGTTTTCGCAAGATCACGCCGGGGTGATGGTGGTGATGGTGGTGGTGATGATGGTGGTGGTGATGGTGGTGGTGGTTCGGGGTCGTGGCCTGACGGCTTCCGCAAGATCGCGGTACCGTGGGTGAGGCGGAAGCCGTGGGCTACTGGAATGAGGTGGAATGCAAGGGTCTGCTGGACACTCCGCCCGGCTGCGTCGGATACTCCAATCATGAGCTCTCCCCCGGTTCGCGCCTCGGACGGGGACCGTGACCGCGCGCTCGACGAGCTCCGCAACCGCGCCGCCGAGGGCCGGCTGTCCATGGACACCTTCATCGGCCGGGTCGACATGGTGCTGCGCGCGCAGAGCCGCGGCGAGATCGACGAACTGGTCGCGGATCTCCCGCAGCGCGGGCGCTGGCGCAGGCGGATCACGGACGCCGTGGCCGCGGTGTCCGACCTCAGCAATCGGATCGAGTCCGCCTGGCGACGTCCTCGCCTCCCGAGGTTGGCACTGCCCGCCGACGACCGTCTCCGGTATGTGGTGGGCCGTGGCC
Organism: Sphaerimonospora mesophila NBRC 14179 = JCM 3151; assembly: GCA_001552515.1. GTDB lineage: Bacteria > Actinomycetota > Actinomycetes > Streptosporangiales > Streptosporangiaceae > Sphaerimonospora > Sphaerimonospora mesophila. The sequence goes on from BCRI01000043.1 coordinate 15,200, forward strand.
CGACCTGTGACCTGGTGCTGACGGATCTCACGGTCTCCCGGGTGCACGCCGAGCTGCGCCGCGAGGAAGGTTCGTGGCTGCTGGTCGATCTCGGCTCGATGAACGGCACCCGGCTGAACGGCTGGCGGCTGGTCGGGCCGGCCCGGGTGCGGGCGGGCGACGAGATCGCCTTCGGCGACTGCGCGTTCCTCGTGTCCGTCCCCGCCTGAGCACACCCCAACACTCACTGAGCACCCGTCGACGCCGTCGGTGCGACGGCCGTACGAAACGACGTCAGAGCCGTACGGAACGACGTCAGAGCGGCGCCGCCGAAGGGGCGACGCCGCTCTGACACGTCAACCGACCCGATCAGGCCGCTCCGATCAGGACTCGGCGCCCTTGAGCCAGCTCATCATCGGGCGGAGCTTGGCGCCCGTCTGCTCGATCGAGTGCCCGGCCAGCTCCTCGCGGTAGCGCTTGAAGTTGGTCTGGCCGGAGTCGAACTCCTCGACCAGCTCACGGGCGAAGCGGCCGTCCCGGATCTCGTCCAGGATGCGGCGCATCTCCTTCTTGGTCTCCGCGTTGACGACGCGCGGGCCGCGGGAGTAGCCGCCGTACTCCGCGGTGTCGGACACCGACCAGTACATCTTCGAGACCCCGCCCTCGTACATGAGGTCCACGATCAGCTTCATCTCGTGGAGGCACTCGAAGTAGGCGACCTCGGGCTGGTAGCCCGCCTCGATCAGGGTCTCGAACCCGGCCTTGATCAGCTCGGAGACACCGCCGCACAGCACGGCCTGCTCACCGAACAGGTCGGTCTCGGTCTCCTCGGTGAAGGTGGTCTTCAGCGCGCCGGCCCGGGTGCCGCCGATGCCCTTGGCGTACGAGAGAACGAGCGGCCACGCGTTGCCGGTGGCGTCGCGCTCCACGGCGACCAGGCACGGCACACCGCGGCCTGCGGCGTACTGTCGGCGGACGAGGTGGCCGGGACCCTTGGGCGCGACCATGGCCACGTCGACGCCCTCGGGCGCCTCGATGAGGCCGTAGCGGATGTTGAGGCCGTGGCCGAAGAACAGCGCGTCGCCCTCGACGAGGTTCGGCGCGACGTGCTCGGCGTAGAGGTGCCGCTGGATGTGGTCCGGCGCGAGGATCATCGTGAGATCGGCCTCTTCGACGGCCTCCCCCGGCGTGAGCACACGCAGCCCGTCGGCCTCGGCCTTCTCCCGGCTCTTGGACCCCTCCGGCAGCCCGACCCGCACGTCCACGCCGGAGTCGCGCAGGCTCAGCGCGTGGGCGTGACCCTGGCTGCCGTATCCCAGAACGGCGACGTGCCGACCCTGGATCACCGACAGGTCGGCGTCGTCGTCGTAGAAGATCTCAGTCACATGCTTGCCTTTCCGAATCGATGGCCGCGACGTTGGCGGCCGCGACGTGCGCTTCTGTACACCGGGTGCGGCGCCGGCACGGCACCGCCGTACGGCTCACGCGCTGCGGTCGAGCGCCCGGAGCGAGCGATCGGTGATGGACCGGGCGCCGCGGCCGATGGCCACCATGCCCGACTGCACGAGCTCCTTGATGCCGTACGGCTCCAGGACCCGGACGAACGCCTTCAGTTTGTCACTTGTGCCGGTGACCTCGATGGTCACCGCGTCAGGGGCGACGTCGACGCACCGCGCCCGGAAGAGGTTGACCACCTCCAGGACGTGGGATCGGGTCTCGTCGTCGGTCCTGACCTTGACCAGCATCAGCTCGCGCTGCACCGATTGGGCGCTGTCGAGCTCCACGATCTTGATGACGTTGACCAGCTTGTTGAGCTGCTTGGTGACCTGCTCGAGTGGCAGGGCCTCAACGTTGACGACGATCGTCATGCGGGAGATGTCGCCGTGCTCTGTGGGCCCGACGGCCAGCGAGTCGATGTTGAAACCGCGGCGGCTGAACAGCGCGGCGACCCGCGCGAGCACGCCCGGCTTGTTCTCGACCAGGACGGACAGCGTGTGAAGGCTCATGCCGCCCCTCCCCTCCCATCGGCGCAGGTCCGGTTGCCCCGCTCGCTCATTCTTCGCTCTCCCACTTCGGCGCCATGTCACGGGCGTACTTGATGTCGTCGTTGCTGGTCCCGGCTGCGACCATCGGCCAGACCATCGCGTCCCGGTGGACGACGAAGTCGACCACGACCGGCACATCGTTGATCTCCATCGCCTTGCGGATGGTGGCGTCGACGTCCTCGGGCCGCTCGCAGCGCAGGCCGACACAACCGTACGCCTCCGCGAGCTTCACGAAGTCGGGAATCCGCTTGACCTGCTGGAGGTCGGTGTTGGAGTACCGCTCGTCGTAGAACAGCGTCTGCCACTGCCTGACCATGCCGAGGCTACCGTTGTCGATGACCGCCACCTTGATCGGCACGCCCTCGATCGCGCAGGTCGCCAGCTCCTGGTTGGTCATCTGGAAGCAGCCGTCGCCGTCGATGGCCCACACCGTCGAGTCCGGCCGGCCCATCTTCGCACCCATCGCGGCCGGAACGGCGAAGCCCATCGTGCCGGCCCCGCCCGAGTTGATGAACGTGCCCGGGTGCTCGTAACCGATGAACTGGGCCGCCCACATCTGGTGCTGGCCGACGCCCGCGACATAGTACGCCTCGGGGCCGACGATGGCGCTCAGCCGCTCCATGACGTACTGCGGGGCGAGCGAGCCGTCGGCGAACTGCTCGTAGCCCAGCGGGTAGGTCTCCTTGTAGCCGTTGAGAATCCGCCACCACTCGGCGTAGTCGCCCTTGCGGCCCTCGGCCTGCTCGTTGCGCACGGCGGTGATCAGATCGCCGATGACCTCACGACAGTCGCCGACGATCGGCACGTCCGCGTGGCGGTTCTTGGAGATCTCCGCCGGGTCGATGTCGGCGTGGATGACCTTGGCGTGCGGCGCGAAGCTGACGAGCTGCCCGGTCACCCGGTCGTCGAACCTGGTGCCGAGCGCGATCAGGAGGTCCGACTGCTGGAGCGCGCCGACCGCCGAGACCGTGCCGTGCATGCCCGGCATGCCCATGTGCTGGGGATGGCTGTCGGGGAAGGTGCCGCGCGCCATGAGCGTGGTGACGACGGGGATGCCGGTGATCTCGGCGAGCTCGCGCAGTTCGGCCGAGGCGCCGGCCTTGTGCACGCCGCCGCCGACGTAGAGGACCGGTCGCCGGGCCTCCGTCATCAGCCTGGCCGCCTCACGGATCTGCTTGGAGTGGGGCCGGGTGACCGGACGGTAACCGGGCAGCTGCATGACCGGCGGCCAGGAGAAACCCGCCCTGGACTGGAGCGCGTCCTTGGAGATGTCCACCAGCACCGGGCCGGGGCGGCCGGTGGAGGCGATGTGGAAGGCCTCGGCGATGGTCCTGGGGATGTCCTCGGCCCTGGTGACCAGGAAGTTGTGCTTGGTGATCGGCATGGTGATGCCGGCGATGTCCGCCTCCTGGAAGGCGTCCGTCCCGATCAGCGGACTGGCCACCTGCCCGGTGATCGCCACGATCGGCACCGAGTCCATGTAGGCGTCGGCGATCGGGGTGACCAGGTTGGTGGCCCCGGGGCCGCTGGTCGCCATGCAGACGCCGACCCGTCCGGTCGCCTGCGCGTATCCCTCGGCCGCGTGGCCGGCGCCCTGCTCGTGCCGTACAAGGACGTGCCGGACCTTGGTGGAGTCGTAGAGGGGATCGTAGGCGGGGAGGATGGCGCCGCCCGGGATCCCGAACACCGTGTCGACCCCGACGTGTTCCAGCGCCCGGACGAGGGCCTGAGCACCTGTCATCTGTTCGGTCATCGGCTCGTTCCTTGTGGAGAGCTTGTGGCTGGTGGTGTCTGCTGGCACAAAAAACGCCCCATCCGCTGAGCGGAGCTGGGGCGCGCGCAGGACCGAGGGCTTCGTCAGGCTGCGCGCCTGCGAAGTACTACGAGGATCCCACCGCTATGCATGCCTACACGATGTCCGATCGACCCTCCCGGAGTCAAATCATGTGGAATCCCCGTCTCACGATCCGAGATCGGGCGGCGAGCCCCGGCGGCGGGCGCCTCACCGGGTGTTCTGCAAGGTAGTGAGCTTGAGGGAGTCGATCCCACGGGCCGGGGTCGGGCGGCCGACCAGGTAGCCCTGGCCGCGCGTGCAGCCCATCTCACGCAGCAGCTCCAGCTGTTCGGGACGCTCGATGCCCTCCGCCACGACGATCAGCCCCAGGTCGTGGCCGAGCCGTACGATCGTCCGGGTCAGCAGCGTGAGGGTGTCGTCGCGGCCGAGTCCTGAGACGAACGACGGATCGATCTTGATCATGTCCACATGGACCTGCCGGAGGAACGCGAGCGAGGCGTAACCGGTGCCGAAGTCGTCGATGGCGAGCCGTACGCCGAGGGCGCGCAGCCGCGACAGCTTGCCGATCGTGTCCTCGGCGTTCTCGACCAGCATCTCCTCGATCACCTCGAGGGTCAGCGCGTCGGCGGGCAGGCCGCTTTCCGCCAGCGCCTCCGACACCGTCTCGACGAACCGCGGAGCGGTGATCTGGCGGACCGACAGGTTGAGCGACAGGCCGATCTCCCAGCCCTGCGCCCGCCACGCGGCGACCTCGCGGCACGCCTCACGCAGGATCCACTCGCCCAGCGGCACGATGAGCCCGGTGTCCTCGGCCGGCCCGAGGAACTGCTCCGGCGGCACGAACGCGCTGCCCCGGCACCAGCGGACCAGCGCCTCGACCGCCGTGACCCGCGCGGTGGCCAGGTCCACGATGGGCTGGTACTCGATCGCGAACTGGTTCTCCACCAGCGCCCGCTGCAGATCGGAGGCGATCTCCAGGCGGCGTACGACGTCGGCGTGCATGTGGGTGGCGAAGACCTCGACCCGCCGCCCGCCGAGATCCTTGGCCCGCGACATCGCCACGTCGGCGTTGCGCAGCAGGTCTCCGGCGGTCAGCCCGTCCTCGGCGAACGCCACGCCCACGCTGGCGGTCAGCGCCATGTCCCGGTCGGCGACCCGGAACGGCTCCGACGACACCGCGCGGACGAGCCGTTCCGCCAGGTCGACCGCGGTCTGGGCGTCGCCGCCCGACGTGCCGACCTCCAGCAGCACGGCGAACTCGTCGCCGCCCCAGCGGGCCAGCGTGTCGTCGGATCGTACGGCCGAGCGCAGCCGCCGGGCGGCCTGGCCGAGCAGGTAGTCGCCGCTGGCGTGGCCGACGGAGTCGTTCACCGCGGTGAACCCGTCGAGGTCCAGAAAGATCACGGCGGCCCCGCCGGCGCCGCGATGGGTGAGGACCTCCCGGGCGCGCTCCTCGAAGTAGGCCCGGTTGGGCAGCCCGGTCACCCCGTCGTGGAAGGTGAGGTGGGTGACCTGGTTGCGCAGCGCCACCTGGTCGCTCATGTCCCGCACGGTGACCAGGATCAGGTCGTCGCCGCGTATGTGCGGGGTGGCGACCGACTCGCTCGGCCGCCAGGTGCCGTCGGCCGCCCTGACCCGGCAGGCCACGCGGCGGCTCGAGCGCGGCTCCCCGTCCTCGTCGCCGTCGGCGATGCGGCGCAGCAGCGCCTGCAGGTCCGGTACGTCCTCCGGATGGATGTAGTCGAAGATCGAGCGGCCGACCGGCTCGTCCGCGCGGTAGCCGTACATCGCCTCCACGTCCCGGCCGATCTCGTCGATGACGCCGTCGTGGTCGCAGACGAGCACGACGTCACCCGTGTTCTCGGCGAGCCGGCGCAGTTGCCGCTCTCCCGCGTCCACCAGGTGGCGCATCCCGTCGGTCTCGACGAGGAGCACGAACAGCCGGCCGAGCAGCACGAGCACGGTGGAGCCGGCCGCCACGGCCAGCGTCCCGTCCCGGCCGGTCACGCCGTACATGGTGATCACGACCGTGGCGACGGCCACCAGGACGAGCGGGATCGCCGCGGTCAGCACGCGGGAGGGCACGGCGGCCAGGGCGGGCGGCGGCTTGCACGGCCGCTCCCGCTGCGTCCACGGGGCGGCGGCGAGGACGAGGAAGGCCGCGGGGGCGACGAGGCCGATCGCCAGCGGCGGAGCGTCCCCCTCCAGCCGGGCGAGCGCCGTGGCCAGCTCGGAGACGGTGACGGCCCCGAGCACGCCGACGCCGGTGAGTCCCACGACGCGGTTGCCCGATCGGGACGCGACGACCGCGGGGGCCACGGCACACGCGGCGAGAAGACAGACGACGGGAAGCGCCATGGTGAAGAGGAAGGCGCCGGCGTCCTGAGCCTTGCGGAAGGCCGGCCCGAGCAGGGTCAGCCAGCCGACCGCGAAGATCGACGCCGCGCTCAGGTAGGCGTCGGTGGCCTGTCTTATGACCCCCCTGCTGTACGCGGGGGGTTTCACGGACAGGCCGCATCCGATCGCCACGAGCAGCGACCCCACGAGCATCAGCAGGTCGGCGAAGGTGAGCACGAACGGGGTTCCGTCGGCCACCGGCCGCACGCCGACGCCGAGCAGCCAGGTGAGCGAACCGGCGGCGAGCCAGCGCCAGGCGGCGGGCTGCCGCCGGTGCTCCGGCGCGATCCGGGCCGCCGCTGTGATGAGCGAGCCCGCCGCGAGCAGACCCGTGAGGACCCCGGCGATGGCCACGGTCAGGGGGGACGCGCCCCCCAGGAGCAGGGCGGCGACGATGCCCGCAGCGCCGAGGCCGCCCGCGGCGGCCACCGCGGCCCAGGGATGACGCCCGCGGGTCGCCCGCTTCGCCTGTGTCGCCGCTGCTCCTGCCGGATCCGTCGCCGACGCGTCCGATCCGGCCGCGGACGCTTCTTCCGCGGCGGAATCTTCCGCGGCCGGCCGGGAGTCCGCCACGCCGTCCGCCGTACCGGTGGCGGGGGATGGAGCCGCGCCGGCGTCGTCTCCGGTCGGGTGCGATGTCACTGCCCCTCCCCTTCCTAGAGACCCGGCCGTTCCCAGAGACTCGGCCGTTCCTCGACTCGGCCGTCCTCGACTCGGCTTTACTCTCCCTGTCACAGGGTCAGTGTGCGCACAGCCGCCGACCGAGAGCGGGACAACCGCCGAGTCGTCACCGATCTGATAACCGGCCGTACACGATGGAGTTAACGCTACGCACCCGAGGTCACGGGGTAGCCACGTTCCGGAATCCTTTGAACCGGTGCCGCGTTCTGTGCCCGATCAGTACTCGCCGGTGATCATGTTAGCGAGTGGACGGCCGCTCAGATAACGGATGACCTGCTCCCTGACCAGTTTTCTGATGCGGCGCGCGGAGGCGGGGGTGCTGCCGGCGACATGCGGAGTGATGAAGACTCCGGGGGCGGTCCACAGCGGATGCTCCGGCGGCAGCGGCTCGGTGGGGGCCACGTCGAGGACGGCCCGCAGCCGTCCGCCGCTCACCTCGGGAAGCAGCGCGTCGACGTCGACGACGGAGCCGCGCGCCGCGTTCACCAGGACCGCGCCGTCCTTCATCTCGTCCAGGAAGTCGGCGTCCACCATGCCATAGGTGGCGGGGGTGGCGGGCACCAGCAGCACGACCACGTCGGCCTTCGGGAGCAGCTTCGGCAGCGCGTCCTGACCGTACACATTCTCGCTCTCCCGGGCGGCGCGCGCCACCCGGATGATGTCCACCTCGAACCCGGCCAGGCGCCGCTCCACCGCCTCGCCGATCGAGCCGTACCCGACGATCAGCACGGTCGAGTCGGCCAGCGCCGCCGTGTGGTGGTAGTCCCACTCGCGCCGCTGCTGCGCGAGGGCGAAGCCGGGGAACTCCCGGAGCATGGCGATCATCGCACCGACCACCCACTCCGCCGTCCCCGCGTCGTGTACGCCGCGGGCGTTGCAGAGCACCGCATGCTCGGGCAGATAGGGCCGGTACGCCTCGACGCCCGCGGTCACGGTCTGCAGGAGGCGCAGTCCGCGCATGCGGCCGAGCAGGGCCGGGATCCCGGGGATCCAGCCGAGCGGCGGCACCCAGATCTCGACGTCCTTCGGCTTACCGGGCAGGGCTCCGTTGCCGTCGTAGATCGAACAGTCCGGCTCAGGCAGGCCCTCCGGAAGATCGGTCAGCGCGTCCATGATGTCCTGCGTGGGGACCCAGATCTTCATGGCATAAACCTTAGGTCGTGTCGCTCCGGAACCTTCCGTACGGACCGGGAGTATGGGGGGGAGGAGGTCGAAACGATGATCACAGCGGGTAGGGCGGGGACGAGGCCGTTGGCGGTGTTGGCCATGGCGGCGGTCAACGTGCTCGTCGCGGCGACGGCCGCGTGTTCGGGGGCGGACGGCGGGACATCGGGGCCTGCGGCGACGGCCGCGCCGTCCCGGGCGGAGAGCGAAGCGGCCACCCGGCCACCGGCGCAGAGCGAACCGGCCGCCGTCGACAGGCCGCGCACGCTGGTCAGCGGACTCTCCGTACCCTGGGCGATCGCCTTCCTGCCCGGTGGAAACGCGCTCGTGACCGAGCGGGGCTCGGGGCGGCTGCTTCAGGTCACGCCGCAGGGCCGGACCCTACAGACCGATGTGATCGAAGGGGTGTCCCCGAGCGGGGAGGGCGGCCTACTCGGGGTGGCCGTGTCCCCTGATTTCGCCACCGACCGCTACATTTTCGTCTATTTCACCGCTGATGACGACAACCGGGTGGTCCGGTACCGCTACGGCGACCGCGGGCTCTCCGACCCGGTCGCGATCGTGACCGGCATCCCGAAGGGAGACATCCACAACGGCGGCCGGCTGGCGTTCGGTCCCGATGGGTACCTCTACGCCTCGACCGGCGAGATCGGCGACGTGGGACACGCCCAGGACCGCGACTCGCTCGCCGGCAAGATCCTCAGGATGACGGTCGACGGCAGGCCCGCCCCCGGAAACCCCTTCGGCAACCTCGTCTGGACGTACGGTCACCGCAACGTCCAGGGCCTCGCCTGGGACCGGCACGGCCGGATGTACGCCACGGAGTTCGGCCAATACACCTACGACGAGATCAACCTGATCGAGAAGGGCCGCAACTACGGCTGGCCCCAGGCGGAGGGCATGGGCGGGAAGCCGGGGTTCACCGACCCGCTGCTCACCTGGTCCACCGACGAGGCGTCTCCATCCGGTCTCGCGTACGCCGACGGCGCCCTGTGGGCGGCGGCGCTGCGCGGACGGCGGCTGTGGCGCGTTCCGCTGGACGACTCGGGCAGGACCGGCCGTCCCGTCGCCCTGTACACGGGTGACTACGGCAGGCTGCGGGCCGTGGTCACCGCTCCGGACGGGATGCTCTGGGTGAGCACCAGCAACTGGGACGGCCGGGGCGACCCACGCGACGGCGACGACCGGATCCTGGTCGTCCCGCCGGCGACGTCAGCGGACTGACGGGCAGACCACCTCGGCGCGCGGCTCGTACACGGTCCGGAACTCCTGCCGGCGCACGACCGCGCCGTTCTCCCGCAGGACGCGCGTCACCTGGGCGGTGAACCCGTCCCGCCCCGGGCTGGGGACGCAGGCGCCGGCGGTCCCGGTCACGGCGGTGAGATGGGTGATGGCACCCGTGACCGGCCCCTGGATCTCCACCTCGTACCGCTTGGTGCTCCAGAGGGCGATCCGCAGCGCGCGTTCGGTGGTGTAGGCCTGGACCAGCACGGCGTGGGGTGAGTCGTTTCGCCATCTCAGGTCGGGCACCGGATAGGAGACGGCGGCCTCCAGGCCGGTCGGCGCCCCCGGCTCGTGGACATCGGGCGGCGTGTGATCGACGATCTCCAGCCCGGCGCGCACCACGGCGTTCAGCATGGCGGTGGCGAACACGGAGGTCCCGGGCACGTCCGTGCCCGTCTCCCCGCGGATCACGGTCGTGCCGATCACTCCGGCGAACCCCGACCCGGCGTCCCGCCTGCCGAGGACCTCGTTCAGCGAGAACGTCTCCCCCGGCATGACCAGGTGATGGTTCACGAGCCGGGCCGCGGCGGCGACGTTGTCCGTACTCGGCGAGCAGCAGGCGTTGGCCATGGTGAACCTGGCGATCTCCTCCTCGACCCCCGCCTTCAGCGCGTCCTCGTCCGACAGCCGGGGCGGCCCGCTGGTCACGACCACCCGGATCGTACGGCTTCCGCCGCCGAGCGCCTCGATCACGTCGGCCGCCAGTCGGTCGGTGTCGACACGCTTGCCCGGCCGGGCGTGGACCAGCCGTGGCCTGCCGCCGACGATCGCGAAGGTCGCGTCCCGAGCCGCCTCCCGCCGATCGACGAACCATCGGCCTGTGGTCCGCCGTTCCAGGCGGGCGACCGCACGTCGCGCGTCGAACCTCGGGCGAAGGTCGTCGCCCTCGGGCGCGAAGGTGAGGTAGCCCGCGATCGCGTCGGGCGGGAGCTCGACCGAGGTCACCCCGTCGGTGAGCGTGATCGGCGCGGCGACGGCCTGCCTGGCCCAGTCGAGCGTGCGTCTCACCTCGGCCCTGGTGATCTTCGGCCGGTCCACCTGGGTGACCACGGGAACCGTGACCTCCGGGGTGAGATAGGCCTTCTCGATCTGCCGGGCGACCGTCTCCCGGTCGATCCGGTGGCCGACTCTGGGATATACCGGAACCGGGGTGACTCCCCGGAACACGACGTCACCCTCCCGTCCCTTGACCTCCACGGCCGCGGCGATCTCCCTGCTGACCGCGGCGGCCAGGGTGTCGCGGTGGACGGAGATCACCGGACGGATCTCCCGCCCGCTGGTCAGCGCGCTCCAGACCTCCGCCGGGCTGGGGAAGCCCGTCTCCGCCCGTGCCAGCGTGGCGGCCACGTCGAGGCCCAGGCCCGCGTCCTGCGGATTCACGGTCAGCCGCCGCGTGCCCTGCCGGATGATGATCGGCGCCCTGGTCTGGGCGTACAGTCTCTCGCGCAGGTCATCGGCCGCCTCCTCCCTGGTCTGCCCGCCGATGTCGACGCCGAGCACGGTGGTGCCCGGCAGGATCCGCCCGGACATCACGAAGGCAGGCACCAGGTACGCCAGCAGGAGCATGCCGAGCACGCCGATCAGGATGTAGCGGAAAAGCGCGCTCTTCGGCTCCGGGAGGGGGTCGAGCACGGGCGGCGGAGGCTCCTCGCGAACCGTCCTGTCGGCGACGGGCCACGGTTCCACGACCGGCGGCGGGGGCGGGGGCAGGCTGCTCGGCCGGTCGGTCTGGACCGGCGCGGCCGGATGCGGGGTGCGTTCGCCGAAGATGTCGGCCGACACTCCGCGGGGCAGCGATGCCGTCCCGGCGCGTACCGGATGTTTCCTGCCGGCCGGGGACGGCGACGAGGCCGTGCCCTTCTCCGGGGACGCCGACGGCGCGGGCGGAGCAGGCGGAGTGGACTGGTCGGCCGTGGGCGGAGTGGAGTCGGGCCGGGGTGGGACAGCCGACGGCGGCACCGCCGCGAACGGATCCGACGGCGGATCCATGGACGCTCCGGCGTTCCGCACGCCTCGGTCTCCTCCGGCTCAGGGGTAACTTCCTTCAGTTAACCGTAAAGCCCCCTTCGCTGGATACCGCGAAGCCCCCTCCGCCCCCCTCGGCCGTGATCTTGCAGATACTCGCACTCGAGGCCGGGAGCAGGCACTTCCCGTCCGTGATCTTGCAGTTTCTCGCAGGCATACCCTCTGAGCAGCGAAAACGCTGTCCGCGACCTTTCACTCGTGAGTGCAAGATCACGGAATACATAACCGCAGGTCAGTCGATCCGCCTGCAAGTATCTACAAGATCACGATATCGATCGAGGCAGGTCAAGGAGCGTCCCTGCGAGAATTCACAAGATCACGGGGAAGGGGTCAGGGCTGGACGCCGAGCTTCTCCAGGATGAGCTCGCGTGCCCGACCGGCGTCGGCCTTGCCCCGGCTCGCCTTCATCACCCCGCCGACCAGTGCGCCCACCGCGGCGATCTTCCCGCCGCGCACCTTGTCGGCGGCGTCGGCGTTGTCCGCCAGCACCTGGTCGATGATCGCCGACAGCTCGCCCTCATCGCTGACGATGCGCAGGCCGCGCTTCTCGACGACCTCGTCCGGGGTGCCCTCTCCGGCCAGCACACCCTCCAGCACCTGGCGTGCCAGCTTGTCGTTCAGCGCCCCGGAGGCCACCAGTTCGGTCACCTTGGCGACGTCGCCGGGCGTGATCGGCAGATCGGCCAGGGCCGTACCCGCCTCGTTGGCCCGCCGGGCCAGCTCGCCCATCCACCACTTGCGGGCGTCCCCGGCCGGAGCGCCGGCCGCGACCGTGGCCTCGACCAGGTCGATCGCGTCGGCGTTGTGCATGGCGGCCATGTCCAGGTCGGACACGCCCCACTCCTGCTGGAGGCGCTTACGCCGTACCGACGGCAACTCGGGCAGCGCGGCCTTCAGCGAGGCGACCCACTCCGGGTCGGGCGCGATCGGCAGCAGATCGGGCTCGGGGAAGTAGCGGTAGTCCTGCGCCTCCTCCTTCGAGCGGCCCGAGGTGGTCTGGCCGGTGTCCTCGTGGAAGTGGCGGGTCTCCTGGACGATCCGGCCGCCCTCGGCGAGGATGGCGGCCTGGCGCTCGATCTCACCCCGGACCGCTCGCTCGACGCTGCGCAGCGAGTTGACGTTCTTGGTCTCGGTGCGGGTGCCCCACTCGGTCGAACCGCGCGGCATCAGCGAGACGTTCACGTCACAGCGCAGCGAGCCCTGCTCCATCCGGACGTCGGAGACGCCGAGCGAGCGCATGACCTCGCGCAGCTCGGTGACGTACGCCTTGGCGACCTCGGGGGCGAGCCGGTCGGTGCCAGTGATCGGCTTGGTGACGATCTCCACGAGCGGGATGCCGGCCCGGTTGTAGTCGACGATCGAGTAGTCCGCGCCGTGGATCCGGCCGGTGGCCCCGCCCACGTGCGTCGACTTGCCGGTGTCCTCCTCCAGGTGGACCCGCTCGATCTCCACCCGGACGATCTTGCCGTCCACCTCGACGTCCAGGTAGCCGTCGGTGCACAGCGGCTCGTCGTACTGGCTGATCTGATAGTTCTTCGGCATGTCCGGATAGAAGTAGTTCTTCCGGGCGAACCGGCACCAGGTCGCGATCGAGCAGTTGAGCGCGAGGCCGATCCGGATCGTCGACTCGATCGCCTTCTCGTTGGCCACGGGCAGCGACCCGGGCAGCGCGAGGCATACCGGGCAGACCTGCGTGTTCGGCGGCGCCCCGAACGTCGTGGAGCAGCCGCAGAACATCTTCGACCCGGTGCCCAGTTCGACGTGCGTCTCCAGCCCCAGCACCGGCTCGAAGCGCTCCAGCGCCTCGTCGTACGGCATGAGCGTCGCGGTATCAGCCATGCTGGTAACCCAGTCCTTCCAAAGCTTCGATCATGTCATTCCACCATCGCCGGAAGGCGGGCACCTTCCGCAGTTCCTCTATGTCAGTGGTCTCGGCCACCGACACGTAGAAGTTCCTGAGCACGCCGTGCTTTTTCGAGTTCATCCCGGCCTCGTCTCTCAGCAGGGTCTCGACCACCGCCTTGGGGTCGCGGCAGGCCTCCACCTCCGGTCCCGAGACGGCCACCCGACCGAGCCTGCGCACGTTGAGCACCCGGGCGAGGGACTCGTGGTCGACCAGCAACCACGCCTCCGTCTCCCGCATCGGCACGACGGCCACGAGAGGTTCGTCGAACGCGCTCGCTTTCCAAGTCTGCCGCATCCGCTCGATTACAGGGTCCGACTTGGCCGCGGGGGCGCCGTCGTGGTGATAAAGCACCACGTCGAAGGTGCCCCGCTCCCGTTCCAGAGCGGCGAGCACGGAGTCGGGGTGCTGGTCGCCGGCCTTCGGCAGGCTGCGCACCTCCCGTACTTCGCGGCAGGCCGGGAAGTTCTCGATCGCCATGGTCTCCAACGCTCTGCGCAGCAGGATCGGCAGGATCGTCCAGGCCGCGGGTGGCCGCCGTCGCCACGAAGTTCAGTGCGTCGAGCAGGTTGGACTCGCCGCTGGCGTTGGCGCCGATAAGGACGAGGAACGGCGGCACGTCGAGCTGGAAGTCCAGGAAGGACTTGAAGCCGTCGATTTCGATGCGGGTGATCACGCCGCCGTTCCTCCTCTCGGCAAACCGCTAGAGCGCGGGGGCCTTGGCCAGCAGCGGGCCGCCCCACCGGCTCTCGTACGCCTTCTCCACGGCGGCGCCGACACGGTAGCAGCGGTCGTCGCCCAGCACCGGGGCCATGATCTGCAGCCCGACCGGCAGGCCGTCCTCGTCGGCGAGGCCGCACGGCACGGAGATCGCCGCGTTGCCGGCCAGGTTGCTCGGGATCGTGCACAGGTCGGCGAGGTACATCGCCATCGGGTCGTCGGCCCGCTCGCCGATCGGGAACGCCGTCGTCGGCGTCGTCGGCGACACCAGCACGTCGACCTGGTGGAAGGCCGCCTCGAAGTCCCGCATGATCAGCGTGCGGACCTTCTGGGCCTGGCCGTAGTAGGCGTCGTAGTAGCCCGACGACAGCGCGTAGGTGCCGAGCATGATGCGCCGCTTGACCTCGGGGCCGAACCCGGCCGCCCGGGTCAGCGCCATGACCTCCTCGGCGCTGCGGGTGCCGTCGTCGCCGACGCGCAGGCCGTACCGCATGGCGTCGAAACGGGCCAGGTTGGACGAGCACTCGGACGGCGCGATCAGGTAGTACGCCGGCAGCGCGTACGTGAACGAGGGGCAGGAGACCTCGACGACCTTCGCGCCGAGGGACTCCAGCAGCTCGACGGCCTCGTGGAAACGGGCCAGGACGCCGGGCTGGTAGCCGTCTCCGCCGAACTCCTTGACGACGCCGACCCGCAGGCCCGCCACGTCCGCCTGCCTGGCGGCCTCGGCGACCGGCGGAACCGGCGCGTCGATCGACGTCGAGTCGAGCGGGTCGTGACCGGAGAACGCCTCCTGCAGCAGCGCGGCGTCGAGCACGTTGCGCGCGAACGGGCCGGGCGTGTCCAGCGACGACGCGAAGGCGATCAGGCCGTACCGCGAAGAACCGCCGTAGGTCGGCTTCATGCCGACGATGCCCGTCACCGCGGCCGGCTGGCGGATCGAGCCGCCCGTGTCCGTGCCGGTCGACAGCGGCGCCTCGTACGCCGAGACGGCAGCAGAAGAACCGCCCGACGAGCCGCCAGGAATGCGGGACCGGTCCCACGGGTTGTGGGTCACCCCGTATGCGGAGTTCTCCGTGGAGGAGCCCATCGCGAACTCGTCCAGGTTGGTCTTGCCCAGGATGACCAGCCCGGCCTCGCGCAGGCGGCGGGTCACGGTCGCGTCGTACGGCGGCCGCCACCCTTCGAGGATCTTCGACCCGGCCGTGGTCGGCATGTCGGCGGTGGCGAAGACGTCCTTGTGCGCGACCGGCACGCCCGCCAGCGGACCCGGCCGCTCGCCCCGGGCGAGCCGCTCGTCGACGGCACGGGCCTGGGCGAGCACCGACTCCGCTTCGACGTGCAGGAACGCGTTGATCTCGCCGTCGACCTCGGCGATGCGGTCGAGGTGGGCCTGGGCGACCTCGACGGCGGACGCCTCCCTGGCGGCGACCAGCCTGCCGAGCTCGGCCGCGGTCTTGTGGATCAGGCTCATGCTTCCTCCCCCAGGATCCGCGGCACACGGAACCGGTCCTCCTCGACGGCGGGCGCGCCGGACAGCGCCCCCTCGGGCGAGAGGCCGGGCCGCACCTCGTCGGGACGGAACACGTTGGTCAGCGGCAGCGCGTGCGAGGACGGCGGAATGTCCTCGGCCGCCACCTCGGAAACGCGGGCGACCGCGCCGACGATCTGGTCAAGCTGGGCTGCGAAGTGGTCGAGCTCGTCGTCGGCCAGCGCCAGCCGGGACAGCCGGGCGAGGTGAGCGACCTCATCGCGGGTTATGGCGGACATGAGTCGTCGAACCCGTTTCGTGGATGGAGATTGGACCTTGGACCTTCCCATCCTAGGGCTCGCCTGGGCCGACGCGTCCGCATCGGCGTACCACCGGTCAGTGGCGCGGGGCGAGCCGGGCGGCGTCCTTGGGACGCTCGGTGAACGCCTCGCTCAGGCGGCTGCGCAGCCAGACCGTCGCCTCCTCCGGGGGCAGCGGCTTGGCCAGCCACCAGCCCTGTCCCGCATGGCAGCCCATCTTGTGCAGCCGCGCGGCCACCTCGGCCGACTCGACGCCCTCGGCGACCGAGCGCAGTCCCAGGGAACGGACCAGATCGATGATCGACTGGACGATGCGCTCGTCGTCGGCCGACTCCTCGACCCGCCGGATGAACGACGCGTCGATCTTCACCTCGGCGACCGGCAGCCGCTGGAGGCGCACCAGGGAGGAGTAGCCGGTGCCGAAGTCGTCCAGGGCCAGCTGGATGCCGAGACCTGCCAGGGTGCGTACGGTGTCCGCCGTGTAGGCCTGATCGGTCATCAGGATGCGCTCGGTCACCTCGAGCTGGATCGCCGCCGCAGGCAGGCCGTACTCACCGAGTCCGGCCTCAAGCTGCTCGGGGAGGCTGGAGTCGAGCAGGTCGCGCGCCGACACGTTGACCGAGATCGGCACCTCGATCCCCTCGCGCCACCACCGGTCCGCCTGCTCCAGCGCCCGCTCGATGACGTTCCGGGTGATCTCGCGCATGAGGTACGACTGCTCGGCCAGCGGGATGAAGTCGGCCGGGGCGACCGAGCCGCGCGCCGGATGCCACCAGCGCAGCAGCGCCTCCACGCTCTCGACCCGGCCGTCGTCGAGACTCACCTTGGGCTGGTAGTGCAGGCCCAGTTCCCCGCTGTCGACCGCCCGCCGCAGGTCGCCCAGCAGGCTCAGCCGCTCGGGCGAGTTGCGGTCCTTGTCGGGCACATAGAACTCGACGCCCGTACGGCCCTCCTTGGCCAGGTACATCGCCACGTCGGAACGTTGCAGCAGCAGTTCGAAGTCTGGCGCGTGATCGGGGTAGAGGGCGATGCCGATCGAGGCGTCGATGTCGAAGGTCATCCCCTCCAGGCGCACCGGCTCGGTCAGCGCCACCCGCAGCCGCGAGGCGACCTCCCTGGCCGCGTGGGCGTCCCTGATCGACGGCAGCAGCACGGCGAACTCGTCACCGCCGAGCCTGGCCACCATGTCGCCCGGCCGCACACTGTGGGTGAGCCGGTGCGCCACGATCTGCAGCAGGCGGTCGCCCACCGGATGACCGAGTGTGTCGTTGACCTCCTTGAACCTGTCCAGGTCGAGCAGCAGCAGCCCGACCCGCTGCTGCGCGCGGCCCAGATGGCGCCTCGCCGCGTTCTCGTCGTCGCCCGTAGGCTCCGCTACGGGCTCCTCCTCCACCTTGCGATGCATCCATCTGGATCCGCGCTCGCGACGGACAGCATTCGTCAGACTTCCCCTGGCTTCGGTCAGCGCCTCCTCCGTGCGCAGGATCAGCATCTTCCGGTTGGGCAGGCCGGTGAGGCCGTCATGGGTGGCCTGGTGGTCGCGGCGCAGCGAGAGCATGGCGGTGAAGTAAATGGCGATCAGCGGCGCGATGAACAGGGGGATCAGGGCCGGCGAGTGCGCCATCACGACGGCCACGAGCGGTGCGAGGCCGAGCAGCGCGCCGTACCCGAGGGACTGCGGGCCGATCGAGGCCCGGATCACCCGGCCGACCGGCCTGCGCTCGTGCAGCGCCACGGCGCCGCAGACGAGCCAGCCGCGGACCACGAAGTACGCCAGACCGGCCAGGACGATCGCGGGGATGCCGGCGCCGTCCGGAACCCATGCGGAGCCGGGGCTCGGACGGATGCCGAACGCGCCCAGCACCACGGCGGCCGCCGTGCACGCGAGCATCACCGTGGCGAGGTTGAACAGGATCCGGTGCCAGGCCCTGTGGTGCGCCAATCCGGTGACGATCACCGCCACGGCCTGCATCAGCGCGGCCGTCGGCAGGCCGTAGTGCATGAGCGCGGCGAAGGCGAACATCGTCGAGGTGGGGGTGCCGCCGACCAGGGAGGCGGAGGAGTTGACCATGACCGGCCGCAGTTCGCCCAGCACGACGAGCACCAGGACGAGCCACAGCAGCGGCGTTTTCGCGGCCTCGGCCAGCCCATCGAGGCCTGGCCTCACCTGCGCGATCACCAGCGCCAGGACGCCCGCCGCGCTGACCGCGGTCAGGTAGGCCCACAGGGGCGAACCCGGGCGGGGACCCGAGTCCCGCGTGTCCAGCGGACTCGGATTCGGACTCGTGACCCCGGCGATCTCGGACACAGGCCGGAGATTACGCGGGAAAGCGGCAAGTGGCAGGAGACCACGAGAATGTGTCATGAGTAAGAAACCCCCCAAGAGGTCACTATGGGAGGGTACGACCTCCGGGCCACTTCGCGAAACCGGTTGCGTACCGTCCGTTACCGGAGATTTCGCCTGATGTGCCGCCATAGGCGCTTCGACTCGTCAACCACGGTGAAACTTTCAGGTCCGAGAGGAGCCGCCAGGCCCGTTCATCTGCGGTTATTATGTTGGATCCCTGGCCTTATCGGCGAGGGCCCTTCGTTCGACGCATCCTTGGTACCTACCATCCGAGAAGTCTAGTGGGAGCGCTCCCACACTACTCGGACGGAGTACTTCATGTCTCGCAGAAGGCCCTTGATCTCGGCGGTCCTCACCGCGGCCGCCACGGCCGGGGTGGGGGCGGCCGTCTTCACCTCGCCGGCGGCATACGCCGCGGACTCCGCTTTCTACGTGGATCCGACGACCAACGCGGCCAAGTGGGTGGCCGCCAACCCGGGCGACAGCCGCACCCCCGTGATCAGGGACCGGATCGCCGCCGTCCCGCAGGGCAGGTGGTTCGCCAGCTACAACCCCACGACGGTGCGGAGCCAGGTCGACGCCTACGTCGGCGCCGCGGCGGCGGCGGGCAAGATTCCGATCATGGTCGTCTACGAGATGCCGAACCGCGACTGCGGTGGTGCGAGCGCCGGCGGCGCCCCGGACCACACCGCGTACCGCGCCTGGATCGACCAGGTCGCCGCCGGCCTCGGCGGACGCCCGGCGACCATCATCCTGGAGCCCGACGCCCTCTCGATCATGCCCAACTGCATGAACGCCTCCGAGCAGGCCCAGGTCCAGGCCTCCATGGCGTACGCCGGAAAGAAGTTCAAGGCCACCTCGCCGCAGGTGAAGGTGTACTTCGACGCCGGCCACGACGCCTGGGTCAGCGCCTCGGACATGGCGAACCGGTTGAGGGGCGCCGACATCGGCAACAGCGCGGACGGCATCGCGCTCAACACCTCCAACTACCGCTTCACCACCGGCCTGGTGTCGTACGCCAAGAGCGTCATCTCGGCCACCGGCCTGTCGAACCTGCGCGCGGTCATCGACACCAGCCGCAACGGCAACGGCCCCGCCGGCAGCGAGTGGTGTGACCCGGCCGGCCGGGCCACCGGCGCCTGGAGCACGACGAACACCGGCGACTCGATGATCGACGCCTTCCTGTGGGTCAAGCCGCCGGGTGAGGCGGACGGCTGCATCGCGGGCGCCGGCCAGTTCGTGCCGCAGCGGGCCTACGACCTGGCCATGGCCGCCCCGTACACCCCCACGCCGACCCCCACTCCCACTCCGACACCTACTCCCACCCCGACGCCTACTCCCACCCCGACTCCCACGCCGACCCCGACACCCACACCGACGCCTACTCCCACGCCGACTCCGACACCGGGCGGCAACGGCTGCACCGCCACTTACACGGTGGTCAACCAGTGGCAGGGCGGCTTCCAGGGTGAGGTCGCGGTCAAGGCCGGCGGCAGCGCGATCAGGGGCTGGACGGTCAAGTGGTCGTTCCCGAACGGGCAGTCCATCAGCCAGCTGTGGAACGGCACCGTCAGCTCCAGCGGCTCCAACGTCACCGTCACCAGCCTGGACTGGAACGGCAACCTCGGCGCCGGCGCGTCCACCACGTTCGGCTTCCTCGGCAACTGGTCCGGCGGCAACGGCACCCCTTCCTCCGTCACCTGCACGGCCTCCTGATCATCTCCTGATCGGAACGCCGAGGATCAAGGGCGTGTCGTACGGCTCACAGCCGTACGGCACGCCCTTCGTCTTCCGGCTTCCGGGTCAGCCAATCGCGAAAGGTCGACGCTACGACTTACGCCACAGCTGAAGGCGGTAGAGCTGGATCTTGTAGATGTCGTCGGGGAAGTCCGGCTCCTCGGTGTTGCTCATGACTCTGGTTAGCATCCGCACAGGCCAGGACAACCCTTTTTCTCCAGAAAATCCTCTGGAAATCCGTCAGGAATCCACCTCTGAGATAACGATCGCCCCGGATTCGATTGGCAACTCTCCGATCCAGAGTTCGTCCCAGGTTTAAAGCGGTCGGGGCGGGCGTCCCACAGTTCATAACGAACGAAGTGCTCGAAACCACTCTCGATCCGGCTGGTCAGGATGAGGCCGCTGGGCCCGCCTGTATATCCGGACCAGCTACGGGGGCGGGGTCGCCCGGGCCGGGATTGCCGGTGATCTGGCCGTCCGTTATCTCGGCGATAACGAACATGTCACCCCACACGTCGACTTTGATCTTATCCACCATGCCGGTGGGTAGATTCGCCACAACCGTTCACTCCTCTTTGGGCTGACAATCAATCGATCATGACGTTGTTGCTACGAAACCCGCGTTTTTCCAGCAACAACGTCATGATCGATGAAGAAGCCGCACACCCGAGGGCGCAACACCTCTGACAACACACAAGTCGGAACGTTCCGCAGCGAGCGCACTGATCGGGGACACCCACACACGGTGATCAGTCGACACCGGAATGCACTTGGAGGGAATATTTACATTTGAACGGCACACGAAACGTATATGCCGCCCGCGCCGATCCGGACGATGCGAGATCCAAGATTAGATATGGTCGCAGAAATAACGCGTGTGCCGGCGCCTCAGCCATTCCGTCGTCAGCCGTAAACCCGTGATCCGCTCAGCCAGGATGAGCGCATGCACCTTCCACTCACTCGACGACGCGTCTCGCAACTGAGACAGATCCGTGAGATGACGCTCAAGGGCGCCGATGTCGCCGCCAGGTTCATCCAGCCAGCGGAGACAGCAGAGCGTCTGACCGCTAGTTCTCCATAATATATGAATAGGACTCTTCATCGGCTTCAGAGGGTGCGAGCCTCGGCACTCAGGAGGTCTCCACCGAGAAGACCAGCGAGTTCGCTGACGCCGTCCGCCTGACCCCACGTCAGACATGTTTGAACAAGGTCCGCTTCGTGCCGATCCAGGATATATTGGTAATCAACTTCACGCTCGTTGAGCGTGATTCTCTCTCGACTTGAATGATTGCGGCAGGGCGCTCCAAATTCAAATCAGAGGGGCGTGCCGTACGGCTCACAGCCGTACGGCACGCTGTTCCGTTTCCCGGGTCAGCCGATGGGGAGACCGGTGTAGTTCTCCGCGAGTTCGGTGGCCGCGGCCGTGCCGGTGGCGATGCGGTCGAGCTGGGAGAGCTGCAGCCGGGTGTCGAACGGCGACTGGGCCGGATCGAGATGCAGCGTCGTCGTCATGAAGTAGGAGAAGTGCTCGGCCCGCCAGACGCGCCGCAGGCAGGTGGCCGAATAGGCGTCGAGCAGCTCGGCCGAACCGGTCGCGTTCAGGTGTGCGAAGGCCCTGGCGAGGACGACGACGTCGCTGAACGCGAGGTTCAGGCCCTTGGCCCCGGTCGGCGGCACGATGTGCGCGGCGTCGCCGGCCAGGAAGATCCGGCCGTGCCGCATCGGCTCGGCGACGAAGCTGCGCATCGGCAGCACCGACTTCGCGGTGATGGGGCCGCGTTCCAGCTTCCAGTCGCCCTCGACCGCGAACCTGGCGTCGAGTTCGTCCCAGATCCGCTCGTCGGGCCAGTCCGCCGGGTCCGTACCGTTCGGCACCTGGAGGTAGATGCGGCTCACCGTGGTGGAGCGCATGCTGTGCAGCGCGAACCCCCGCTCGGAGTGCGCGTAGATCAGCTCGTCGCACGACGGCGGCACGTCGGCCATGATGCCGAGCCATGAGTACGGATAAGTCCGTTCGTAGGTGGTGAGATCCGGAATGGCGGCCCGGGCCACCCCGTGGAAGCCGTCGCAGCCGACCACGTAGTCGCAGGTGAGCGTCTGCTCGCGGCCCTCGTGGGTGAAGTGGACGGCCGGCCGGTCGGTGTCGATGCCGGTCACCGCCCGGACATGCGCCTCGAACAGCAGCGGTCCGCCGCCCTGTCGCAGTTGCAGCGAGATCAGGTCCTTGACGACCTCGGTCTGGGCGTAGACCATGACGCGGCGCCCACCACCGAGGGGGCCGCCCGTGAGCGAGGGGAAGTCGATCCGGTGCGAGCGCCGGTCGAAGCGCAGCTCGATGCCGTCGTGGACGAGACCCTCCCGGTCCATCCGCTCCCCCGCGCCGCACTCGCGCAGCACGTCGACCGCGCCCTGTTCCAGGATGCCGGCGCGCTGACGCTGCTCGACGTACGCCCGGTCGCGGCTTTCCAGTACGACGCTGTCGATGCCGGCGAGGTGCAGCAGCCGGGCGAGGAGCAGCCCGGACGGGCCGCCGCCGATGATGCCGACAGTGGTGTGCATCAGCCTTCCCTCTCTTCTCTCAGGATCCGGTCGGCGACCGCGAACGCCGAGTTGGCCGCGGGCACCCCGCAGTAGACGGCCGTCTGCAGCAGGACCTCTCTGATCTCCGCCGGCGTGAGACCGTTGCGCAGCGCCGCGCGGACGTGCATGCCGAGCTCGTCGTGGTGGCCGTGCGCCACCAGTGCCGTGAGCGTGATGCAGCTGCGGGTCCGGCGGCTCAGCCCGGGCCGGGTCCAGATCTCTCCCCAGGCATAGCGGGTGATGAAGTCCTGGAAGGGCGCGGTGAAGTCGGTGGTGCGCGCGATCGCCCGGTCCACGTGCTCGTTGCCCAGTACGGCCCGCCGTACGGCCATGCCCGCCGCGTGGCGGGAGGCGTCGTCGCGGGGAGCCGCTTCAGCGGCGGTGTCCGCGAGATGCCCGAGCAGGGCGGCGAGCACCGCCTTCGGGCGCTCGACGTTGGCGAGGTGCGCCGCGTGCGCGACCTCGACGAGCGAGGCGCCGGGGATGCCGTCGGCCAGCTCACGACCGTGCGTCGGCGGGGTCGCGGAGTCGTCCCGCCCCGCGATCACAAGGGTGGGTACGGCGATGCGCGCCAGGTCGCCGCGCAGGTCATAGGAGGCGAGCGCGTCGCAGCCTGCGGCGTAACCGGCGGGGTCGGCGGCGCGCAGGTCGTTTATCAGCGCCTCGGCCCGCGACTCCGGAAAGCCCCCGGACTCCGGAAAGCCCCGGGACTCCAGAAAGCTCGGGGTGAACCACCGGGTGGCGCTCATCTCCACGAGCGGGGCGGTGCCCTCGGCCCTGACCAGGGCCGCCCGCTCGTGCCAGGCCGCGGGTTCGCCGAAGCGGGCCGACGAGCAGACCATGGCGAGCGAGGCGACGCGCTCGGGGTGATGCACGGCGAGCCAGGCGCCGACCGCGCCGCCGATCGAGATCCCCGCGTAGTCGAAGCGGTCGACGCCGAGGGAGTCGGCCAGCGCGAGCACGAGCCGTCCCAGGTCGGCGATCGTGGTCGCGCCCGGTGTGGTGTCCACAACGTCGGCGGGAGATCCGCCGTGGCCCGGCAGGTCCCAGCGGATGACCCGGCGGTCCCTGGCGAGCGCGGGCACCTGGGGGTCCCACACGGCCAGGGACGTCCCCATCGAGGGTCCCAGCAGCAGCGGCAGGCCCAGGTCGCGGCCCTCCGGCGGGGGGCCGTCGATCCGGTGGTGCACCATTTCTGTCATCGTCCCTCCTCGACACCCGGTTCGGAGCCCGGTGAAGGGCCCGGTGAGAGGCCCGGTGAGGGGCCCAGTGCGCGGTCCACGAGGTGGCCCGCCAGGCCCGTGTACCGCGCCGGATCGGTCAGCTCGCGCAGGCTCTCCTCGGAGAAGGCCTCCGCGACGGCCGGATCGGCCAGGAGCGCAGCCACCAGGTCGGCTCCGCCGTCCCGTACAACATGGGCGGCCGCCTTGACGACCCGGGCGGCACGGCCGCGGCCGATCTCGGCGGCGAGCGCGGCGCTGAGCCGCTCAGAAACGATCAGCCCCCCGGTGAGATCGAGGTTGTCGCGCATCCGCCGCGGATGCGCCCGCAGCCCGAGCTCGGCCGCGACCGCGGCGGCGCCGCCGACGAGGCGCAGCGCCTCCCGCATCGGCTGCCACTCGGCGTGCCAGGCTCCGGGCGGGCGTTCGTCCTCGGCCGCGAGTGATCCGTACAGCACGGCGGCCAGGGCCGGGACCTGCCGGGCGACCGCGGCGATCAGGACGGCCCCGACCGGGTTGGCCTTCTGCGGCATGGCCGAGGATCCACCGCCGGTGCCGCCACCGGTGTCCACTGAGATCTCGCCGATCTCGGTGCGCGACAGCACCAGCACGTCGGCGGCGAACTTGCCCAGCGCGCCGGCGGTGAAGGCCAGCGCGCCGGCGAGGTCGGCGACGGGCGTGCGCAGGGTGTGCCACGGCAGCGCGGGCTCGGCCAGGCCGGTCTCCGCCGCGTACGCCGCGGGCAGCCGCAGCACGTCCTCCGCGTCCCCCTCCCGGGGGGAGTATTCGCGGAAGGCGGCCAGCGTGCCGGCGGCCCCGCCGAGCTGGACGGGCAGCGCGGCCCGGACGGCCGCCAGACGGTCGCGGGCGGCCGCCACGAGGCTACGCCAGCCGGCCGCCTTCAGGCCGAACGTCGTCGGCACCGCGTGCTGGGTGAGGGTCCGGCCCGGCATCGGGGTGTTGCGATGCGCGGCGGCCAGGCGGGCGAGGGCGGCGGCCGTACGATCCAGGTCGGCCAGGACCGGCTCGAGCGCCCGCACGGTGACGAGCATCGCGGCGGTGTCCCAGATGTCCTGGCTGGTGGCTCCCCGATGGACGTACGGCGCGGCCTCGGGGTCGTGCTCGGCGACGGCGGCGGTCAGGTCCGTCACCAGCGGGATCACCGGGTTGCCCCCGGAGCGGGCCCGCAGCGCCAGATCGCGGACGTCGAACCGGGAGGTCCGCCCGGCCACGGCGGTGACGGCCGCCGCGGCGGCGGGCGGGG
Organism: Sphaerimonospora mesophila NBRC 14179 = JCM 3151; assembly: GCA_001552515.1. Taxonomy (GTDB): domain Bacteria; phylum Actinomycetota; class Actinomycetes; order Streptosporangiales; family Streptosporangiaceae; genus Sphaerimonospora; species Sphaerimonospora mesophila. The sequence goes on from BCRI01000043.1 coordinate 40,132, forward strand.
CGAGCCCCAGCGCGGCCTGTGCCCGGGTCAGCGCCGCCTCGGCGTCGAGCATGCCCCGGACGAACGCCGCGTCACCGGTGAGCGCCTCGACCCGCGAGCCGACCGCGACCGGGGCGAGCAGCCCGACATCCGCCGGATCGAGGTCGCTCGAAGGCTCGCCGTCGCGAGAAGGCTCGCCGTCGCGAGTGCGGTCGTGAGAAGGCTCGCGGTCGCGGGTGCGGTCGCGAGAAGGCTCGCGGTCACTCGAAGGCAAGGAAGACCGTCTCCTCGTGGACCCCGTCGGCCTGGAGCCGTACGTCGAAGCGGTAGACGCGCTCGCGCTCCGGCACGGCGAGCAGGGTGGCCCTGCGGTGCGGCGGCAGCGCGGCCAGCAGCGGCTCGGCCTCCAGGCCGGCCTGATCGGGCGCGTCGGCCAGGCCGGGCAGATAGGCCCGGGTGAACAGGTGGTGCAGCAGACCGCGGGCGAAGACGCACACCGAGATGTACGGCACGCCGCCGGGCGGGAGCGTACGCAGCAGGTAGTGGCCGTCGGCGTCGACCGCGACGCGGCCGAACCCGGTGAAGGCGAGGCCGTCGCGGCCGACCACCGCGCCGGTGACCGGATCGCGGCGCAGCGAGCCCGGCGCGCCCGCCCGCGACCCGTCGGGAGCGGGCTGCCAGAACTCCAGCAGCGCGTCCGGGATGGGGACGCCGGCGCCGTCGTAAACCGTGCCGTGCAGGGTGATCGTGTCCGGATGCCCGGCGGGGGCGACGTCGCCGCCGCCCGTGAACGGCAGGGCGTACCCGAAGAACGGGCCGACGGTCTGGGACGCCGTGGGCGGCAGGCTCACCGGCGCCTTCGCAGATGACGGGGTCGTGCTCATCGGCCCTCCTCCATCCAGGTCGCGGCCGGGCCGTCCAGCACGATGTCCCAGCGGTAGCCGAGCGACCACTCCGGCGTCGACAGGTCGTGATCGTAGTCGGCGACCAGGCGGCGGCGCGCCGAATCGTCGGTCACCGCCTGCATGATGGGATCGAGGTCGAACAGCGGGTCGCCCGGGAAGTACATCTGGGTGACCAGCCGCTGGGCGAACGCCGTGCCGAACAGCGAGAAGTGGATGTGCGCCGGCCGCCAGGCGTTGTCGTGGTTGCGCCACGGGTAGGGGCCGGGCTTGATCGTGACGAAGGAGTACCTGCCGTCGTCGTCGGTGAGGCAGCGGCCGACTCCGGTGAAGTTCGGATCGAGCGGAGCGGGATGCTGGTCGCGCTGGTGGGCGTACCGCCCGGAGGCGTTGGCCTGCCAGATCTCGACGAGCTGGTCGCGGACCGGGCGGCCGGCCCGGTCGAGCACGCGTCCGGTGACGAGGATCCGCTCGCCCAGCGGCTCCCCGATGTGCTGGCGGGTGAGGTCGTGGTCGATCGCGGTGACGTCGGTGACGCCGAAGACCGGGCCGGTCAGCTCGGCCGCCTCCGGATCACGCGGCACGACGAGGGCGTGCTTGGGATGGCGCAGCAGGCTGCTGCGGTAGGGCGGATAGTCGCGGTCGGGGTGAGCACGCCGCGGCGCGCCGTCCGCCACGGCCTTGCCGTACGCGCCGCGGATCTCGGCGATCTCCGCGCTGATGGTCTCCTGCGTTTCGACCCCGGGTGGTTGTGGTGGTGTTCCGGGCGGGTTCGTCATGGTCGGCTCCTTTTTCTGAACGTGTTACCGCTCAAGCACGAGGGCGAGGCCCTGTCCGACGCCGATGCAGAGGGTCGCCAGGCCGGTGCCGGAACCGGCCGCGGCGAGCTGGTGGGCGACCGCCCCGGCCAGCCGCGCCCCCGACGCGCCGAGCGGGTGGCCGATGGCGATGGCGCCGCCGCGCGGGTTCACGATCGACGGGTCGAGCTCGGGCCACTCGCGCAGGCAGCCGAGCGCCTGGGCGGCGAACGCCTCGTTGAGCTCGACGACCGCGAGATCGCCCCAGTCCTTTCCCGCCCGCGCCAGCGCCCGCCGGGCCGCCTCGACCGGGCCGAGTCCGTAGAGCTGGGGTTCCACACCGGTCACCGCCGAGGACCTGACGCGGGCCAGCGGCTCGCGGCCGACCACGCGCAGCCCCTCCTCGTCGCACAGCAGCAGGGCCGCCGCGCCGTCGTTGAGCGGCGAGGAGTTGCCCGCCGTGACCGACCCCGCTGTGACCGACCCCGTCGTGACCGATCCCCCCGTGACCGACCCTGCTGTGACCGTGCCGCCTGTGACCGATCCCGCTGTAACCGTGCCGGCCGGGGTGCCTTTACGGAAGGCCGGTTTGAGCTTGGCGAGCGCCGTCATGGACGTGTCGTCGCGGATCGCCTCGTCGCGCGGCAGGTCGACTCCGTCGAGTGGGACGATCTCGGCGTCGAACGCGCCGTCCCGCCAGGCGCGGGCCGCCTTCTCGTGGCTGGCCAGCGCGAACGCGTCCTGGCTCACGCGGTCGATGCCGTACCGGTCGGCGATCAGCTCGGCGCCCTCGCCGAGCGCGACCGTCCACTCGGCCGGCATGCGCGGGTTGACCATGCGCCAGCCGAGCGTGGTCGACAGCAGCCGCTGGTCACCGGCCGGGAAGGCGCGGTCGGGCTTGGGCAGCACCCACGGCGCACGGGACATCGACTCCACGCCGCCCGCGATCACGATCGAGGCGTCGCCGACCGCGATGGCGCGATATGCCTGGATCACGGCCTCCAGCCCGGAGGCGCACAGCCGGTTGACCGTGGTGCCGGGGACGGTGACCGGCAGCCCGGCCAGCAGAGCGGCCATCCGGGCGACGTTGCGGTTCTCCTCTCCCGCGCCGTTGGCGTTGCCGAAGAAGACGTCGTCGATCCTGGCCGGGTCGAGGCCGGGGGCCCGGCCGGTCAGCGATCGGATCACGTGGGCGGCCAGGTCGTCGGGCCGGATCCCGGCCAGCGCCCCGCCGTACCGGCCGAACGGGGTGCGTACGGCATCGACGATGTAGACGTCGTTCACTGCTGCATCATCCTCGAGTCGTGCATCGCCGGATCAGGCCGCCTTCAACGTACGGAGCGCGGCCAGCTCGGCATCGGTCGGCGGCGCGGTGACCGCCACGTGGTCGGCGGTCTTCAACGGCCAGCCGGTCGCGGCGCGGGCCTGGTCGACCGTGACGCCGGGGTGCAGGTCGGTCAGCACCAGCTCGGCGGTCTGCGGGTCGGGACGCATGACGCCGAGGTCGGTGATGACCGCGACCGGGCCCCGACCGCGCAGGCCGAGCCGTTCACGATCGCCGCGTCCGGTGCCGTGACCGACCGAGGTGACGAAGTCGAGCCGGTCGACGAAGTTGCGGGTGGAGTGGCGCAGCACGATGAGCACCTCGCCGCAGTTCGCCGCGATCTCCGGCGCTCCGCCTGCGCCGGGCAGCCGGCCGGGCGGCCGGTCCTGGCCGCGATCGACGAGCGTGGTGTTGATGTTGGCGAAGCGGTCGACCTGGGCCGCGCCGAGGAATCCGACGTCGATCCGCCCGGCCTGCAGCCAGTAGTTGAACATCTCCGGCACCGAGACGACCGCGTCGGCGGTGTCGGCGAGCTCACCGTCCCCGATGGACAGCGGCAGCCTGGCCGGTTTCGCGCCCACCGCCCCGGACTCGTAGATCAGGACGAGGTCCGGGCGGATCGTACGGCGGGCCAGGTTGGCCGCCGCGCTGGGCAGTCCGATGCCGACGAAGCAGCTCCGCGCTCCGGCCAGCGCCCGTGCCGCGTTGACGGTCATCAGCTCATCGGAGGTCCAGTCGCTCATGGTGCCGCCGCTCATGGTGCCGTCACTCATGGGGCCGTCGCTCCCTCGCTGTCCAGGACGTGCTCGCGGATCCAGGCGGTGAACCTGTCGCGATCACGCGCGATCGGGTCCCACGCCTGGTAGAAGTCGTTGTCGCGGACCGAATACCCCGCGGCGTAGGACGGATGGGCTCCGCCCGGCACCCGCGCCACCGCGGTGACCACCCAGCCGGGCAGCACGACCCCGCCGGGATGCGGCGTCAGCTCCTCGACGATCTCCTCGACCGTGACGAGCACCCGCCGGGCCGCCAGCGCGGCCTCCTTCTGCACCCCGGTCAGCCCCCACAGCTGCACGTTGCCCTCGCGGTCGGCCTGCTGGGCGTGGATGACGGTCACGTCGGGATTGATCGCTTTGACGGCCGCCAGTTCCTCGCCGGTGAAGGGGCACCTCACCGTGGCCACGGTGTCGGTACGGCCCGCCAGATCGGTGCCGCGATAACCGCGCAGCACCGCGAACGGCAGGCCGGAGGCGCCCGCCACATAGCGGTTGGCCATCCCCGCGTGGCTGTGCTCGTCCAGCTCCAGCGGTCGCGGCCAGCCGTTCTCGACGGCGTCGCGGAAGCGGTGCAGCGAGCCGACACCGGGGTTGCCGCCCCAGGAGAAGATCAGCTTCTTCACCAGGCCCGCGCCGATGAGCTGGTCGTAGATCACATCGGGGGTCATCCGTACCAACGTGAGATCGGTGATGCCCTGGCGGATGACCTCGTGGGCCGCGGCGAACGGGATGAGGTGGGTGAAGCCCTCCATGGCGACGCAGTCGCCGTCATGGATCAGCTCCGCCACCGCCTCGGACAGGGTGCGGATATCGGCCATTCCGTCGTCGTCTCTCATCCTCACGTGGATCGCGACCCGGCGGAGGCCGGATCTTCCTTCAAAGTTGTTCGCATAGCGAACTCTAGTTCATTATTGTCGAGGTAAGTTTCGTCCACGGCTGCGCAGGTGTCAACGGCCGCGCTTCGGTGGGAGTGTGTACGGCCCGAGGCCGTAGGGGGAGAGCACGATGTCAGAGGCGACGACCGGCGAGCGGTTGCCGGCGGACGACCCGCCGAAGGAGGCAGGCGATCAGCCGAAAGAGGCAGGCGACCCGCCGAAGGAGACAGGCGACCCGCCCAAAGAGGCGGACGATCTACCCAAGGAGGCGGGCGATCTGCCGAGGGAGGCGGTCGGCCCGCTGATCCGCGGCCTGACCGTGATCCGGCGGCTCTCCCTCGCCGGGGGACGTCGCACGGTGAGCGATCTGACCCGGGACACGGGCCTCGCCCGATCGACCGTCGATCGGGTGCTCGCCACGCTCACCCGGCTCGGCTACGTGCGGCTGGTCGGCCGCGACGCGGCGCTCGCCCCGGCGCTGATGGAGCTGGGCAACGCCTACCTGGCCGCATCGCGGCTGCCCGGGCTGCTCGGGCCGTACGCCGACAGGCTCGCCGACGAGCTCGACGAGTCGGTGTCGCTCGCCGTGCCGGACGCCGACGGGGTCCGATTCGTGCACCAGGCGCCGCGCCGCCGCAGGATGACGGCCACGTTCCGCGTCGGCGACCTGCTCCCCGCCGAGTCGGCCGCGCCGGGGGCCCTGTTCGCCGCCGGGTGGTCCCCCGGCGAATGGGAGAGCTGGCACGCCCGGGTGGCCGCCGATCCCGGTTACACCGGTTTCCCGGTGCTGCCTCCCGATCGGGCCGGCGCTCACGGCGTGGACTCGTTCGAGACCCGGGCTGCCCTGGCCCGGCGGGAGGGTTGGTCGGTCGACGACCAGCTGATCGAGCCGGGGCTGATCGCGGTGGCCGTACCGGTGCGCGACGACACCGGGGCCGTGCTCTGCGCGGTGAGCGTGGTCAGCCACACCAGCAGGCACGATGCCGCGTCCCTGCGTGACGCGATGCTGCCGAGGCTGCGCGAGACGGTCGCGGCGATGGAGCGTGCGTTCGCCGCTCCCCCGGCCGCCGAGCCGGTGGGTACGCCACGGGCACCGGTGACCGGCTCCGGCCCGGAGTTCGTCGAGTCCCTCGCCCGGGGCCTGGCCGTGCTCACCGCCTTCACGACGGCCGGGATGTCGCTCTCCGCTCTGGCCGAGGCCGCCGGACTGCCCAGGGCGACCGTACGGCGGGCGCTCATCACGCTGACGCACCTGGGCTACGTGGCGGCCGAGGGGCGGCTGTTCCGGCCGACGCCGCGGGTGCTCGACCTCGGGTACGCCTGTCTTGCCCGGCTGACCCTCCCCCGGATCGCGGAACCGCACCTGGCCAGGCTGGCCGGCGAGGTGCACGACTCGGCGTCGATGGCCATCCTGGCCGAGGACGACATCCGGTACGTCGCACGGGTGCCCACCGAACGGATCATGAGTGTGGACATCACGGTGGGCACCCGCTTCCCCGCGTACGCGACGTCCATGGGCCGGGTCCTGCTCGCCGGCCTGTGCGATGCCGACCGCTCCGCCTACCTGGCCCGCGCCGACCTGCGCCCGCTGACCCGCCACACGGTGACCTCGCCGGTACGGCTCGGCACGCTGCTCGACCAGGCGGCGCGGGACGGGTACGCCCTGGTCGACCAGGAGTTGGAGGAGGGACTGCGGTCCGTGGCCGTGCCGGTGCGCGACCGCGCCGGCGAGGTCGTCGCGGCCGTCAACGTCTCGACGCACGCCCATCGGCAGGCCGCCGACCAGACCCGCGAAGCCGTGCTGCCCGCGCTGCGCGAGGCCGCCGCCCGCATCGAGCACGACCTCCACATCGCCACCCGGTTCGCCCGCGTTCCGACGGTCTGATCACTCCGGTGCCACGCTGATCGCCGCGGCGTCCCCGCGCTGCTCGTGCACGGGCCCCGGTACGACTCCTACCTCGGAATGTCAGCCGCCCTCCGTAGGCTCAGCGACAGACGAAGGAGGAGGAGGAGAGCATGACGGCACGACCTCACGAGTCACCGAGCAGTGGGCGCATGCCGTCCGGCGGTCTCGGGTCGGCCGTGTGCCTCATCCTCGACGAGCATCGCCTCGTGCACATCCTCCGGATCGAACCGGGCTGACCACGCCTTGGCCGCGTTCGCCCCCGAACATGAGATCGAACAGAGTGGAGACATGATCGACCAGGGTGCGATATCACCGCCATCGAAATGGGAGCACTGCGAGACGACGGCGCTGGGGGTGCTGCTGCGCCACGAGGGGCTCGATCTGTCCGAGCCGATGCTGTTCGGGCTGGGCTCCGGTCTGTCGTTCCTCTACTGGGACGGCAAGAACATGGACTTCCCATTCCTCGGCGGCCGGGTCAAGCCTTTCGAGCTCACCAAGAACCTGGCCGCCAGACTCGGGCTGACGTTGTGTGTCCAGGAGACCACCTCTCCGCGCAAGGCGTGGCAGAACGTGGTGACCCACATCGACGCGGGACGACCGGTCGGGCTGCAGCTCGACTCCTACCACCTGGACTACTTCACCTCGAAAGTGCACTTCGGCGGCCATGTCGTCGCCATGTACGGCTACGACGAGCAGCACGCCCACCTGGTGGACACCGGCCAACAGGGAGGAGCGGTGACCACCAGCCTGACCAGCCTCGCCGCGGCCAGGGCCGAACGCGGTCCGATGACGGCCAGGAACCGGTCCTTCACCATCACGGCGTCCGGCGCCGTGGCCGTGTCTCGTGACCAGATGATCGGCGCGATCAAATCCTGCGCCGAGGCGTTCCTCGCCCCGCCCATCGCGAACCTGGGCCATCGCGGCATCGCGAAGGCCGCCGGTCAGGTGCCCAGGTGGCTGCTCCGCGCCGCCGACCCGCACCGGGACCTGTCGCAGGCCGCGATGCTCATGGAGAAGGCCGGCACGGGCGGCGCCCTGTTCCGCAACCTCTACCGCGATTTCCTCGGCGAGTGCGCCCAGTCGATCGACGACGGCGGCCTGCGCACCGGTCAGGCGCTGTACGCCGAGGCCGCGTCCCTGTGGACGGAGGTGGCCACGCTGATCGCGAAGGCCGGGGAGACCGCCGACGCGACGTATCTCGGACAGGCGGGGACCATCCTCCATGACCTCTCGCGGGTGGAGACGGATGCCATGAAGGCGCTGAGCGCCTGCGGTGACTGACCGTACGACCGCTCAGGAGCGGCCGGCGTGCCGGCGCAGGAGCGGGGTGATCCGGTAGTCGACCAACTCCCGCATGACGAGCGCGGTTGTGGAGCGTTCGACACTGGGAATGGCCAGGATCTGACCGGCGATGCGGTACAGGTCCTCGGCGTTGGCGGCGACCACGTGCACGAGAAGGTCGAACTGGCCGGAGATGCCGTGCACCTGGAGGACCTCCGGGATGGCGGCGAGCGCGTCGGCGGTCTCCGCCAGCCGGCGCTGGACGACCTGGACCGTGATGAACGCGGTGAGCGGGTAACCGAGCGCCCTGGGGCTGATGCGACGCTCGAAGGAGTCGAGCGCCCCGTCCTGCTCCAGCCTGGCCAGCCGCGCCTGTGCGGTGTTTCGGGAAATACCGACCTGCTCCGCCAGCGCGACGGTGGTGGCGCGCGGGTGTTCGGCGAGCTCCAGCAGGAGGCGCGCGTCGATGGAGTCGATCGGCTTGTTACTGGGCACCATGCTCATGCTCTCCGGGCCGACAAGTGATCATTATGGGCAGAACGCTCAATTTTTCGAACGCGTATTGTCTATCAGGTCGCCTCCTTGCTTCACTCCTGGTCAATCGGCTTCTTGTCGCCGGGCATGCGCCGGCGTACCTGGAGGACAGTCCTTATGCGCACGTCAACGCTGACCACTCGGCCTCCGAACGTGGAGTACGACGTGCTCCGGCGGATCGAGGACCGGGTGCTGTGGCTGTCGACGGCGATGGTCCACCATGCGAACCGGGTGCGGCCCAACCCGTCCGGGCTGAAGGTCGGCGGGCATCAGGCCTCGTCGGCGTCGCTGGTGTCGATCATGAGCACGCTGTGGTTCAGGCACCTGCGCCCCCAGGACAGGGTGTCGGTGAAGCCGCACGCGTCTCCGGTGCTGCACGCGATCAACTACCTGCTCGGGGAACTGGACGCGTCCTATCTGACCCGGTTGCGGGAGTTCGGCGGCCTGGAGAGCTATCCGAGCAGGATCAAGGACCCGGATCCGGTGGACTACTCGACCGGATCGGTCGGCATCGGCGCCACCGCCCCGATCTGGGGGGCTATCGCCCGCCGCTACGTGGACAGCACATTCGGCGGCTCGCACGGGGGGCGGCAGTACTCGCTGGTGGGCGACGCCGAGCTCGACGAGGGAGCGGTCTGGGAGGCGATCCTCGATCCCAGCGTGTCGGAGCTGGGAGAGGTCGTCTGGGTGGTCGACCTCAACCGCCAGTCGCTGGATCGCGTCGTGCCGCACCTCGCCGCCGACCGCCTGCGCGGGATGTTCGCCTCCGCCGGATGGCAGGTGCTGACGCTGAAGTACGGCGGACTGATCGAGGAGCTGTTCTCCCAGCCGGGTGGCGGTGCCCTGCGCGCCAGGATCGACGCGATGCCCAATCCGGAATATCAGCGCATGTTGCGCTGCGACGCGGCACAGTTGCGCGAGCGGCTTCCCGGTGACGGCGCCGATGCGGGCGCGATCGCGGAACTGATCACCCGGCTCGACGACTCCGCCCTGCTCGCCGCGATCAGAAACCTCGGCGGTCACGACCTCGGCACACTCGACCGCGCCTTCGCCGCCATCGACGACACCAGGCCCACGGTGATCTTCGCCTACACCATCAAGGGGTACGGCCTGGCGACCGAGGGGCATCCACAGAATCACTCCTCCCTGTTGACGACCGACCAGATGCGGGAACTGGCCGAACGACTGGGCGTCGATCCGGACGAGCCGTGGCGGCGGTTCCCCGACGGCGGCGACGCGGCGATCCTGTGTGCGACGGTGGCCGACCGGCTCCGCCGGCAGCCCACGTCGGCGCGGCGGCCTCCGGCCGTACCGACCGACTTTGGCCGCACCCCGTCCGGCACCTCGACCACCCAGGCCGCGCTGGGAAGGGCGCTGCTGGACCTGACCCGCGCGGCGCCCGAGGCGGCCCAGCGGGTGGTGACGGTCAGCCCGGACGTCAGCTCGTCGACCAACCTGGGCGGCTGGGTGAACAAGGTCGGGGTGTGGTCGGTCACCGAGCGTCGCAACTGGTTCGCCGACGACGCGGAGACCATCCTGCACTGGCGGGAGAGCCCGGCCGGGCAGCACATCGAACTCGGCATCGCCGAGACCAACCTGGTCGGCCTCATCGGTGAGCTGGGCACGACCTGGAGCCGATGGGGAGAGCCGCTGTTCCCGATCGGCGTGGTCTACGACCCGTTCGTGGGGCGAGCCCTGGAGCCCTGGTCGTACGGCATCTACGCGGGCGGCCAGTCGATCCTCGTCGGCACGCCCTCCGGGGTCAGCCTCGCCCCCGAGGGCGGGGCGCATCAGTCGATCATCACGCCGTCCATCGGGATGGAGCAGCCCGGATGCGTCGCCTACGAACCGGCGTTCGCGATCGACACCGAATGGGTGCTGCTGGCCGGTCTCGCCCGGCTGGGCAGACCCGACGGCTCCTCCGTCTACCTGCGGCTGTCGACGCGGCCCGTGGACCAGACGCTCGCGGCGGTGCCGGCCGACCCGGCCGCACGCGAGCGACGCAGGCGCCAGGTGGTGGCGGGTGCGTATCCGCTCCGGCATGCCGAGAGCCCGAAGGTGACCATCGCCGCGATGGGCGCGGTCGTCACGGAGGCACTGGCCGCGGCGGACCGGCTGGACCGGATGGGCGTTCCCGCCGATGTCGTCTGTGTGACCAGTCCCGACCTGCTCTACCGTGCCCTGCGCGCCCGCCAGGGGCACGAGCAGGCCGAGAACTGGATCCTCGATCAGGCCTTCCCCGCCGAGCGGGCCGCCCCGCTGGTCACCGTGCTCGACGGCCACCCCCATACGCTGGCCTTCCTCTCCGCCGTCCACCGCGTGCCGATCACCTCGCTGGGGGTGACCGATTTCGGCAGGTCGGGCTCGATCGAGGACGTGTATCGCCACCATCGCCTCGACACCGACAGCATCATCCAGGCCGCCCTCGACGTCGCAGGATGACCGTCGCCGCCGCCCACGCTGGACGGACGCATTCGAGCGGCGGCCCGCGAGGGCATCGCGGCGAATGAGCACGGCCCTCGACGCCCCCTACTCGAGCGCATGAACGATCGGGCCGGCCGGGGTCGCGTCGACGCACTGAACGGCCGACGGGTCGAGATGAAAGTTTCATGCTCTTTCCGGGATCGGCGGCTGCTCGACCGAGTTCCGACACCAGCTCAGCACCCACGACCGGACGAGTGACCGCGGCATGAAAGGCCGGGCGCCTTGACCGTCCCCCGGGGTACGGAGTTGGCTCCACATGTGGCGGCCTCCGCGGTCGCTGACGCACACCGTGCGGGGCAACCCAAATGTTAGCGCTCACACAGTCGTGTCTTGTTAGCGCTAACAGGACAGCGAAGGGTCTCGGTGATGAACCCCCGGCCAGACCGGTCAGGGACGCGACCGGCCACGGCGCTCGCCGGAGAAACCGCTCCGCCATCAGACCACGCCCAAGGTGAGTGACCACCACATCAGGAGGCGCATGTGAGATACGCGTTATCACTTTCCAGACGCACAGCCGCCTGGATCGTCGGCCTTTTCTGTGTCATGGCGTTGCTTCCGGTCACGGCGGCCAGGGCGGACAATCCGATCGTCCAGACCATCTACACCGCCGACCCGGCTCCGCTCGTCCACAACGGCCGCGTGTACCTCTACACCGGACATGACGAAGACGGCTCGACCTGGTTCACCATGAACGAGTGGCGGGTCTACTCCTCGACCGACATGGTGAACTGGACCGATCACGGCTCCCCGCTGAGCGTGGCCAGCTTCAGCTGGGCGAAATCCGACGCCTGGGCCGGCCAGGCCATCTACCGGAACGGCAAGTTCTACTGGTACGTCCCGACCACCAACCGGGCGACCGGCCGGATGGCCATCGGCGTGGCCGTCTCCGACAGCCCCACCGGCCCCTTCAAGGACGCCCTGGGGCACCCCCTCGTCGAGAACGGTGAAATCGACCCCACCGTCTTCATCGACGACAACGGGCAGGCCTACCTCTACTGGGGCAACCCCAACCTGTGGTACGTCAAGCTCAACGCCGACATGACCTCCTACTCCGGCAGCCCGACCAAGATCTCCCTCACCACCGCCGGATTCGGCACCCGCACCGGGGACGCCAACCGCCCCACCCTTTACGAAGAGGGCCCCTGGGTCTACAAGCGGGGCGGCCTGTACTACAACGTCTTCGCGGCCAAATGCTGCTCTGAGTTCATCGCCTACTCGACCGCCCCCGGTCCCACCGGGCCATGGACCTACCGCGGCACGATCATGCCCACGCAGGGCGGCAGCTTCACCAACCACCCCGGAATCATCGACTTCAACGGGGGCTCGTACTTCTTCTACCACAACGGCGCGCTGCCGGGCGGCGGCGGCTTCACCCGTTCCGTGGCGGTGGAGAAGTTCAGCTACAGGGCCGACGGCACGATCCCGACGATCAACATGACCACCACCGGGGCGCCCCAGATCGGCACGCTCAACCCCTACGTCCGCCAGGAGGCCGAGACCATCGCCTGGGAGTCCGGCGTGGAGACCGAGCCTTCCAGCGAAGGCGGGATGAACGTCGGATTCATCGAGAACGGCGACTACATCAAGGTCAAGGGCGTCGCCTTCGGCACCGGCGCGAAGACCTTCACCGCGAGGGTCGCCTCGGCGAGCAGCGGCGGCAGGATCGAGCTCCACCTGGGCGGAGTCAACGGCACGCTGGTGGGGTCGTGCAGTGTTCCGGGCACCGGCGGCTGGCAGACCTGGACGAACGTGTCCTGTCCGGTGACCGGCGCGACCGGCACCCACGACCTGTACTTCAAGTTCACCGGCGGAAGCGGCTACCTGTTCAACATGAACTGGTGGCAGTTCACCGGCAGCGGCGAGCCGACCCCGACCCCTACTCCCACACCGACCCCGACACCCACACCAACCCCGACACCCACACCAACCCCGACACCCACACCAACCCCGACACCCACACCAAA
>BCRI01000044.1 GCA_001552515.1 Sphaerimonospora mesophila NBRC 14179 = JCM 3151
CGCTGGGTGTTTCCCTTCACGTCGACGTGCGAACGCCGGGGTTCCAGTCCCTACCCGAGAGCCGGTCCGGGTAACGCTCCGTCACGCGAAGGGGCCAACGCTGACCAACGGTCGACGCTGCCGTGTCGTTGGTATCCCATCCGTATCCGCGTCCCAAACATGACCTTTGCTAACAATTGAATAACGCGGCTACCGGCCGGGGGCGTCGCCCAGCAGGGTCGACAGCCGGGCGACCCGCCAGCCGTCGCCCTGCGTGACCAGGACAAGTCGCGCCCGGCTCTGGCTGATCTCCTGCCGCGGACTCGTCTCGCCCGGCGGCGTGCTGGTCGTGACCATGTTCACGAACACCAGCACGTGGACCTCGTCCGGGGTCGCCGACTCCACTCCCGCCGCCGCCACCACGGCCTGCTGAACGGTCTTGCGCTGCCTGGCCCGCGGGCCGAGCGTCCCGGCCAACTCACGGAACTGCGCCACGAGGTTTCCCGTCGCGTGTGCGCTCGCCCTGGCGAAATCGCGGTCGATCGTACGGTAGTCGTACGACAACATCTCCGCGGCATATGACCGGGCAGCGGTGAGCGCCTGCGCGGCCGCCGCCTCGCTCTGTCGCAGCTGACGCAGGTCGAGGAAGGCCGCCCACGCCGCCACGGCCAGCCCGGCCGCCACCAGCGTCAGCAGCACCGGAAGCACGTGGCGCCGCCTCACTGCACCAGCTCCGAGTCCGAGACCAGCCAGCGGCCCGAGACCTTGCTGACCTCCATGCGCCAGCGGAAGAACCGCTCCTCCGGTGCGGTCTTCTCGCCGTTCTCCCAGCGGATCACCGCGTCGGCGACGATCAGGACCCGTGCCCTGCCGGCGTCGGCCGACTCCAGCGCGGACGCACGGAGCACTCCGGTCTGCACCACCTTGTTCTTCAGGGTCGCGGCCTTCAACGCGGCCTGGCCGTCGGCGTACCTTTCACGTTCCCGTCCCGTGGAGGTGACGAGGACCCGTTTCAGGTCCTCGTCGACGGTCCGGTGGTTCAGCGACAGCAGTCCCACCGCGTGCGCGGCGGCCGCCCGCACCGCCGCCTGACGGGCCTGTGCCGCCGCCCAGGAGGCGTCTCGGGCCGACCTGACCCACAGCGCCACTCCCGCGAGGCCCACCACGAGGATGACGAGACCGATGACCGGCACCCGCCGCCGCATGCCCGCCACCCCTGCCCCCGCTCCTCCCGCCGTTCTCGCCGCTCCTGCCGCGCCCGCCGCTCCCTTGCTCGCCGTGCCGTCGGGCGGTCATTCCGAACATAGATCAGCCGATGCGATCTGCCCACCGGTTCCGGCTTTCGCCGTACGGCTCCCGCGGCCCGAGGCCGCACCCGCACGCGCCGCCCGGAGTCGTACGGCTCGGGGCATGCGAAAGGGGCGGGTCATCCGGCACCTGGATGAACCCGCCCCTTTCAGAAGAGCGTGAGCTCGTGTACTTACTTGACCGTGACGGTGGCGCCGGCGCCCTCGAGGGCCGCCTTCGCCTTCTCGGCCTGCTCCTTGTTGACCTTGCCGTCGAAGACCGGCTTCGGAGCGCCGTCGACCAGGTCCTTGGCCTCCTTGAGGCCCAGGCTCGTCAGGGCGCGGATCTCCTTGATGACCTGGATCTTCTTGTCGCCGGCGGCCTCGAGGATGACCTCGAACTCGTCCTGCTCCTCGGCCTCCTCGGCGGCGGCGGCACCGCCACCGGCCGCGGGGGCGGCGGCGACGGCGACCGGAGCGGCGGCCTTGACATCGAAGGTCTCCTCGAAGACCTTCACGAACTCGGACAGCTCAAGGAGGGTCATCTCCTTGAAAGTGTCGAGCAGCTCCTCCGTGCTGAGCTTCGCCATGATGGTGTTCCTCTCGTGGATCTAGCGAAAAACGTGTAAAGGGACCGCGGTGCGCGCTTCCCCCCGCCGCCTGCGCGGACCTTACTCGCCGGCCTCTTCGCGCTTGGCGCGCAGAGCCTCGGCCAGTCGAGCCATGTTGGTGGGCAGCGCGGCGAAGGTGGCGGCAGCCTGGGACTGCTTGGCCTTCAGCGCACCGGCCAGCTTCGCGAGGAGCACCTCACGGGACTCGAGGTCGGCAAGCTTCGTGATCTCGGTCGGGGTCATCGACTTGCCGTCGACGACACCCCCCTTGATCACCAGGAGGGGGTTGGCCTTGGCGAAATCACGCAGACCCTTGGCCGCCTCGACCACGTCGCCCTTCACGAAGGCGATGGCGGTCGGGCCCTGGAACAGGTCGTCCAGGACGGTGATCCCGGCGTTGTTCGCCGCGATCTTGGTAAGCGTGTTCTTCGCCACGGCGAACTTCGCATTCCCACCGAGTGAAACGCGCAGCTCCTTGAGCTGGGCGACGGTGAGACCGCGGTACTCGGTCAGAACGGCGGCGCTGGAGCTCTCGAACTCACTCCTGAGCTCGGCGATCGCACCGCTCTTGTCTGCCTTCGCCATGGGCCTCCTTCCAGATGTGCCACCGGCAAAGGCCCACAAAAACGGACAAGCCCCGGCGTAGGCGCACGGGGCTTGATGGACGCGACACGTCCCAAGCATCTTCATACACCTACGCGGGCCGTCCACTCAGGTGGACCCTTCGGCCGCCAGGCTGTGAGCCCGGCGACGACCGGCGGTCTTCGGCAGAAGACAGAATACGTGTCAACCTTCAGGACGCCAAATCAGCTGCCCGTCGGAGCGTTCTGCGGCAGCTCGCCCACCTGGTCGGCCGGCGGCGCCTTGATCTCGACGGGGGCGTTGAAGTCCTTGAAGACCATGGTGGCGGCGAACTCGCCCTCCGCCTGCTTCCCGCCGAGCTGCACCTTGCGGGGCAGCCCGTCGCCGTCGATCCAGGCGTCGAACTTCATGTCCTTCATCTCCGCCGGAATCTGGCCCTTCATGTTCTTCTGGGCCTCCGCCGGCAGCTGCTTCATCGCCTCCTCGATCGGGAACGTGCCCGCGTAGTGCGTCGTGTCCACGCCCCCGACCTGCTCGGCACCGACCTCCTTGACGTCCTTGGACGCCGTGAGCATCTTGACGCTGGTCTCGAGGTCTATCTGCTTGGACTGCCCGAGAAGCTGGTCGACGTTGATTCCGGCGGAGGAGCCGAGCTGCTTGAGGTCCAGCTTGACCCAGGGCTTGGTGGAGCCGGTGAGGGTCTTCAGCATGTCCATCTTCATGTACATCATGTCGCCCGTGAGGATCACCCGCATGCCCCCGGGCAGGTCCTGGCCGCCGAACGAGACCTTGTTGAGCGTGACGTCGGTGGCGAGCTCAGGGGTCTTCTGGTAGAGCATCGTCCCCTGGATGTTCCCCTTGCCCTGCGCACCGGCCGTGATGTCCATGACAATGTCGGCGGCGTAGGAAGTGACCTCATCGGCCTTCTTCGCGCTCTGCGTCAGCACCGCGGCGGCCGACAGCTCGGTGTTCTCCAGCGTCGGCGTGGCGGTCGTGCCACACCCCGCCACCGTGATCGCGGCCGCCGCACAAGCGGCCACCAGAAGTCGGCGCATCCTTGCATCCCTTCTGTTCCCCGTTTTACTTACCCTTGACCCTATTCGGCCGGGGAACCAAATGCGGCGATCCGCTGGAAATTGCACGAGACATGCATGGTTCCCGCATGTTCTCCCTGCTCGTACGGCCATGCCGGACTCGTATCGATCCACCCTTATCAAGGGAGGCAGCGGTGATGCACATCACGCGAAAACACGAAAGAACCCCCACCCGGAGACGGGCAGGGGTTCTCTGGAGAAATTCGAACGGCCCTTTGGGGCTCAGGCCTCGGCCTCGGCGCCCACCGCACGCGTCGCGTTCGGGTCGACCGGAATGCCCGGGCCCATGGACGTGCTGAAGCTGACCTTCTTGAGGTAGCGGCCCTTGGCCGCCGACGGCTTGAGACGCAGCACCTCGTCAAGGGCGGCGGCGTAGTTCTCCACGAGCTGACGCTCGGTGAAGGACGCCTTGCCGATGATGAAGTGCAGGTTCGCGTGCCGGTCGACCCGGAACTCGATCTTGCCGCCCTTGATGTCGGTGACGGCCTTGGCCACGTCGGGGGTGACCGTACCGGTCTTCGGGTTGGGCATGAGACCACGCGGACCGAGCACGCGGCCCAGACGGCCGACCTTGCCCATCAGGTCCGGAGTCGCCACGACCGCGTCGAAGTCGAGACGGCCCTTGGACACCTCGTCGATGAGCTCGTCAGCGCCGACGATGTCGGCGCCGGCGGCGCGGGCCTCCTCGGCACGGGCACCGGTCGCGAAGACCAGGACCCGGGCGGTCTTGCCGGTGCCGTGCGGGAGGTTGACGGTGCCACGGACCATCTGGTCCGCCTTGCGCGGGTCGACACCCAGGCGCAGGGCGACCTCGACGGTGGCGTCGAACTTGGTGGTGGCCGTCTGCTTGGCCAGCCGGGCGCCCTCCAGCGGGCTGTACAGGTTCTCGCGGTCGATCTGGGTCGCCGCGTTCTTCCAGCTCTTGCTGCGCTTCACTTGATGCTCCTCGTGGAGTTCGTGGTCCGGGCCGGCGCAGGCCCTGCCACAGTGCTCGGTTCGCTCGGTTCGCCCGTGGGTGCCGGTCTATGCAGACCGGCGCCGGGGCGTGCCGGGCACTCCCTAGTCGGCGATCGTGACGCCCATGGAGCGGGCGGTGCCGGCGATGATCTTCTCCGCGGCCTCGACGTCGTTGGCGTTGAGGTCCTTCATCTTCGTCTCGGCGATCTGGCGAAGCTGCTCGCGGGTGAGCTTGCCCACCTTGTCCTTGTGCGGGCTCGCGCTGCCCTTCTGCAGGCCGGCCGCCTTCTTGATCAGCTCAGGCGCCGGAGGCGTCTTCGTGACGAAGGTGAACGTACGGTCTTCGTAGATCGTGATCTCGACGGGGATGATGTTGCCCCGCTGGGATTCCGTGGCGGCGTTGTACTGCTTGACGAAATCCATGATGTTGACGCCGTGCGGACCGAGCGCGGTACCGACCGGCGGCGCGGGCGTGGCCTGTCCAGCGGGAAGCTGGACCTTCACCAGCGCCGCGACCTTCTTCTTTGGAGGCATGTGTCCTTCTCCGGGTCCTTTGTCCTACAAAATCCTCGCGTACGCGCGCGAGGACGACTATCGAGTCTAAAGGAGACTGTCAGATCTTCGAGACCTGGTTGAACGACAGCTCGACCGGCGTCTCCCGTCCGAAGATCGACACCAGCACCTTGAGCTTCTGCGACTCGGCGCTGATCTCGCTGACGGTGGCCGGGAGCGTGGCGAACGGCCCGTCCATCACGGTGACCGACTCGCCGATCTCGAAGTCGACGGTCGCGGTGACGGCCTTGGTCGTCGTCTTCTTGACTTCCTCGGACGGCTCCGGCGCGAGCAGCTTGGCGACCTCATCGAGGTTCAGCGGGCTCGGCTTGTTCGAGAGGCCGACGAAACCGGTCACACCGGGCGTGTTCCGTACGGCGGCCCACGACTCGTCGGTCAGCTCCATGCGGACCAGCACGTAACCGGGCAGCACACGCTCCTTGATCGGAGTCTTCTTGCCGCCCTTGAACTCGGTGATCGTGTGGGTCGGCACCTCGACCTGGAAGATGTACTCCTCCATGTTGAGGTTGCCGATCCGGCTCTCGATGTTCTGCTTCACGCGGTTCTCGTAGCCGGCGTAGGAGTGGATCACATACCACTCGCCGATCTGTCCGCGCAGCTGACGCTTGAACTCTTCGACCGGGTCGACGTCCGGGACGATGTCGCCGTCCTCGTCGACTTCCGGCGTGGCCGAGGTCGAGTCGGTGTCACCGTCGGCGGCGTCTGAGTCGACGGCCTCGGTGTCGCCGGCCTCTGCTACGGCCTCGTCCTGCTCGGTCTCCCACTCGTCGCGGGAGTGGTCGGCCGGCATCGGGGACTCGGACACGGGACTCTTCCTTCTTCGCTCGGTGACTTGACGTACTGAGACGTCTCGGGCCGGATCCGGATCAGGATCCGTTGCCGAAGAGCCAGAGCACACCCTTGCCCAGGAAGGTGTCGAGCCCGAACACGAAGCCAACCATGATCACCACAAAGACCAAGACCACGGCCGTGTACGAGACGAGCTCGTTCCGTCGTGGCCAGATGACTTTGCGTAGCTCAGCGGCGACCTGTCGGTAGAAGAGGGCGGGAGAGGTGCGCTTGGTCTTCTTCTCACCGGTCGACTTGCCTGGCTTTCCAGCGGTCTCGCCGCGGGTGTCGATCGCCACAGTCCTCACCTGATCCGTCGTGTCCGTCGCAGCTTGCGGCGCGCTTTTCACGCCCTTGTTGCGCGGACCGCACTCCGCAGGGCACGAGGGACTCGAACCCCCAACCGCCGGTTTTGGAGACCGGTGCGCTACCAATTGCGCCAGTGCCCTAAGCCGTGCACCACGATACCCGAGAAACGCCCTGATGCGTCCGCACGTTCCTCGCGTGGCCCACTAGACGGAGAAGTGTACGGGTGAATGGCGGCTACGTCGAACCATGCCGTCCACACCGACCGATCTCCGGCCCACAGCATTGCCCGGAGATCGCCTCCGTGCCCTTCAACCGTACCGCAGCACGCCCCCGAACGGCCGCATATGGCGGGGAAACCACGCAGTGGATCTGGAACGATGGAGGCATGACCCGACCTCGCATCTCCGCGCGTATCTCCGCGATCTCCGAGTCCGCGACGCTGGCAGTTGACAGCAAGGCCAAGGCAATGAAGGCCGCCGGTCGCCCGGTCATCGGCTTCGGCGCCGGCGAGCCCGACTTTCCCACGCCCGACTACATCGTCGAGGCCGCGGTCGAGGCGTGCCGCAACCCCAGATTCCACAAGTACACGCCGGCCGGGGGCCTGCCCGAGCTGAAGCAGGCGATCGCCGACAAGACGCTGCGCGACAGCGGGTTCCAGGTCGACGCCGCCCAGGTGCTCGTGACCAACGGCGGCAAGCAGGCGGTCTACGAGGCGTTCGCCACACTGCTCGACCCGGGTGACGAGGTCCTGGTCGTGGCCCCGTACTGGACGACGTACCCGGAGGCGATCAAGCTGGCGGGCGGTGTCCAGGTCGACGTCGTGACCGACGAGACGACCGGCTACCTCGCCTCGGTAGAACAGCTCGAGGAGAAGCTGACCGAGCGCACCAAGGTGCTGCTCTTCGTCTCCCCGTCCAACCCGACCGGCGCCGTCCACTCCCCCGAGCAGGTGGCGGAGATCGGCCGCTGGGCGCACGACAAGGGCCTGTGGATCGTCACCGACGAGATCTACGAGCACCTCGTTTACGGCGACGCCACGTTCACCAGCGTGGCCACCGCCGTACCCGAGCTGCGTGACCGCGTCGTCGTGCTCAACGGCGTGGCGAAGACCTACGCGATGACCGGCTGGCGGGTGGGCTGGCTCATCGGCCCGGCCGACGTCGTGAAGGCGGCGACCAACCTGCAGTCGCACGCGACGTCCAACGTCTCGAACGTCGCGCAGGCCGCCGCCCTCGCCGCCGTCTCCGGCGACCTGTCCGCCGTCGCCACCATGCGCACCGCCTTCGACCGTCGCCGCCAGACCATCGTCAGGATGCTCAACGAGATCCCCGGTGTGGTCTGCCCCGAGCCGCTCGGCGCGTTCTACGCCTATCCCTCCGTCAAGGAGCTGCTCGGCAAGGAGATCCGCGGCAGGCGGCCGCAGTCGTCGGCCGAGCTGGCCGAGATCATCCTTGAGGAGGCCGAGGTCGCCCTCGTGCCCGGTGAGGCGTTCGGCACGCCCGGCTACTTCCGGCTGTCGTACGCGCTGGGCGACGACGACCTGGTCGAGGGCGTCAGCCGCCTGGCCAAGTTCCTCAGCGAAGCCCACTGACGCTCTCACCCGCCGACCCCCGCCCGTGAAATGTCGGCATACGGCGCCGTGTGCCGACATTTCACGGGCTTGGGGGTCAGGGAGACGGGTTTCCGCGTCACATGCGCTCGCGGATGCGGCACGATATGGAAATGGCACGTCCGCTCAACACGCTGCCCAAGGCCCACCTGCATCTGCACTTCACCGGTTCGATGCGGCACACGACGCTGATCGAGCTGGCCCAGGAGCACGGCGTCCATCTGCCGGACGCGCTCGTGCGCGAATGGCCGCCCAGATTGCGGGCGACCGACGAGCGGGGCTGGTTCCGGTTCCAGCGGCTCTACGACATCGCGCGGTCGGTGCTGCGACGGCCGGAGGACGTACGGCGACTGCTGAACGAGGCCGCGCTGGACGAGGCGCGTGAGGGCTCCCGCTGGCTGGAGATCCAGGTGGATCCCTCGGGCTACGCCCAGCGGTTCGGCGGGCTGACCTCGACGCTCGAACTCGTCCTCGACGCCGCCGAGCAGGCCGCCCGGGCCGCCGGCATCGGCATCGCCGTGATCGTGGCGGCCAACCGCACTCGTCACCCCCTCGACGCGCGGACGCTCGCCCGGCTGGCCGCGCAGTACGCGGGCAAGGGGGTCGTGGGCTTCGGTCTGTCCAACGACGAACGGCGCGGGCGGGCCAGGGAGTTCGACCACGCCTTCCGGATCGCCAAGCGGGCCGGACTGCTGTCCGTACCGCACGGGGGTGAGCTGCTGGGCGCGGCCAGCGTCGAGGAGTGCGTCGACGACCTGGACGCCGACCGGCTGGGGCACGGCGTGCGCGCCGCCGAGTCGCCGCGGCTCATGGAGCGGCTCGCCGCCCGGCAGATCACCTGCGAGGTGTGCCCGCTGTCCAACGTGGGCCTGGGCGTGGCGGAGCGGCCCGAGGACGTGCCACTGCGACGGCTGTTCGACGCGGGCGTCCCGATCGCGCTCGGGGCCGACGACCCGCTGCTGTTCGGGGCCCGGCTGCTGCCGCAGTACCAACTCGCCAGGGACGTGTACGGTTTCACCGACGCGGAGATCGCCGAGATGGCCAGGCAGTCGATCCGGTCGTCGGCGGCGCCGGAGACGGTCAAGAAGGAGATCATCGGCGAGATCGACGCCTGGCTGGCCGACCCCGTCTAGAGCATCGATCAGGTATCATCACCGCTGCCGCGGCTGCGGGTCGCTGCGCCGGGAGGAAGCTCCGGTCCGCCGCGAAGCCCGCCGGTCGCGGGTTTCCCGTGCGGTCCTCGCTCCCTCCCGCTCCGCTCCCTGCCACCCCGCTCCCTGCCATCCCGGCTGTTCGATCCTCGGCTACCTGACGGAGCGGGCGATCCGCAGCGCCTCCTGATAGTCCTCGCACTCCAGGCGCATGCCCACGTTGACGTCGCCCGTGTCCCGCTGCCAGATGAGGGTGGGGCCGGCGACCCGCTCCTCGCGGGGGGCGCCGCCGTGCCGCGGCACGTAGGAGACGGCGTGCGGCTGGCGGATCCACCATCCGTTGACGCCGGAGACCTGCAGCGGCCACGGCTCGCCGAGGTCCTTGCGGAAGACCACCTCCAGCGTTCCGTCGAACTCGTCGAGCCGGAGTCCTGGCCACAGCAGCGTGACCACCCTGCCGCCGTCGGCGATCCTGATGTCCGACGGATCGCCCAGCGCCGACGGCATGGCGATCGGGAAGCGTGCGGCCTGGCGGGCCTCGTCGAGGGTGACCCTCCGCTCGTCGGGAAGCGGGCGCGGGACGCCGGTCGGAAGTGGACCCGGCCCGCCGACGCTGAT
The DNA here is from genome assembly GCA_001552515.1 of Sphaerimonospora mesophila NBRC 14179 = JCM 3151. GTDB lineage: Bacteria > Actinomycetota > Actinomycetes > Streptosporangiales > Streptosporangiaceae > Sphaerimonospora > Sphaerimonospora mesophila. The sequence goes on from BCRI01000044.1 coordinate 9,598, forward strand.
CTCCACCCCGGCGAACCTCAGCATCGTCACCACGGCCGCCCTGCCCTGCGGGGTGACCGCGATCAGCGCGACCAGGAAGACCGCGACGAGCGCGGTCAGGCGCCGCGGCGCGCGCCGCACCCGGACGACGGGCTCGGCCAGGCGGGTGCGTACGGCACGGGCCACGTCCGCCGGCGGCGGCGCGGGGACCTCCAGGGCCTCGCCGAGCGCACGCAGGTCGGCCTCCAGATCGGCGAACCGGCCGAACCGGTCATCATCCGAGGAGGTCACGGCCCACCTCCTCTCGCAGCCGCCGAAGCCCGCGGAACGTGCGCGACTTCACGGTCCCCAGCCGTACGCCGAGGACCTCGGCGGTCTCGGCCTCGGACAACTGCAGTAAATACCGGCAGGTCACCGCCTCACGTTCCCGCTCGGGCAGCGTGCGCACGGCGTCGAGCAGCCGCGTCCTGCTGTCCGTGGCGAGCGCCACCCCCTCGGGGTCCTCCGGCTCGTACGGCCCACGCGCCCGCCCCGGCTCCGACTCCAGCCGCAGCGTCAGATCGGCACGGCGGCCACGCGACCGGGTGAGATTGTGCGTCTCGTTCGCCACGATGCGCAGCAACCACGGTTTGAAGGCCGCGTCGCGGCGGAAGCCCGCCAGGTGACGGAACGCCTTGACGAACGCCTCCTGGACGACGTCCTCGGCCTCGTCGCCCGCGCCCAGGAAGCTCGCCGTACGGTGTGCGACCATGCTGTACCTGGTGACCAGCACCTCATAGGCGTCGAGGTCACCGGCGAGCGACCGGGTCACTGCCTCATCGTCGTCCATGGCGTCCTAGGTCGTGCCGTCGACAGCCGGCGCATTCGGGGTAGGTCATCGGGTGAAGGCCGCCGAAGGCGACGCTCCGGAATCCGATGACCACTAAACTTTCGACGTCCGTCAGCGCGTAAAGAGGATCTTATGTCTGGGTATGACCGTGTAGTCCAGCCGGCGGCCGGAGACGATGCCCTGGAGAACCATCTCGGTGGCGACGAGGCGAGGAACTACCGGCAGTACGAGTACGACATGGTCGCTCCGCATGTCGGACGCTCGATGCTCGAAATCGGGTCCGGCCTGGGCCACTTCGCGGAGCAGTTCCTCCCGCGCCTCGACCGGCTGGTCGTGAGCGACTTCGATCCCTACTGCGTCGAGCAGCTCGAGAAGCGGTTCGCCTCTCGCGACGACGTCTCCGTACTCCAGTTCGGACTGCCCGCCGAGATCCCCCTGGCCGACCCGGTGGACACGGTCGTGATGATGAACGTCCTGGAGCACATCGAGGAGGACGCCGAGGCCCTGCGTTCCCTCGCGAAGGTGACAGCGCCGGGTGGACGCATCGTGATCTGGGTCCCCGGATACATGCAGTTGTACGGAGACTTCGACCGCAAGGTCGGACATGTCAGGCGATACACCCCCGCCACGCTCCGTGCCGCCGTCACCGCCGCCGGCCTGGGGGTCGACGTGCTCAAGCCGATCAACTTCCTGGGCGGCATCGCCTGGTGGGCCGCGGTACGACGGGGCGGCGTCGGCTATCCCGACCCCCGGCTCGTCAAGATCTACGACCGGACCGTCGTGCCGATGACGCGGCTGATCGAGCGCGTCATCAGGCCGCCCTTCGGCCAGACCGTCTTCTGCGTGGCCCGGGTTCCCGGGTAAACCCGGCCCGGTGCCCCGGTAACGCCCGCATGTGAAATCCGCCGAAGGTATCAGGAGAGCATTCACATCGGCAGCGCTTATCAGGCTACTGGTGGGTAAGTATCTCGTCATGGGGCGCGTCCCGCGGACTTCGTCGCCGGGACACGACGGGAGGCCCACTGCCTGAGGAGGCCGCGATGACCACCGATTACGCCACCGCACGAGAAGTAGCCGAGCAGGCGCGCGAGGCGGAATGGACCCGGCCGAGCTTCGGTAGACAACTGTTCCTCGGCGACTTCCGGCTCGACCTCGTCCACCCCGCGCCGGAACTGCCGGAGGAGGAGATCAAGAAGGGGGACGGCTTCCTGCGGGCGCTGCGGCGGTTCCTGCAGGAGAAGGTCGATCCGGCCGAGATCGAACGCACGGCCGTCATCCCCGACGAGGTGGTCAAGGGCCTGGCCTCGATCGGCGCGTTCGGGATGACCACCGAGGAGGAGTACGGCGGACTCGGCCTGGCCCACCTCTACTACTGCCGGGCGCTGCAGCTCACCGCGTCGTACTGTCCCTCGGTCAGCGCCCTGCTGTCGGCGCACCAGTCCATCGGCGTCCCCCAGCCGCTGCGGCTGTTCGGTACGCCCGAGCAGAAGGAGCGCTTCCTCCCGCGATGCGCGCGAGGGGAGATCTCCGCGTTTCTCCTGACCGAGCCCGATGTGGGGTCCGATCCGGCGCGGCTGGCCACGACCGCCGTCCGCGACGGGGACTCCTACGTCATCGACGGCGTCAAGCTGTGGACCACCAACGGCGTGGTCGCCGACCTGCTCGTGGTCATGGCCCGCACGGGCGCCAAGATCTCGGCGTTCGTGGTGGAGGCCGACAGCCCCGGGATCACGGTCGAGCGCCGCAACGCGTTCATGGGTCTGCGCGGCATCGAGAACGGCGTGACCCGGTTCCACCAGGTCCGCGTGCCCGCCGACAACCTCATCGGCCGCGAGGGGCAGGGCCTGAAGATCGCGCTGACCACGCTGAACACGGGGCGCCTCTCACTGCCCGCCAACTGTGCCGGTGCGGCCAAGTGGGCCGCCAAGATCGCCCGGGAGTGGGGCGGAGAACGGGTCCAGTGGGGGCGCCGCATCGGCGAGCACGAGGCGGTGGCCCACAAGATCGCCTTCATCGCGAGCACGGCGTACGCCCTTGAGGCCGTCGTCAACCTCGCCAGCCGCCTCGCCGACGACGAACGCAACGACATCCGCATCGAGGCGGCCCTGGCGAAGCTGTACGGCTCTGAGATGGCCTGGCAGGTCGCCGACGAACTGGTCCAGATCAGAGGCGGGCGCGGCTACGAGACGGCCGAGTCCCTGCACGCCCGCGGCGAGCGCGGCGTGCCCGCCGAGCAGATGCTGCGCGATCTGCGCATCAACCGCATCTTCGAGGGCTCGACCGAGATCATGCATCTGCTCATCGCCCGCGAGGCCGTGGACGCCCACCTGTCGGTCGCCGGGGACCTCGTCAATCCCAGGGCCGACCTCAAGACGAAGGGACGGGCCGCCGCCAAGGCGGGCGGCTTCTACGCCAGGTGGCTGCCGAGCCTGGTCGCCGGGCCGGGACAGTTGCCGAACTCCTACGCCGAGTTCGGTCCGCTCGCCCAGCATCTGCGCTACGTCGAGCGCACCAGCCGCAAGCTCGCCAGGTCCACGTTCTACGGCATGTCGCGCTGGCAGGGTCGGCTGGAGCACAAGCAGGGCTTCCTCTCCCGCATCGTGGACATCGGCGCCGAACTCTTCGCCATGACCGCCGTGTGCGTCCAGGCGCAGGAGGACACCGTCGAGTTCGGGCGCAAGCCGTACGAACTGGCGGACACCTTCTGCCATCAGGCACGCCTGCGGGCCGAGGCGCTGTTCGCCCGGTTGTGGGACAACACGGACTCCCGTGACGTACGGCTGGCCCGCCTGGTCCTCGACGGACGGTACGGCTTCCTGGAGGAGGGCATCCTCGACCCCTCGCTGGACGGTCCCTGGATCGCCCCGTCGAACCCCGGGCCGTCGGAGTTCGAGGACGTGCACCGGCACGTCCGGTAGTCCTCCGTCACCACGAAGGGCACCCGGCGCCGGGTGCCCTTCGAAGCCGTACGGAGATCAGAGGCGTTCGATGATGGTGACGTTGGCCTGGCCGCCGCCCTCGCACATGGTCTGCAGGCCGTAACGGCCGCCGGTGCGCTCCAGCTCGTGCAGCAGCTTGGTCATCAGGATCGCGCCGGTGCCCCCGAGAGGGTGCCCCAGGGCGATGGCGCCGCCGTTCGGGTTGGTCTTCTCGGGGTCGGCGCCGATCTCGCGCAGCCAGGCGAGCGGCACCGGCGCGAACGCCTCGTTGATCTCGATGACGTCGATGTCCTCGACGCCGAGACCGGCCCGCTCAAGTGCCTTGCGCGTCGCGGGGATGGGCGCGGTCAGCATGTAGACGGGATCGTCGCCGGCGAGCGTCAGCGTGACGATGCGGGCGCGCGGGGTCAGGCCGTGCTCGCGCACCGCCCGCTCCGAGGCGACGAGCACCGCACCGGAACCGTCCGAGATCTGCGACGAGGTGGCCGCCGTGATCCGGCCGCCCTCGCGGAGGGGCTTGAGCTCGGCCATCTTCTCCAGCGTCGTGTCCGGCCGGGGGCCCTCGTCGTCCTCGACGCCGGCCAGCGGCGCGATCTGGTCCCTGAAGTAGCCGTCCGCGATCGCCTTGGCGGCCCGCCGGTGGCTCTCGTAGGCGTACCGCTCCAGCTCGTCGCGCTCCAGGCCCCACTTCTCGCACATCAGCTCGGCGCCGCGGAACTGGGAGATCTCCTGCGTGCCGTACCGTTCGGCCCACTTCTGGCCGAACGGGAGCGGCATGCCCTTCTCCAGCGCGGCCGTGATGGTCGACCCCATGGGGACGACGGACATCGACTCGACGCCGGCGGCGACCACCAGATCCTGCGTGCCGGACAGCACCCCCTGGGCGGCGAAGTGGACGGCCTGCTGCGACGATCCGCACTGCCGGTCGATGGTGACGCCCGCGACGCTCTCCGGGAGGCCCGCGCTGAGCCAGGCGTTACGCGCGATGTCCATCGACTGCGGGCCGAACTGCATGACACAGCCCATGATCACATCATCGACGGCGGCGGGATCGACACCGGTGCGTTCGACGAGCGCCGCGAGAGTGTGCGCGGCCAGATCAGTCGGGTGGACCGTGGACAGCCCGCCCTTCTTCTTGCCGACGGGGCTGCGGACCGCGCCGACGATGTACGCCTCTGCCACAGGAGTCCTCCAAGGAAACCGAGCAATGTTCGGTTACCTCAGAGGCTACATCGGCCCGGCACACGGACGGAACGGTGGCGGGGCGACCACCGACGGCGGGCCCGTGATCAGGTGTAACGGCCGGGCAGCAGGTCCGCGGGCTCGGCGAGCTGGAAGCCTCCCTCGTCGGCGGCGATGCCACTCAGCCGCTGGGCCAGGGCCAGTGCCGCCACCGCCCGGACGATCAGCGCCTGTTCGCCGGGGCTCTCGCTCTCGGCCTCGTCGTCGTCGGGCGCCTCGTCGTCGTCGGCGGCCTCGGCGAGGCTCTCGTCCGCGGCCTCCCTCGCGGTCTCGTCACCGGTCGCGCCGGGAACCTCGCCGGAGGTCTCGTCGGAGGTCTCGACGGAGGCTTCGTTGGAAGTCTCGTCGGGGGCTTCGCCGGAGGCTTCGCCGGGGGTCGCGTCCGCGGCCTCGTCGCCGGTGACGTCGCCGGTCTCGGGTGCGGGTGTCGTGTTGTCGTCCGTCGCGCCGGCGGGCTCGTCCGCGTCCGATGGAGCGAGCGGAGAGATCTTCGCGATCACGATCTCGGTGAGGTACGGCCAGCGAGCCCGGGCGGCCGGGGGGATCCTGCGGCCCTCCTCGATGGTGACGACCGTGTCGGCCCCCATGTAGACGTCCGTGAGCACGCCCTGTCTCAGCGGGACGCGCACGATGCCGTCGACCAGTTCGCCGTCCGGCCAGCGGTCGGCGTCGAGGGACTCGGCCGGGCTCACGAACTCCCTGAGGATCTCGATGGTCTCCTCCGGCGAGGGCGCCGCCGGCAGGTAGACGACGGGATCGCGCCGCTCGCTTTCCGCCGGATCGGTCGGCTCCCCCTGACACAGGGTCCAGCCGCCCAGGCGGAAGGCGATGCCCTCGGCGAGACTCTTGTCGAAGAAGTCCACCGGCAGTGGTCCCTCGGCGGTGATCCGGCACGCCCAGAGCCGCTCCTCGTCCCGGATGCCGAGCTTGGCCAGGATCGGGCCGGTCAGCTCGATGGCCGCGAGGATCCGGGAGCCGCCCGCGATGATGTCGTCACCGTCGAAGACCGCCTCGGGATCGGCGAGCTGTGCGACGGCCAGCAGTGTCTTCGGATCCGGCCGGGTGGGCAGCAGCACGGTGGGTCCGGTGCGTAGCCGGCCCGGCAGCAGGAGATCGGAGAACCAGCCCACAACTCCTCCTCGTGATCGCTCGATGAGACCTTAGCCGCAACCGGGTACGCTCCACGAGCCGTTCCACAGGCCTGTGCACGTTCAACGGGGTCAGGATGCGGCCTTGGCAAGTCGCGTTCCCGTCATGACGGCATAAACGATGACATTGTCGACGTAATGACCGGTCGTCCGGTTGTACGTGCCCCCGCATGTGATCAGTCGGAGCTCCGCGTTGTCGGCGTCGCCGTACACCCTGTTGGTGGGGAACGTCTGTTTGGCCGCCTGCTCGACGCCGCCCACCGTGAAGATCGCGACGGTGCCGTCCATCCGGACGACCTCGATCTTGTCTCCGTACTGCATCTCGTGCAGCCTGCTGAAGACCGCGCTGCGGGTCTGGGTGTCCTTGTGGCCGAGCATGATGGCCGGGCCGACCTCGCCGGCGGTCGGGCCGCCGCGATACCAGCCGACGAGGTTGTGGTTGCTGATCGGCGGAGTCTCGATGGCGCCGGAATTGTCCGTACCGACCGATTTGATCGGCGCGTTGACGTGCAGCTTGGGGATGATCAGCCGCTTGGGCGAGGACGGCTGCATCGGCGGAGCGGCGGGCAGCGCCGGCACCGGAGGAGGTGCGTTCGGGTCGGCCTGGGTCAGCGGGTTCCCGGGGCCCCCGGGCCCGACCGTGGCCGCCATCCGGTCCACGCCGCCCGGCCGCTGCAACGACGTGCGATCCGGTGACGCGTACTCGTCGGGTGACATGATCATGAAACCGACGCCGATGACGACGATCACCAGGCCGACGACCGCGGCCAGGATGAGCACGCCCCTTATCGCCTGCGTGCCGCCCCCGTCCGGTCTCTCGGTCTCCTGCCGCTGCTGGGGCTGGAGCTGAAGCTGGGGCAGCATGACCGGCTGGAAGACGGGCTGGCCGTACACCGGCTGGGGATAACCCTGCGGCGCGAACACACCGGGTGTGCCCTGGGCCCCGGCGTCGCCTGCGGGCGACCCGTACGGCCCGCCGGACGCGTCCGGCGGATGGTGTCCGGGCGGTGGCGTACCCATGGGCCCGCTCTAGTGCCGTACGGTCCGGCGCCGGGCGCGCAGCACGAGTCCTCCGGTGGCCGCCGCGAGCATCAGTCCCGCGCCGGTGAGGATGAGGACCCGCGCGTCCGGCCCGACCTCGCCACCGCCGCCCGTGGACACGCCGCCCCCGGGCGTGTGGGTCACCTGCCCCTTGCTCTTCTTCGTCGCCGTCGACGACGGAGTGGCGGTCTCCGTCACGTATATGGTCCTCGTCGGCTTGGGCGTCGGCGTCGGGCTCGGCGTGTGGCTGGGCGAGGCGCTCGGCGAGGTGCTGGGCGAGCTCGACGAGGAGGGCGAGACGATGACGGAGACCTCCGCCGGTACGGTGTGTCCGGCGGTCCCGATCACGCAGGTGTAGGTGACGCCGCCACCGGTCTCCGGGCCGATCCGAAGGGTGAACTTGTCGGCCTTGGCCACCATCGTCCCGGCCACGTTCGGCGTCACCGTGGCGGTGACCGTGGGAAACGGGATGGGCGAGCCGGCCTGGATCTCCCCCGTCAGCGGCGCGCCGGTCGCCGTCGCCGTGACCGTGGCCGTCGCGTTGGGGCTGGGACCGATGATCACCAGCTCGCCCGTCATGACGATCTTTTCGGTGGTCGGGATCTGGGCCGTGGCCTTGAGCTGCTTGGTCGTGTCGTTCGACTGGGTGCTCAACCAGGTCAGCGTGACCGCCTGGGAGGCCGTCGCGCTCGCGGGGCCGCCCAGCGTGACCAGCAGCTCGGGAGACGAGGCGTCCCCCGTCGTCGGCGTGCAGGCGTACGACATGGTTCGGGGAGAGGGCGCCAGCGTGCCCAGGGCGGGCAGCCCGAAGAAGACGACACCCGCGCCGACCACCCCGGCTACGGCGGCCTTCCTGACGACAGGACCCCGCAACCCCGATCTCGGCACTGGCTTGTCTCCCATCCCAAATCACCCCAATAACCGGCGTACCAGGATCTCAGACTCGGTCACGCTTGGGTAGCGATCCGCACAACCGGAGATGTACCGGGATCGGTGCGCGGAACGCGGAACTGTCATGATCTCCCCACAGTTATGCAATCTATCAGTCAACCCCCTCCCCCACCGTGTCAGTTGATCGATCACGACATCGATGTGCGGGGAGACCGCTCGGGCGGCGGTACGTCGCGATCGAACAGCGGGGGTCACTTGCCGCGGGTCGAGGTCAGTGTGGCGTACACGATGATGTTGTCGGTGTAGTGGTGCGCCTTGGCGTTGAAGACCCCGCCACAGGTGACCAGTCGAAGCGACGCCGTGGCGGTGTTGCTGTACACCCGATTGGTCGGAAATTTCAGCTTGCTGACCTGCTCGACCCCGTCCACGGTGAAAATGGCGGTTTTGCCGTCCGCGCGCCGTACGGCGATCTTGTTGCCGCGCTTGAGCTCGCGCACCCGGCTGAACACCGCGGCGCCACGCCGGGTGTTCACGTGGCCGAGGATGACCGCGGGACCCTGGTCGCCGGGCGCGGGGCCGAAACGGTACCAACCGGTGAGGTTGGGCTTGCTCAGCGGCGGGGCCTCGATCTCGCCGTTCTTGTCGACGCCGATCGAACCGACCGGGGCGGACACCCCGATCGACGGGATGCTGATCCTCGTCGGCCTGCCCTTGGCCTTCTTCGCCGCCGACACCCGCTTCGACGCCGCCGAGGCCGTTTTCGGAGTGAGCGTGAGCGGGGGGAACGGCTCGAGCGCCGGAGAGGGCGGAGGCGCCGCCGGGTCGGCCGCAGTCAGCGGAGCGTCCGGCCCCCCGGGCCCGACGGTCGGCGGAAGGTAGGCGATGTTGCCCGCGCCCTGGACGTTCACCCGCCCGCCGGGCAGCGGATCGGGCTCAGCCGGGGACGACGGCGACAGCACGGCCAGCATCCCGATCATCACCGCGATGATCCCGCCGAAGGAGCCGCCCACGAGCAACGTCGCGAGGACGGGCTGCGGCAGCGACTTACGCGCCGGCTTGGCGGCTGTGGCGGGGGAAGCCCCTTCGGCGGGTACGGCGCCCTCCCCTGGGGAGGGGCCACCGGCTGGAGTGGACGTCATCGTCGCGATCCCCTCAGAGCGTCTCCGCCGACTCACCCGAGTGGGCGGCCCTGCGCCTGAGCAGCGCCACGCCGCCCCAGACGCCGACGAGCAGCATCAGACCGCCCGAGCCGAGGAGCAGCCCTCCCGACGAGGCGTCCTCCGGAGCCTCACCGGTCTGCGCCCCGCCCTTGGGGGTCACCTCCACCTGGGCGACGGTCGGCGTCGCGGTCATCGTCACCGTGGTCGTCGTGGTCGGCTTCGGCGAGGTCGACGCCGTCGCCGTGTTCGTCACGGTCACGGTCGGACGCGGGCTCCCGTTGGTCCCGGGATTGTTCGTGCCGGGGCTGGGACCGGGGCTGCCGCCGCCGGGGTTGGTCGGACTGGTGCCGGTCGGGTCCGGGCTTGCCGGGCCGGGGCTGGTCGGAGAGCCCGAAGGACTATTCGGCGGCGTCGTTCCCGGGCTCTCCGGTGGGTTCGTGGCCGAGCCCCCGCCGATGACGACCCTGATGGCCGTCGGCTTCTTCACCGGCTTGCACGTCGCCTGGAACTGCTTCGGCGGGGTGAGGATCTCTTCCGTGACCGCCCGGAAGCCGTCCACCATCATCCACTTGTCGTCGAGATTCTCGACGACGAGCTTGTGCTCGCCGTACGGCAGGTCGCGCACGCCCCAGAGCGTGTGGTTGCCCTGGTTGACGACCACGACCGGATTGCCATTGGCGTCCTTGGATGCGTCGGCGGTCGCCGGGATGCCCGGCTTGCCGTCGATCTTGAACCCCACCTTGCCGGCGCGGTGATCCTGCTCGGTGATGAAGTCGACACCCGTGCCGGTGAACTTGAACGTCGCTGTCGAATACTTCTTTTCGGTCGCGTGTACGTCGTTGTGGATGTCATTGAACTTGGGGTCGCGATCGTTGAAGTCTTGCCAGCCGTCACCGTGGTATTCGATCACCGGTACACCGGCGTCGTCGTTGACGACCTCCTCCGATGCCGGCGGAGTGAAGTCGATGAGGAGGTTGCGGGGCTCGATCTCGAACACGCCGCTTTCCGTCGTGCTCACCGCCCCGGAGATCGCCTCGGGCAGCGCCAGGCTCCCTCCGGCCTGCAGGAGCTCCTGGTCCTTCGCGCCGAGCGAGTGCAGCTCCCCCTGCCATGGATCGCCGAGGACGCCGACCTTGCCGGTCGCCAGGAGGCGTCCGCCCGGCTGGAACAGGCCGGGAGACAGGAAGCTCGTGTTGTTCTGGTAGGCCACGTTCCACTTGACGTTGAGCGGCTCCCCGACGGCCAGCGCGGTCTGCACGGTGAGGGTGACCTTCAACTCGACCGGCCGACTGTCGGGCGTCGTCGCGACGCCCCTGGTGCACCTGTAGATCAGGTCGACCTGGGCCATCTCCGCCTGGGCCGTGGTCAGCGGAAGCGCGAGCAAACCACCTCCGACGACGCTCACGACCGCGACGGCGAGCACGTTGCGCCGCCGCGCATTCCACCGAACCACCGCACACTCCGATCGCGAGGGGCCGCCCGAGACAGGCGAGAGCACAGTAAATCGAAGGTAGATCTTACGGCTTGGCCCTGGACCTACACGGGCGAATGCAGTGATGTTGGCGGATTTGTGACCCCATGCCCCCAATGGGATGGGTGACCATGTCGATCGACCCATCGACCCATCGGTAACAGAATCGTATTCTGGTCGGGTCGCCCGATCCGTCCAGTCGTCCAGCCCACGAACCGGAGGCGTACCAGATGCGGCGAGACCTCTTCGACGAGGAGCACCTGCTCTTCCGCGAGACTGTCCGCGAATTCCTCGCCCGTGAGGTGATCCCCCGTCACGGCCAGTGGGAGAAGGACGGCATCGTCCCCCGCGAGGTGTGGAAGAAGGCCGGCGAGCTGGGCATGTTCGGCTTCTCCGTCCCGGAGGAGTACGGCGGGGCCGGCATCACGGACTTCCGCTACAACACGGTCATCGTCGAAGAGATCATCCGGGCGGGTGCCACCGGTCTGGGGTTCGGCCTGCACAACGACATCATGGCGCCATACCTGGTTGACCTGACCGACGACGAGCAGAAGCGGCGCTGGCTGCCCGGGTTCGTCTCCGGGGAGCTGATCACGGCGATCGCGATGACCGAGCCGGGGGCCGGCAGCGATCTGCAGGGCATCCGTACCACCGCCATTCGCGAGGGCGACCACTACGTGGTCAACGGACAGAAGACGTTCATCACCAACGGCATCAACTCCGACCTGGTCGTGGTCGTCGCCAAGACCGACCCCACAGCGGGCGCCCGCGGCACCACTCTGCTCGTGGTCGAGCGCGGCATGACGGGGTTCACCCGCGGGCGCAACCTCGAGAAGGTCGGCATGCACGCCCAGGACACCGCCGAGTTGTTCTTCGAGAACGTCCGCGTCCCGGTGACCAACCGGCTCGGCGACGAGGACGGCCAGGGCTTCATCCAGCTGATGAACAACCTGCCGCAGGAGCGCCTGTCGATCGCGGTGGCGGCGGTGGCCGCCGCCGAGGCCGCGTTGGAGACGACCATCGAGTACTGCCGGGGCCGCAAGGCGTTCGGCAAGAGCATCGGCCGGTTCCAGAACACCCGGTTCCTGCTGGCCGAGTTGGCCACCGAGGTGGAGATCGCCCGCCACTACGTGGACAAGTGCGTGCTCGCCCTCAACGCGGGCGAACTCACGGCCGTGGACGCCGCCAAGGCCAAGTGGTGGACGACCGAGCTGCAGAACAAGGTGATCGACCGCTGCCTCCAACTCCACGGAGGGTACGGCTACATGCTCGAATATCCCGTCGCCAAGGCCTGGCTGGACAGTCGTGTCCAGACCATCTACGGCGGCACGACCGAGATCATGAAGGAGATCATCGGTCGCTCCTTCGACTTCTAGAAGGTCCGTCGAGTTCTAGAAGGTCCGTCGAGTTCTAGAGGGTCGGTCAGTCAAGTAGTCGTCAGCCGGGGCGGCAGGGAGCGGAGCGGGAGGGAGCGAGGACCGCATGCCAGGCCCCGCTGAGCGGGGCCTGGCAGCGGACCGGAGCTTCCTCCCGGCGCAGCGACCGGAACTGATCAGGGACGTCCTCAGCGGTGTCCGTTGCTCGGCCGATGCCCTGGTGCCTCTGAGGGACGTCGCCCGCCTGCGGCCGTGCCGTACGCGATCTCCCATTGCAAGGTCATTAACGATATCCGTGCTGATCGCAGGCATCGCGTGCGAGTTTCTGCAAGATCACGAAGGTCGCCCGGCCTGCTCAGGGATCCGGAGTGCGAGAATTCGCAAGATCACGGGCATGGGGTCGGTGGGGGTGCGGTCAGGGGTCAGGTGACGTGCTGGCCCCAGATGGCGAGCATGACGATGACGAAAACGATCATCACGCCCGCGTAGCCCATCGGTCCCAGCCGGAAGAACCTGCGGACCCGGTTCAGCAGCCACGCGAACAGGAACGCCAGGAAGACCAGAAGGATGAGTCCAGGGTCCATGCGATCAGTATGCGGCCGTTTTCCCCTGTGCGCGCGGGCAACCGGCCCAGCCGTCGGCGGAAACGCTCAGCGACCGCCGACGGGGATCTCGAACCAGACGGCCTTGCCCTCCCTGGTCGGCCGGGAACCCCAGCGCTTGGCGAGCTGGTCGACGAGGTAGAGGCCCCGGCCGCCCTCATCGGTCTCGGCGGCGCTGCGGATGCGGGGCAGACGCAGATCCTGGTCGAACACCTCGACCCAGATCGCGTCCTTGCCGCAGCGCAACCGGAGCGTGAACTCCTTCTCGCCGGCGATGTCCTCCTCGAAACCCGGCACGTCCCATGACTCGTCGAACGGCAGCGGCGGGCCTTCGAGCACCAGCTCACGGCGTGGCACACTGGCACCGGCCGCGTGGAGCACGACGTTGGTCACGACCTCGGAGACCAGCAGGCAGGCGAGGTCGGCCCGTTCCTGGGGTACCTGCCAGCGCTCGAACGCCTCGGACGCCATCCGCCGGGCCTCCCCCACCATGATCGGCTGAGCGGGGAACGTACGCTCCTGTAGCTCCAGTTCGGTGCCGACCGACCTGACCACGAGGATCGCCATGTCGTCGTCGATCTCGCCGGGAACGGCGACGGTGGCCGCGTCCGCGATGCGCTCGACCGGTTCGGCGGAGACCTTGGCGAGCTCGTCGCGGAGCATCCGCAGCGCCTCGTCCTCCTCCGGGTCCTCGGACGAGGGGCCGCCGAAGTCACGGAGGGGGCGGCGGTCGACCAGGCCGTCCGTGTAGAGGAGCAGCGTCGCGCCGGGCGGCAGGGTCAGGGTCTCCTCCTTGTAGACGAGATCGGCGTGCACGCCCTTGGCCCGGACGCCGAGCGGCTGACCCACCTCGGTGATGTCCAGCTCCGTGACCTTGCCGTCGACGATCAGCAGCGGCGGCGCGTGACCGGCGTTGGCGAAGGAGAGCTGCCGCGACCACGCGTCGTACACGAGGTACTGACAGGTGACGATCGGCGGATTGGTGATGTCGGCGCCGAAGTCGTCGCGCTCCGGCGCGGCCACGACCCGGGTCCACTCGTCGAGCCGGGCGAGGATGTCGGCGGGCGGCTTGTCGTCCTGCGCGAAGGCCCGCAACGCGGCCCTGAGCTGGCCCATGACGGCGGCCGCCTTGGCGCCCCGCCCCTCCACGTCTCCGATGACGATGCCGACCCGGCCGGCCGACAGCGGGATCACGTCGTACCAGTCGCCGCCCACCTGGGTCTGAATGCCCTGTCCGTGCGAGGCGAGCGGTGCGGCGGGACAGTAGCGGTGGGCGATCTCCAGCCCGTCGAACGAGGGGAGATCACGCGGCAGCAGATGCTTCTGGAACGATTCGGCGGTGTGCCGCTCCTCCTCGAACAGCAGCGCGTTGTCCACGGCGAGCGCGACCCGGGTGGCGACCGCGCCCAGGAAGTCCCGGTCGAAGGTGTCGTAGTGCGGGGAGCGCCGGTCGGTGAGGTTGGACAGCCCGAGATACATCAGGCCCAGCGTCTCACCGCGTACGCACAGTGGCGCGACGATAGCTGAGGTCATCCCGACCTCGGCGAACAGCCGGGCCGAGCCCTCGCTCGGCATCGGGAAGCTCACCTGCGAGAAGTCCTCGACGAGGATGGTCTCCTGCCGGCGCAGCGCGGTGTCGGCGTAGTGGCCGAGCGGATATCTGATCTCCGAGCCCACCGGCAGCCAGGTGCCCGGCGGCGGCATCCAGCCGTGCACGTGCTTGGACACCTTGCGCACCAGCCGGTCGCCCTGGACCAGCTCGATGAAGCAGTGGTCGGCGAACTGCGGGACCAGCATCTCCGCGACCCGGTTGAGCGTCTCCTCGACGTACAGGGATCCGGCGAGCCGCTCGCCGATGCGCTCGAGCAGGCCGAACCGGTCCTTCTCCCGCTCGTTGCTGCGCATCGCCTCGCGCGCGATGACCACGATGCCGCTGATCGGACCCGACGGGTGCCGCAGCGGTACGGCCTGGGCCCGTACATAGACCACCGTGCCGTCGTCGCGTACGACGTCGAACGTGCCCTCCCACACCCCGCCGCGCAGCACGTGCCTGGCCAGGTCGATGGCGTGCGGGTGGTCCTTCTCCATGATTCCGAGGGACACCAGGGGCTCGTCGCCGGACGGTGTCCCCGTCCTGCCGAACAGTCGCTCGGCGTACGGATTCCAGTAGAGGACGTTGCTGAAACGGTCGGTGACGACCACCGCCATCTCAGCCTGGTCGAGCACCGATCCGGCGGTCAGATGGTCGGCCGTCTCCTGGGACAGGTCTCCCCAACGTTTCATCCCCCGGCCACCCCCCGGGGACGCGTGTTCGCTATGGCTGCCACATGCGCTCCTGCAGGGGCTCCTGAGGTCATGAGGGGCTGCTGGGTCTGAGAGAGGAGGAGAGACTCCCTATCCGGATTCAACCAGGCACAACTCTTTCCGTCATCGTCTGGTGACGAAGACGTGCGCGGCGACGTCCCGCGGTAGGTCCACGGCAGTGCCGCCCGCTTCACCATCACCCGTCACCCGCACACCGTCGTCGCTAGCCGCGAGCGTCACCTCGCGTCCGGGTTGTATCCCAACTTGCTTGAGTTTAAGCATCACGGCGGGGTCGCTTTGCACTTGTTCGCTGATTCGCCGCACTACAACGGGGATCGGGCCCGGCCCGGCGACGCTCGCCATGGTCGAGATCGTCTCATCCCCGGTCATAGCGGACTGCGCCACGCCCAGCTCCGCCAGACCCGGGATGGGGTTGCCGTGCGGGCAGATCTGAGGGTTGCCAAGAAGATCGACAAGCCGGGTCTCCACCGCCTCGGACATCACATGCTCCCAACGGCACGCCTCGACGTGGACCTCCTCCCAAGGCAGGCCGATCACCTGGGTGAGCAGACACTCGGCCAACCGGTGCTTGCGCATCACCCTGATGGCGAGCCTGCGCCCGAGATCGGTCATGGTGAGGTGCCGGTCCCCCTGCACCTTCACAAGACCGTCACGCTCCATCCTCGCAACCGTCTGGCTGACCGTCGGTCCGCTCTGCTGCAGCCGCTCGGCGATCCGGGCGCGCAGCGGCACGATGCCTTCCTCTTCAAGCTCGAAGATCGTGCGAAGGTACATCTCCGTCGTATCGATCAGGCCGTGTGCGGTCAAGGCTCCTCCAGTCCTTGTAAATGAGGCTACGACCTTCTGCGCGTTCCCAGCTGACCATATTGGGGAAGCGTCTCAGGATGGGAAACATCGGTGCGGAGCGATTCCTTCCGGCCGAGCTGAACCTGCCCGCGCTGGCGGACGCCGCACGCCGCTGCCAGGGCTGTGATCTCTACCGGAACGCCACGCAGACCGTCTTCGGGGAGGGCGTCCCCGATGCCCGGTTCATGCTCGTCGGCGAGCAGCCCGGCGACCAGGAGGACCGTCGCGGCGCCCCGTTCGTCGGACCGGCCGGCCGGATGCTCGACAGAGCGCTCGAGGAGGCGGGGATCGACCGGGAAGCGGTCTACCTGACCAACGCCGTCAAGCACTTCAAGTTCGAGCCGCGCGGCGGACGCAGGATCCACCAGAGACCGACGGCGGCCGAGATCGGCGCCTGCCGCCCCTGGCTTGAGGCCGAGATGCTGCTGGTGGACCCGGACGTGACGATCGTGATGGGCGCGACGGCGGCACGCGCGCTGCTCGGACCGTCGTTCCGGGTGACCCGGCACCGCGGCGAGCCCGTGCCCCGCCGCGACGGCGCCTACTATGTGGCCACGATCCATCCGTCGGCGATCCTGCGGGCGCCCGACCGCGACACGGCCTACGCCGGGTTCCTCGCCGACCTGCGGGCCGCCGCCGCGATCACGTGATCTCGGCCCGTGCCGGGAGGTCTCTAAGGAGCCAGGCGTTCCCGCGTCCAACCGTCGCGCGCGCCGACGCCGTCGGTCAGCCGATAGCGGATGCGGTCGTGCATGCGGTCGGTCTGTCCCTGCCAGAACTCGACCTCGGACGGCACCACGCGGAACCCGCCCCAGAAGTCCGGCACCGGCGGATCCTCCGGCCACCGTCTGGCGAGCTCCCGGTAGCGGGCGTCCAGTGCCTCACGCGACTCCACCACCGCCGACTGGCGGGAGGCCCACGCGCCGATGCGGGAGCCGTACGGGCGAGACCGGAAGTAGGCCGCGCTGTCCTCCCGGGGGAGCCGTACGGCGTGGCCCTCGATCCTGACCTGCCGCCTGATCGGATGCCAGGGGAACAGCAGGCAGGCGAGCGGGTTCTCGCCGAGGTCGCGCCCCTTGCGGGACTCGTAGTTCGTGAAGAAGACGAAACCGCGCTCGTCGAACCCCTTGAGGAGGACGGTGCGGGCGGAGGGGCGGCCCCCGGCCGAGCTGGTCGCGAGGACCATGGCGTTGGGCTCGGGCAGACCGGCGGCGACCGCGTCGGCGAACCACAGCGTGAACTGCGCCACCGGGTCGTCGGCCAGATCCGATTCGAGCAGGGGCTCTCCCTCGTAGCTGTGCCGGAGCCCCGGCAGATGCGCGCTGTCCACGGAACGGTATTGTTGCGCGCTCAGCGCATGCCCGGAGCATCACCCCTACCAGGGAGAACGGCGTTAGGGAGGGGCGGCGGCACGGCAAGGTCACCGTGAGGGTTAAATTGACGCGCCGGTATCTCGACATCAAGGCTCTGGACTTCACAAGAGAGGGAGGCGGCCGAGAATGTCCGACTTCAAACCCGGGCTCGAAGGCGTGGTGGCGTTCGAGACCGAGATCGCGGAACCGGACAAAGAAGGGGGCGCCCTACGTTATCGGGGCGTCGACATCGAAGAGCTCGTGGGCAACGTCCCCTTCGGCAACGTGTGGGGGCTGCTCGTCGACAACGAGTTCCTGCCGGGGCTGCCTCCGGCGGAGCCGTACCCCGTTCCCGTCCATTCCGGCGACATCCGCGTCGACGTACAGAGCGCGCTGGCGATGCTGGCGCCCACCTATGGCTTCCGGCCGCTGCTCGACATCGACGACACCCAGGCACGCGAAGACCTCGCCCGCGCCTCGGTGACCGCCCTGTCGTTCGTGGCGCAGTCGGCGCGCGGTCTCGGCCTGCCGATGGTGCCACAGAAGCGCGTCGACGAGGCGGAGAGCATCGTCGAACGCTTCATGATCCGCTGGCGGGGTGAGCCCGACCCCAAGCATGTCAAGGCCATCGACGCCTATTGGACCTCCGCGGCGGAGCACGGCATGAACGCCTCGACGTTCACCGCACGTGTGATCGCCTCCACCGGGGCCGACGTGGCCGCCGCCCTGTCCGGTGCGGTCGGCGCGATGTCCGGCCCGCTGCACGGCGGCGCTCCGGCCCGGGTGCTGCACATGATCGAAGGTGTCGAGAAGCTGGGCGACGCGCGCAAGTACGTCCAGGGAGAGCTGGACCGGGGCAACCGCCTCATGGGCTTCGGCCACCGGGTCTACCGGGCCGAGGACCCCCGCGCCCGGGTGCTGCGCCGTACCGCGAAGGAGCTGAGTGCGCCGCGCTACGAGGTCGCGGCGGCGCTGGAGACTGCGGCGCTGGAGGAGCTGCACGCCCGCAAGCCCGACCGGGTGCTCGCGACCAACGTGGAGTACTGGGCGGCGGTCGTCCTCGACTTCGCCGAGGTCCCGTCCCACATGTTCACCTCGATGTTCACCTGCGCCCGCACCGCCGGTTGGGCCGCCCACATCCTGGAGCAGAAGCGCACGGGCAGGCTCGTCCGCCCCAGCGCCAACTACGTGGGCCCGCCGAAGCGCTCGATCGGCGACGTGCCCGGCGCCGCCGAGGTCATCGGCAAGCCCTGACTGACGTCACGACCCCCTGAGGGCCCGCGGCCGCCTACCGCCGCGGGCCCTTTTCACCGTTTCGGCCTCCTTGTTCTCTTA
Organism: Sphaerimonospora mesophila NBRC 14179 = JCM 3151; assembly: GCA_001552515.1. GTDB lineage: Bacteria > Actinomycetota > Actinomycetes > Streptosporangiales > Streptosporangiaceae > Sphaerimonospora > Sphaerimonospora mesophila. The sequence continues at coordinate 28,134 of BCRI01000044.1, forward strand.
CGTCACCGGGCGCACGTGCTTCTACCTGGGCCGCAGCGGTTTCACGGACAATCCGTCTCACCATCCGGACCTGCGGTCTGGACCACCGCCGCGGCTCACTACTCTGGAACCCGTGGCTGACATCGTGATTCCCGCTGACATCAAGCCCGCCGACGGCCGCTTCGGCTGCGGGCCCTCGAAGGTACGTCCCGAGCAGCTCGCGGCTCTCGCCGACGCCGGAGCGAGCGTGATGGGGACGTCCCACCGCCAGAAGCCCGTCAAGAACCTCGTGGGCAGGGTCCGGGCCGGCCTGTCCGAGCTGTTCTCCCTCCCCGAGGGGTACGAGGTCGTGCTGGGCAACGGCGGCACCACGGCGTTCTGGGACATCGCGGCCTTCGGGCTCATCCGGGAGAAGTCGCAGCACCTGCACTTCGGAGAGTTCTCCAGCAAGTTCGCCACCGTGGCCAAGAAGGCCCCCTGGCTGGCCGATCCTTCGGTCATCAAGGCCGACCCCGGCAGCCACCCGGCCGCCGTCGCCGAGGACGGGGTGGACGTCTACGCGCTCACCCACAACGAGACCTCCACCGGCGTCGCCATGCCGATCAAGCGGCCGACCGAGGGCGACGACTCCCTCGTGCTCGTCGACGCCACCAGCGGCGCCGGGGGCCTGCCGGTCTCGGCGTCGGAGTTCGACGTCTACTACTTCGCGCCGCAGAAGAGCTTCGCCTCCGACGGCGGCCTGTGGATCGCGCTGTTCTCGCCTAAGGCCCTGGCCAGGGTGACCGAGATCGCCGAAAGCGGGCGGTACGTCCCCGAGTTCTTCAGCCTGCCGACCGCGATCGACAACTCGGTGAAGGACCAGACCTACAACACCCCGGCGGTCGCCACGCTGTTCCTGCTGGCCGACCAGATCGAGTGGATGAACGCCCAGGGCGGCCTGGCCTGGACGACGGCCCGGACGGCCGACTCGGCCTCCCGGCTGTACACGTGGGCGGAGAAGACCTCCTACACCACGCCGTTCGTGGCCGACCCGGCGCAGCGCTCCAACGTCGTCGGCACGATCGACTTCGTCGACGAGGTGGACGCCGCCGCGGTCGCCAAGGTGCTGCGCGCCAACGGCATCGTGGACACCGAGCCGTACCGCAAGCTCGGCCGCAACCAGCTGCGCATCGCCATGTTCCCGGCCATCGACCCGGCCGACATCGAGGCGCTGACCGCCTGCGTCGACTACGTCGTCGACCGGCTCTGAGCCTCCGCAGCACAGGCCGTACGGCACGGCTCCAGGCGTGTCCGTGCCGTACGGCTCGCGCATGCCCGTGCCGTACGGCCTGGCGTGACTCGGCGGCTCACCGAGCCGCCGGGCGGCGGCGCAGCAGCCAGGCGGCGATGACGCCGCCGACGAGGCCGAACAGGTGCCCCTGCCAGGAGATGCCGGGCTGGGTGGGCAGGACCCCCCACAGGATCGAGTAGTAGAGCACGGCGACGAGCACGCCGAGGACGATGTCGAGAGCCCGGCGGTCGAAGAGGCCGCGGGCCACGACATAGCCGAAATAGCCGAACACCAGGCCGCTCGCGCCCACGGTCAGCGTGTCGGGCGCGTTGACGAACCAGACGCCCAGCCCGCTGACCAGGATGATGACGAGGCTGGCCGCGAGGAACCTGCCGATCCCCCGGATGGCGGCCAGGAAGCCCAGGATGAGCAGCGGCAGCGTGTTGGCCATGAGGTGGTCGAAGCCCGCGTGCAGGAACGGGGCGAGCAGGATGCCCGGCAGGCCGTCCACCTCGTGGGAGACGATGCCGTAGTTGTCCAGCCCCATGCCGCCGAAGTAGTCGACGAACTCGATCAGCCACATGGCGGACACGAGGGCGATCATCAAGACCGCGCTGCCCAGCGCCCCGCTCACGAGGCCGAGGACGCGACCACCCGTCGGCCGGCCCGCCGGGGGAAGCCCCGGCCCGAAATCACTCATGCCTTTACCGTACGCAGTGATGGGCCGGAACGGGTGCGACAATCCCGGCGCGGAAGGCGGGAACCGCGCCGGGATCGTAGGACCGAGGAGAGCTACTCCCCCGACCAGTTGGGGGCGCGCTTCTCGGCGAAGGCCGCGGCGCCCTCCATCGCGTCCTTCGACGCGAAGACCGGGCCGGTGATCTCGTTCTGCCTCGCGAACATCTCCTCCCGCGACCAGTCGGCCGACTCGACGACGATCCGCTTGGTCGCGGCGACGGCCAGCGGCGCGTTCGCCGCGATCTTGCGGGCCAGCTCGAGCGCCCCTGCCAGCGCCTCGCCGACCGGGGTGACGCGGTTGACCAGCCCCAGCTCGTAGAGCCGGGCGGCGGGGTAGTGATCGCCGGTCAGCGCGATCTCCATCGCCACATGGTAGGGAATCCGGCGCGGCAGCCGTATGACCCCGCCCGCGGCGGCGACCAGGCCGCGTTTGGGCTCGGGCAGGCCGAACTTCGCCTCTTGCGAGGCGACGATGACGTCGCAGGAGAGTGCGATCTCGAAACCACCGGCGAGGGCGTATCCCTCGACGGCCGCGACGAGCGGCTTGCGCGGCGGGCTCTCGATGATCCCACCGAACCCGCGCCCCTCGACGACCGGGAAGTCGCCGCCGAGGAAGCCCTTCAGGTCCATACCGGCGCAGAACGTGCCGCCCGCCCCGGTGATGACGATCGCGGTCACATCCTTGCGCTCGTCCAGTTCGTCGAGGGAGGCGGCGATCCCGCGCGCCACCGCGCCGTTGATCGCGTTCCTGGCCCTGGGCCGGTTGATGGTGATGACGGCCACCCCGTCGTCGACCGCTACGAGAACCTCATCGGACATGCACACCTCCGCCGATGGCGTTTGAGTCGGACTGGCTCACTTCGGCTGGAAGCGGATGCCGCCGTCGAAGCGGATGACCTCGCCGTTCATGTAGTCGTTCTCGATCAGCGAGCGGACCAGGTGGGCGAACTCGGAGGCGTGGCCCAGCCGCTTCGGGAACGCCACCGGGGCGATGAGTTTCGCCTTGAATTCATCGGCGTTCTTGTCCCCGATCTTGCCGTAGATCGGGGTGTCGATGATGCCGGGCGCGATGGTCAGCACGCGCACCCCGATGGCCGCGAGGTCGCGTGCGGCCGGCAGCGTCATGCCGATGATGCCGCCCTTCGAGGCCGAGTACGCCACCTGACCGGTCTGGCCCTCGATGCCGGCGACCGAGGCGGTGTTGATGACCACGCCGCGCGCGCCGTCGGCGTCGACCGGTTCGGTCCTGGCCATGGCCGCTGCGCCGACGCGCATGAGGTTGAAGGTGCCGATGAGGTTGACGTCGATCACCTTGCGGTACGACGCGAGGTCGTGCGGCGAGCCGTCGCGGTTGACGGTCCGCTGCGCCCAGCCGATGCCCGCGCTGCTGATCACGGCGCGCAGCGGCTTGCCGGTGGCGACCGCCGCCTCCACGGCCGCCTGCACGGATGCCTCGTCGGACACGTCCGTCTGCGCGAACACACCGCCGATCTCGTCGGCGATCGCCTTGCCGCGTTCGGCGTTCAGGTCCGCGATCACCACTGTCGCGCCGACCCGCGCCAGCTCGCGTACCGTGGCCTCGCCGAGGCCGCTCGCACCACCTGAGACGATTGCTGATGCTCCGTTCAGATCCATAGCCGGACCTTAACGTGGCAACCGAATGAAGTTCTACTCAGGGTCGGGCAAAATCGCGGTCTCGACATCCGGATATACCTTTATGCGCCGATCGAGACCGGTAGTGCGCAATATTCGGGCCACGGGTGGCTGCGGCGCCGCGAGGGAGACGATGCCGCCCTCGCTGGTGGCCAGCCGCCACGCCTCGATCAGCACGCTGAGCCCGCTCGAGTCCATGAACGACAGATCCGTGAGGTCGAGGACGAGTGTCGGGCCGTCCTTCTGGATGGCGTCGCGCACCTCGTCCCGCAGGAACGGGGCGGTGAAGAGATCCAGCTCCCCCTCCACCGCCACCACGACGACGGCATCGGGGAGCGAACGGCGCGCGAGCCGCAGCTTCATCATCCCACCTCCCAACGAGGCCCACTTTACTGGGCGATCACTGCTGAAGAGCGGGGACGGCGAAGCCGTACGGCAGTTCCAGGCGGTGGGCGGCGAGCAGATCGGCGTCGGCGAGCAGCGAACGCGTCGGTCCGTCCGCCGCGATCACGCCGTCGGACAGGATCAGCGAGCGCTCGCACAGTTCCAGCGCGTACGGAAGATCATGCGTGACCATCAGCACCGTCACATCCAGATTTTTCAGGATGTCGGCCAGCTCGCGGCGCGAGGCGGGATCGAGGTTGGACGAGGGCTCGTCGAGCACGAGGATCTCCGGCTCCATCGCCAGCACCGTCGCGACCGCCACCCGTCGCCGCTGTCCGAACGACAGATGGTGCGGCGGCCGGTCGATCACATCCAGCATGCCGACCCTGGTCAGCGCGTCCCGCACCCGCCGGTCGAGCTCGTCGCCCCGCACCCCGAGGTTGGCCGGGCCGAAGGCGACGTCGTCTCGGACCGTCGGCATGAAGAGCTGGTCGTCGGGATCCTGGAAGACCAGGCCGACCCGGCGGCGGATCTCGAGGAGGGTGTCCTTGCGCACCGGCAGCCCGGCCACCTCGACCGTGCCGTGCCCGGCCGTCAGGATGCCGTTGAGGTGCATGACCAGCGTGGTCTTCCCCGCGCCGTTCGGGCCGAGCAGCGCGACCCGCTCTCCGCGCCGGATCGTCAGGTCGACGCCGAACAACGCCTGCGTGCCGTCGGGGTACGCGTACGCCAACCGGCTGACCCGTAGCGACGGCGGCGCGCCCGTCCCCGTCACGTGAGACTCCAGGAGAGCACGGCCGTCGCCGCGGCGAGACAGGGCAGCACGGCGGCCATCCCCCAGTCTCGTCCCGACGCCGACAGATCCCGCGTTATCGGCATTTCCCCGGTGTAGCCCCGGCTCAGCATGGCGAGATGCACCCGCTCCCCCCGTTCGTACGACCTGATGAACAGCGCACCCGCCGATCTGGCCAGCACCGGGGCCTGGCGGAGGTCCCTGGCCACGAACGCCCGCGACTCCCGGGCGACCCGCATCCGGCGCATCTGGTCGAGGATCACATCCATATAGCGCAGCATGAACGACGCGATCTGCACGAGGAGCGGCGGCAGGCGGAGCCGCTCCGCGCCCAGGAGCATCGCCCGGGGCTCGGTGGTCGCCGCCAGCAGGATCGAGGCGACCACGCCGAGGCTCGCCTTGGCCAGGATGTTCCACGCCGCCCACATACCCGGAACGCTGAGCGACATCCCCAGCACCTCGGTCCGCGCACCCGTGCCGATGATCGGAATCGCCACGGCGAACAGTACGAACGGCACCTCGATGACCATACGACGCAGGATGAACCCGGCCGGCACCCGCGCCACCGCCGCCACGACCGTCAGCAGCAGCGCGTGGACCGCGAAGGCCCACAGCCGCTCGCGCGGCGTCGCGACCACGGCCACCGCGAACGCCGCCACCGCCACCAGCTTGCACTGCGGCGGCAGCAGGTGCACGGGAGTGTCACCCGGCAGATAGAGCCGGTGGTGGTGCCCGGCGCTCACTGACGTTCCATGATCACACGGCGGCCCTGTGCCGGCGGCGGCGCCGTACGGTGTAGAAGACCGCGCCACCGGCGAGAACGGTGATGCCGACACCGGCCACCCCGGCGAGTCCGACGGAGAGCCGCTCGTCTTCGATGCCCTTGACGCCGTAGTCGGCAAGCGGCGCGTCGCTCAGGCCATGCTCCTCCTCGTGCGCGTTCAGCCCCTTGTCCGCTGCGACCCTCTCCAGACCGTCAGGGGAACCGGACGCGTAGAAGGACACCACGCCGGCGAGCAGGATCGCGACGAGGCCGCCGCCGATGAGCAGCGGACGGATGCGACCGACCGGAGCCTCTCCTGTGGCCGGAGCCGCTACGAGCGGGGCCTCGAAGCCCTCGGCCGTACGCAGCACCAGACGTTTGGCGAGGCCGCGTGCGCCGTACACCAGATCGGGCCGGACCGCCAGCACGCTGCTCACGGTGAGCGAGGTGATCAGCCCCTCCCCGATCCCGATGAGCACGTGCACGCCGCCCATCGCGGCGGCCACCGACGCGACGTCGATGGGCGCGGTGCCGCCGATCCAGAACAGCAGCGTGAACACGAGCGCCGAGGCCGGCACGGACACCAGCGCGGCCACGAACGACGCGGCCACGATGACGGCACGGCTGCCCGGCGCGCTCCGCGTGATCAGCCGGAAGACGCCCCAGCCGACGATCGCCGTCACCATCGCCATGAGCGTGATGTTGACGCCCAGCGCGGTCAGGCCGCCGTCGGCGAAGAAGAATCCCTGGACGAGCAGCACCACGGACACGCATAAGACCGCGGTGTACGGCCCGACGAGTATCGCCGCCAGCGCCCCGCCGAGCAGGTGCCCGCTGGTCCCGGCCGCCACGGGGAAGTTGAGCATCTGCACCGCGAAGATGAACGCCGCCACCAGACCGGCCATCGGCGCGGTCCGGTCGTCCAGCTCGCGTCGGGCGCCGCGCAGGCAGACGGCCAGCCCGGCCACGGCGACGGCACCGGCGCCGACCGATACGGGCAGATCGAAGAATCCATCGGGCACGTGCACGGCGAACCCCCTCGATGGTGGGTGGCTACCCGCCAACTGTAAGACATCGAATTGTAGTTGCAAATGATTTGCAGCTACTCCCCCTATCCCCCCAACAACCTCCCCGTGATCTTGCAGTTTCTCGCAAGCCACACCGTTGACCTGCACAAACAGAATCCATGATCTTGCAGATACTCGCAGGCCAGTCGCCCGACCTGCACTTATGGGCGCGCTGATCTTGCAGTCGTGAGTGCAAGATCAGGAAGAGCGTTTTCGCCGCTCAGGGGATAAGTCGGCGAGAAACCGCAAGATCCCGGACGTGAAATCCCTGCTCATGGCTCGAAGTGCGAGTATTCGCAAGATCACGGGCAGGAGTCGGTGGGCTCTGAAGTTCAGAGGCGGAAGCGGCGAAGCGCCCGCCGGAGCAGCGTGAGCGGGGTGGCCACGCGCACCGCGACGCTGAGACGGCGGTTGACCGCCGTGGCGTACGGCCTGGCCGTCCACTGCGCCGGGCCGTACCACCAGCGCAGCGGCCGCTCCAGCGTCTCCGGCCCACCGACCACCTTCACCGGGAACCTCGCGGGCGGGCCGCCCACGTCGAGCTCCAGATGGGCGTCCCAGATCCCGGGGCGGAGGCGGCCCGTCTCCCCCGCGAACTTCTGCGGCCCGATCGCCCGCACCACCGCTCGGCGTTCCAGGCCCGATGCCCGCTCGCGCCAGATCAGCCGTCGTGCCGCCGCCGCTCCCGGCGCCTTGCCGATGTGCACGCTGCCCTCGATCCGCAGGCGTCTGCCCACCCATCGGGTGCGCGTGAGCCGTACCGAGCCGGGGACCCTGACGACGTGGCCGCCGACGTCGAGACTGAGATGGCCGTGCGCCCGGGTGAGGAACGGCACGACCACGACGCCGTCGGCGAACCGGGGACCGGGAACGCACAGGTCGGCGGTCCGCCTGCGGCCGAGCCTGACCGACCTGCACGCGCCCTCGCACTCCACGGCCGCGTACACGTCCCACACGCCGGCGGGGAGCGAGGACGCCTCGATCACGGCACTGAACAGGTCGGCCACCCGCGTGACCGGGGGCCGCCGCTCCTCGAGCGAGGTACGCTCACGCAGCACGACCCCGGGTCGCCCGCCGAGACCGGCGAGCGAGATGTGTCCGGAGATCACCAGTCGGCCGCCGTGCCACTCGACGCCGGTCAGGCGGTGCCGAAGGAGTGCCGTCTCCACCCGCGCGAGCCGTACGAGCCGCTCTGGATCGTGCAGCGCCCCGGCCCTGGCACGGTCGGCGCCGTCCAGCCGGTCTCGCACCCCCTCGGTCAGCCAGTCGGCGCAGATGCCGGCGACCTCATGCGCGATCTTCTCGCGCTCGGCCTCGCCGGCCGCCAGGAACGGCGCGCCGAGCTGGGCGAAGACGTCCAGCCGGAAATGACGCAGCAGCAGGTGATCGCGCAGCGGCCCCGGCGGGACATGCCGCGCCATCAGTTCGATCGGCGTACGGACCATGCGCAGCCAGGCGAGCGGTTCCGGGCCCGCCGGCGGCGACTGCCGGCGCACCGGCTCAGGGTCGGGACCGTCCTGATCCGGATCCGAGGCATGGATGTCGAAGCGGACGGCATGGGGATGCCGGTGATAGCAGTCGTGGTCGGCGACCACCGAGATCACTCGCGCATGGCAGTAGGCGTGCACGGCGAAGACCATGTCCAGGGCGGCGTCCGTGTCGGAATCCACCGCGGAGTCCGCCCCCGCGGCCGCACCGAGGCGGAGTGTCTCGTCGAAGCGGATGTCATGCCGTTCGAGCAGCGTTCGGCGGAACAGCTTGGCGCAGGAGAGATCGTCGTAGACGGCGCCGCCGCGTAAGGACACTCGCTCGACGTTCTCGCGGTAGAGCGCCGCGGGCGGACGGGGAACGGTACGGCCCCGGCCGACGCTCTTCCCGAGCACGATGTCGGAGCCGTTCCGGTCGGCCATGGCGACCATCCGCCGCAGCGCTTCCGTACCGAGCCGGTCCGCCGGATCGAAGAAGAGGACATAGCGCCCGGTCGCCGCCGCGAGCCCCACATTGCGCAGCCGGCCGCGCAGGCCGGCGTGCCGCTGATGGATCACGGTGATCAGGCGGGGATGGTGTGTCGCGTAGAGGTCGAGGAGCCGGGGCGTGCCGTCACGCGAGCCGTCGTCCACGACGATGATCTCTTTGCTGACGCGCTGCACGAGGAGGGACGTCAGGCACTCGTCAAGGTGCGCGCGGCAGTTGTACGTCGGCACCACGATGCTGACGTCGACCCTTCCATCACGCTCCGTATCCATCGTTCACCATTATGTGACGCGGAGGGGGTGAAGCATCGGCCATCCGCCACGACCCGCCGGATGTCGCTTTCCTCGGGCCCCTGCCTTGGGCCCTGATAGCCCCGAGTCGCAGGGTTTGGTCTCGGGTCGATCAGAACCCGTCTGCCGCCCGCCGGCGTGTGGCTTGCACGGGCGGCCTCCCGGAGTGTTCCTTTGCCATACAGGGAAACCGCCCCCGCCCCATCGACGGCGGCCAACACGGGTCCCGCGGATTCCAAACCCACCCCAGCCGAGATCCCGCAGGTCATTTGGGCAGGTCTGGCCGTCCGGCTCCGCCGGCGTGACCGAGCACAACAGTTGATCTCGGTCTTACGGTCCGTTGCCAGGCGGCGCCGGATCGATGGTTGCCTTGCGGCATGCCAGCGAGAATGCGCCACAAGCAGACCGGCGCGGCCTGACCGCCAGAGAGCAACGATCTCTATCCGTACGAGGTTCGGCGTCGGATCTGCCGGCCGCTCTGCCCGCCAAGGCTCGGGACACCTCGATGCATGGCCAGATCGTTCATCTCGTATCACTTCGAAACGGGGCCTGTCTGCGAACCTGACAACCGGCAAGGCAGATCGCGACTCCGAGGTCCTGAGCGGCTGAGCCTAGACCAGCGTCAACAGCCATACATTTACTGGCAACTTGACCCTTTTTGTGCGCCTCGCTTGCAATGTCACAGAGTTTTATGATCCACTTAGGCGCGCCAGAGCTGCGGACGCCAGTCCCGCGAAGAATCAGCGCCCGCAGCGCATCTACGATGCAGTAAGGAGAGTATCACCAAATGAGACCCCTGCTGGGCCTCAAGCGGGCCGGAGTCGGCCTGGCTCTCGGATCCGCACTGGTCGCCGGAGCCGTGGTCGGAATAGCTCCCACCGCAAGCGCCGCCGGTACCTCACCTTCGACGTATGGCTGCTACGCGCAGTGGTGGAACACCGCATTTGCGGGCAAGTGTTCGAAGGCAACCCAAACAATCTGGCCCGTCTACGTCGAGGGTGACTGCGACTGGGAGCTAGACAAGGAAGATGGCCCGTTCACCATCCAGAAGGGTTTCTCCGGTACCTTCGACAGTAACGAGTGCACGTTCAAGGTGAACAGGGCGTGGCTCGAGTTCTGGTAATGAATGCGAGAGCTTGCGGGTGGTTCCGGGCCTGAAGTACTAGCCCTCCGCGTAAGCTCTCAACAGAACGAGAGAGCACGATCTCCTCAGCGGGTGCCCACAGTTGTGGGCACCCGTACTAATGGGTCGTTGACAGGGCTAGGGGGAATACGTGGGACCAGTCGCGGAACTTCGGGGTGTCGGGCAGGGATACGGCAGACGTGAAGTGATCCTCGATCTGGATCTAGACGTGCGTCCGGGAGTTCTCGGCCTGCTAGGACCGAACGGTGCCGGCAAAACCACACTGTTGCGAACTTTGGCGACCGTGGTGCCGCCCACCCGCGGCACTGTGTGGATCTGCGGGGTTCCTGTGGAGTCGCAGCGCGATGCGCAGCGAGCACGGCGACATATTGGATATCTCCCGCAACATTTCGGTTTTTATCCAGGCTTCACCGTACACGACTTCGTCCGATATTGCGCATGGCTTCGCGGCCTGCCAGATTCCGCCGCTGATGCCGCAACGCACGAGGCCATCGCCTTCGTCGATCTCTCCGATCGGTCGAGAGCCAAAATGAAGTCTTTGTCGGGTGGGATGATCCGCCGATGCGGGATCGCCTCGGCGATCGTGGGACGGCCGAGGCTTGTGCTGTTGGATGAGCCAACCGTGGGTCTCGATCCAGCTCAGCGATTGGAATTCCGATCCGTAGTGCGCAAGCTCCGTGATTCTGGGACCGGGGTCGTACTCAGCACTCATCTCGTGGAAGATGTGGCAGCAGTCTGCGACGACATTGCGGTGATGGCGAATGGACGTCTGATTTGGCAGGGCGATCCGGATAGCCTTGCCGCCGCCGCCCACCCTACCTCCGACGGCGACACCCCTCTGGAACGTGGCTACATGAGTCTGCTTGCAGGGCTGAGGGTGTCCGCATGAGGCATGTGCTACGGATAGAATTACGTCGCTCTCCGCTGCGTTGGTTGCTACCCCTGCTCATCGCTCTGGACCTTGCCATGCTGTTCGGCAGGAGCACCTGGTGGATCGGTGTCTGGCCGGAGGCCAGCGCGGCGGCCCAACTTCCCGCGTTCTTCTTTGGAATCCTCCTTGGAGGTGGCGCGGCCTGGACCGCTGGACGAGTCCACCGGGCAGGCACCACAGAGCAACTCGCTGCCGCCATGCAGCCGCGGTGGCGGATCGAACTGCCGGTATGGCTAAGCTCGTTGATCTTTGGGCTGATCGCCTACGTTCCCGGCGTGGCGCTCGCCTTCATCGTGAGTGCGCCGGACGCGGGACCGGGTTTCCTCTGGCCGTCCTATCTCCTCCTCGGCGCATGTCTGATAACACTCAGCGTCAGCATCGGGCACCTGGCCGGCAAGCTTTGGCAGTCCAGATTCATCCCGCCCATCGCGGTCGCGGTATGCCTGTTCGGGCAGGTCATGGTTCCTCCCATACGGTTTTACGTTCTTTCAGGACATGTCCAGGCAGAGGTTTCGCCTTCCGCACTCATCACCCGATTCACCCTCACCCTCTTACTGACCGCAATGGCGTTGACACTTCCACCACGGCAGGTTGTCCGCGATGCGGGATGGCGGCTGAATACTGCTCCTATCAGGGGGATCGCGGCGGCCATGCTGTTTTCCGGCCTTGCCACGGTGGTCACGGCGGGGCCTCTACTAGTTGCCCGACCCGCTCCCGCTGATCCCCTGTGCTCTGACGAATCTCCAAGAGTATGCGTATGGCCGGAGAACAGGAAATACCTCGGAACGATCGATGCGATGGTCGCTCGACTGGTCGCTCTTCCGAACGGCGTGCTCAAACTCCCGGACACTTTCTACGAACGAGGGCTACGCGACGCGTCCGTTCCCGAAGCAGGATCAGATTTCCAGATCCTCGCCGGCCCTGTGTCAGTGCCCTTCTTCCTGTCATCAGCGGTCACCGCGCGCACAGTGCCCGACTGTGAAGTACCCCAGGACGTCGAGCAGCAATTCAGCCACGAGGTTTTCCGCCTTGACGCATATCTGCAGGTACGAACTTTTGGGAACGCCGCAGCCCTGGGGGAGGGCGGCGGCCCACCGGGGGTCGATATAAAGGAGATCGTGCAGGTTATTCACCTGCCGGAGTCAGGGCAGGCCGATTGGATAAAGGACCGCCTGACGGCAATCCGGCAGATCGGCGCAAACTGTCATGGCTGACTTGTTGGCCAATACCCTGCTCTATTCTCGGGCACATCATCTCCCGCAGATGTTGATCGGCTATGCGGCGGCGACAGCGATCGCCTGCTGGGCGGGTAGTGGCGATATCGTCCTACCCGCCGCCAACAGCCGAGGATGGTCCGAGATGGCGAGCGTGGCCGCGACGACTATTCCCTTCGCCGCCTTCGCAGCAGGTAGCCTTCATAGTTCCATGGGATCACTTGAACAGGCGGCCACCCAGCGATTGGTGAGAGCCGAAGTGGTACATGTAGTGCTATCGCTCTTGCTCGCTGCCACGCTTATCAGCACGGTCACAGTGGTGGCCGGATCTGTCGGCGGTGCCGTCGAGGCGATCCGGAATCTTGCCCTCTACGCCGGACTCGCACTCGTATCTGGCCGTCTCTTCGGCCGGTCACTCTCGTGGATCCTGCCGATCGCCGACTTCGTTATCGTCGACTTCTGGGGGGTCGACGGGGCTCACCCCCACTGGTGGGCCTGGCAGTTCCAGGTCTACGACAACGGTTGGTCCTGGATCGCGGCGGGTGCCGTACTGGCCGCTGGCCTGGCCGCCCTGACACTCCCACCCCGAATATTCGGACTGACGATCACCAGGTTCAGCTCATCTACGTCGACTGCGTGAGGTGAAGGCGGCTCGCGCTTTCGCTCGGCTGTCCGTCGAGATCCGAAGGCGGCGGTGTTCAGGCCCAGGGGCGTACGGCCGGTGCGCCGCTGTTGACCTGCCGGGCGTTGCGCAGGCGCGTGTCCATCAGGATCCGCAAGTCGGCGAACAACCGCAGATTCGCATCGATGATTTTCTGCTGGTACGCGGCGTAGATCGCTTGGCGCTTCCCGTAGTAGTTGGTCTCCAGGCGGCACCGATGGTCGTCCACCGCGGTCTGGATCTCCGCCGGAGTCCCCTGCGGAGGGGGGTCATGGTCGTTCTTGGCCGTGATGGCCCAGCGCGGATCGCCCACGGCTTCCAGCGGCTGAGAGTAGGCGTAACCGGCGTGGTGCATGCACTCGGCCCAGGCCGCATCGGCAACGTGGAGTCCTGGATCCTTGTGCGCGGTCCAGGACACGTCGTCCATGAAGTTCGGGAGGCGCAAGGCGTCCACCCTCCCTGGCGTCCTCCGGCCGTCGAAGCTCGGCGCGCCGGCGCTGAGGATTCCTTCGGCCGCACCGCTGCATCCTCCGACGGGGACCTTCTTGCCGCCCACGTGGGCGGCCTTGCCCTCCAGAACGCGAAACTCCGCGTCGGAAACACTACGGGACTCGTATGGATCGTCCACTTGACCCGGCGGTGTCCCGTAACCGTATCTTTCAACCTGATTGTCGCCGAGCCAGGTGATATAGCCCATATTTCGGGGATAAGGGGTCGAGTCGGCCACCTTGATCCGAAAGTCGTGCCCGAACACCCGCATGCACTCTTCGACAAGCTCGGCATAAGCCCGCGCCACCTCCAGCTGCTGCGCGGGCGTCAGGTCGTAGGCGTCCATCGGGAGGACGAGGTCGGCGGTGGACGTGGGCACCGGCACCGACGACCTGTCCGCCCCTGCGCTACCTCTGCTGAAAACAGTGGCGACACCCGCGGTCACCAGGCCCGCCAGCAGGACGCCTATCGCAACAGCCGGAAAATGTCGGGGCGCCATGAATTTCCTCTTCCTCGCCGATGGACACGCCGTCAGGCAACGATCAGGGCCACTGAGAATATCCGATTGGCTGGATTTCATCTCGACCATAGGATCATCGGCATCGGATTCGCCTGACCGGGGAGAGCTCTCGTGAGTGGTGTCAGCACCCGCGATATGGCCGCCCATGACATCTGGGCGGTGTCCACGCTACGGGTCACCGGCTGGAGAACGGCATATCGCGGGATCGTTCCCGACGATTATCTGGACGGACTCAGCGTCGAGGCCGACGCGGAGCGTCGCAGGAGCGTGTTCCAGAAGGATCCCCGCATCCAGAACGTCGTCGCCGAGGACGATCGGGGTGTGGTGGGCTGGGGAGTCCTGGGCCCCTGCCGTGACGACGACGCCACCGACACCGACGGTGAGGTGTACGCGTTGTACGTGGCAGTGGCGCGGATCGGCACAGGGGTCGGCCGCACGCTCATGGAAGAACTGATAAGGCGGGCGGAAAGGGCCGGGTTCACTGCTCTCACCCTATGGGTGTTGGCCGAAAACCACCGCGCGAGACGCTTCTACGAGCGCGCCGGGTTCGGCTTCGACGGGTCGCAGGCCGAATGGTCCGTCGACGGAATCTCGATTCCGGAGGTCAGATATGCAAAAGACGTGAGACACAGCGGAAGCTCTCCTGTGCAGGAATCCTCGCCGATGAGCCCGGTAGCGTCCGACAGCACCCGCCATTAATCGGCTACAAACCGGCAGTTACTTCGTCGGCGCGCAACGGCTCGGTCCTCGCCTCGGGGGTGGTGCGGAGAGTGTCGGCCGCGGTTTCGGCCTTGGCGGCATCGGCCCGGGCGTCGAGCATGTAGGACGCCACGATGTCGTCCAGCAGTTCGCCGGCGGTCCCGTCGGCCGGGGGCTTCTGGGTGCCATGTGTCCGGCACCGTCCCTTCCGTGGAGTTGCCCGTGAGCCGGACCCCGACACTGGGGATCGTGGTCCCGTCGATGGTCAGGTCCGCCTCGACGCACTCCTTCTCCCAGCTCAACTCTTTCTCCCAGCTCAACTCTGCGTATCAAGAGAACGGAAGATCGATCAGGGAGGTTTCGGCCACGCGGCCAGGAGTCTCGGTTGAGACCGACCATCGTGCCGCCAAGGGCGATCACGACTTTCGTCACGTTCCTCCCGATATCGGCGGATATCCGCCCCTTCCCTCCGGCCCGATATCTCACGACACTGGTGAGCCATGAGCTTCGACATCGAACGTGTCCGCGCCCTTTATCCTGCTTTGTCCGACGGCTACGCCTGGCTGGACGCCGCCGCGGGCACGCAGGTGCCCCAGCCGGTGATCGACGCCATCGCCGCCGCCTACACCACGGGCATCGGCAACTCGCACGGGGCGTTCCCGGCCAGCGCGCGTTCCGACGCCATCGTGGGCCGGGCCAGGCAGGCCGTCGCCGACCTCGTCGGCGGAGACCCACGCGGCGTCGTCTTCGGCCCCAATATGACCACGCTGACCTATCGGTTCGCGTACGCGCTGGCGAAGGACTGGGGGCCGGACGACGAGATCGTGCTGTCCCGGCTCGACCACGACGCCAACGTACGGCCGTGGGTGCAGGCCGCGACCCGGGCCGGAGCCCGCATCCGCTGGGCTTCCGTCGACGTGCCGAGCGGAGAACTGCCCGCCGAGCAGTACGACGAGCTCGTCACGGAACGCACCAGGCTCGTCGCGGTCACCGCCGCGAGCAACATCCTGGGCACCATGCCCGACGTCACGCGGATCACCGAACGTGCCCACGCGGTGGGAGCGCTGACGTACGTGGACGGCGTGCACGCCACCCCGCACATGCCGATCGACGTGGCCGCGCTCGGCGCCGACTTCTACGCGACCAGCTCGTACAAGTGGTCGGGCCCGCACATCGGAGCCGTCATCGCCCGGCCCGAGCTGCTGGAACGGCTCCGGCCCGACAAACTGGCCTCCTCCCCGTCGGAGGTGCCCGACCGGTTCGAGACCGGCACCCTGCCCTTCGCCGACCTGGCCGGGGTCGCCGCGGCGGTCGATCACCTCGCCGAGCTGGATCCGGACGCCACCGGGACCCGCAGGGAACGGCTGCTCGCCTCGATGGCGGCGGTCGAGGCGTACGAGCAGGCCGAGCTGGCCCATCTGCTCAAGGGGCTGTCGTCGTTGTCGCACGTCAGGCCGATCGGCTCGCCGAGCCGTCGCACGGCCACCGTCTACTTCAACGTGGCCGGACACTCGCCGCAGCGGGTCGCCGAGCACCTCGCGGCCCGCAAGATCAACGTGTGGGACGGACACTGCTACGCCTGGGAGCTCACACAGGCTCTCGGCATCCGCGACGAGGGCTCCGCCGTACGAGCCGGACTCGTCCACTACAACGACCACTCGGACGTCGACCGGCTCCTCGAGGCGCTGGACGATCTGCCGCGGCAGGGCGGCCGCGGGTAGCGACGGGAACCCGGTTCCGAACTCTCGAGAGGTTTGCGCGTCACGCACCATTGCGTGACGCGCATCTTTGCGTGACCCGCAAGGTTTGCTAGGGTGGTGTCCGTGAGCATGGATGAGCCCGCTGAGCGAATGGGTCTGCGCGAGCGCAAGAAGCAGGAGACCCGCATCGCGCTGAGTTGGGCTGCCATCCGGCTCACCGTGGAACGGGGGTTCGACAATGTCCGGGTGGAGGACATCGCCGCAGAAGCCGGTGTCTCTCCACGCACCTTCAACAACTACTTCTCCAGCAAAGGCGAGGCGATCGTGGCCCGGCACCTCGACCGAGCCCGCCTGATCATGCAGGAGTTGCGCCGTCGCCCGGCCTCCGAGCCCCTGTGGGAGGCCATCACCACCGCCGTGCTGACACGACTCGCGCTGGGGCCGACGCCCGGCCCCGACCTGCCCGACCAGCAGTGGCAGGACGGCGTTCGCGTGATGATGAGCGAACCGTCACTGCAGGGCGATTTCCTCAAGGGCGGCACCATCATCGAGGCCGAGTTGGCCGCGGCGATCGCCGAACGCACGGGCACCGACGCCGCCCGCGACCTCTATCCACGCCTGGTGGCGGGCGCGGTGGGAGCCGCGATCAGGGTGGTCACGGAGCAGTGGCTGCACGCCGAGCCGCCGGTGCCGATCACATCGCTGATGGAGGACGCGCTCCGCCGGCTCTCCGCCGGGCTGCCAGAACCCTGACCCCGATCCCCGTACTCGGGTTCCCGTTACCCGGGTTTCCGTAGTCGGGTTTCCATACCCGGGCTTCCGTACCCGGGCTTCCGTACCCAAGCCTGCGTCGTCCGCCGCGACGCCATCACCCCGCCACGACCGATCACCCGTCCGCGAGTCCGCGCGCCGCCGGGTCGGTTCACCATGCCTTCGAACACGTCCCCGAGGAGGACCGTCATGTCCATCGACGTCGTGATCGCCGGAGCAGGCCCGAACGGGCTGATGCTCGCCTGCGAGTTGGCCCTGGCCGGCGTACGGCCGATCGTGCTGGAGCGCCTGCCGGAACGCACCACGGAGAACCGGGCCAACGGCCTGGTGGGCCAGGTCGTGCGGATGCTCGACCGCCGCGGTCTGTACGAGCGCCTCGGCGGCGACGAGTCGCCCCGGCCCACGCCGCGGTACATGTTCGGCGCGCTCCCCCTGAACCTGGGCCCGCTCGGCGCCGACAACCCGTTGCACCTGCTGCCGGTGCCGCAACTCCGCATCGAGCAGGTCTTGGAGGAACGCGCCGTCGAACTCGGCGTGGAGATCCGCCGGGGTCACGAGCTGACCGGGCTCCAGCAGGACGAGGACGCGGTCGCCGTGGACATGTCCGGGCCCGGCGGCGCCTATCGCCTGCGCGCCCGCTATCTGGTCGGCGCCGACGGCGGGCGCAGCGTGACACGCAAGCTGTCCGGCATCGGCTTCCCCGGCGTGACCAGGGACGAGACGATCTCGCGTACCGCCAGTGTCAGCGTACCGCCCGAGTTGGTCGACCCGACGACCGGCGGGCTGAACGTGCCCGGCTACGGACTCATCCCGCTGAACATGCACCACCGCACAGAACGCGGAGGAATATTCGCGTTCGCATCGTTTCCACCCCGTTCGCCCCTGGTCACGACGCTGGAGTGGGAGCCGGACCGGACCGACGACGGGTCCGCCCCGGAGCTGACGCTGGACGAGATGCGCGAGAGCATCCGCCGGGTGCTCGGGGTCGACGTGCCGCTCGGCCCGCCCGACGGCCCGGGACCTCACCTGCTGCGCCGCGTGGTCGGTGGCAACACGCGGCTGGCCGCCCGGTTCCGTGACCGTCATGTGCTGCTGGTCGGCGACGCGGCGCACGTGCACAGCGCGCTCGGCGGCCCCGGGCTCAACCTGGGCCTGCAGGACGCGATCAACCTGGGGTGGAAGCTCGCCGCCGAGATTCACGGCTGGGCCCCTCCGGGGCTGCTGGACAGCTACGAGACCGAGCGGCGGCCGGCCGCCGAACGGGTGGTCATGCACACCCAGGCGCAGTCGGCGCTGATCGCCCCCGGCAGCGAGGTCACCGCGCTGCGCGAGCTGTTCGCCGAGTTGCTGCGCGACCGCAGGAACGTCCGGCACATCGCCAACATGATGTCGGGGGCGGACATCAGGTACGCCCCGGGCTCCGCCGACGCCCATCCCATGGTCGGCCGGTGGGCCCCCGACCTGCTCCTGGAGACGGAGAAGGGCACCGTACGGCTCGCCGAGCTGACCAGGACCGCACGGCCGCTGCTTCTTGACATGACCCCCGACGGATCGCTCATCGAGGCGGTGTCCGGTCGGCACGACCGGGTGGACGCCATCGCGGCACGCCCCCGGCCCACCACGGCGCCGTCGGATTCCCCGTCCGCCCTGCTTCTCCGTCCGGACTGCTACGTGGCGTGGGCCTCGGCCTCGCCGTACCCCGACGAACGGGAACGTGACGGGCTCCGTACGGCCATGGCCGGGTGGTTCGGCGCCGCCCACTCGATGGCATGACGCTGGTCGAGCGCGGACCGGTCGGGGGGTGACGAGCTGACGGAGTGGCTCGCCCACGCCGGAGGCCCCACCCCGGAGGAACGGTTCGCACCCGGCCTGGACTTCGTCCTCGACGGCATCGCCGCCCTCCTACCGCCATCCCCTCGGACGGGCCCGGGTCCCTGGCTGAGGCGGCACCTCGAACGTACCGGTGCCGCCTTACTCGGATCTCTCGAGCTAGTCCAGATCCCGGCCAGGGCTGCTGCCCCGCGTCACCCGCCGGTCGTCAACTGGTCCAGGGGCACGTCGGGGTCGGCGAGCCTGTCCCGGTCGACCTGGGCACCCGACCGGATCAGACCCTGGATCTGCCCTATGACGTCCCAGATGTTCACGTTCATCCCGGCCAGCACCCGGCCGTCCGCCAGCCAGAACGCGATGAACTCCCGCCGGGCGAGGTCACCGCGTACGACCACGTCGTCGTACTGACCGGGCTCGGCGTAGCCCGCGTACTCCATGCCCAGGTCGTACTGATCTGTGAAGAAGTACGGGATGCGGTCGTACGCCACGGGCTCGCCCAGCATCGACCGCGCGGCCGCCTGAGGCTGGTTCAGGGCATTCGCCCAGTGCTCCACCCGGATGTGCTTGCCGAGCACCGGGTGGTAGGCGTTGGCCACGTCTCCGGCCGCGTAGACGTCCGGGTCGCCGGTCCGCAGCGAGGCGTCGACCACGATGCCGTTCTCGACCTTCAGGCCGGCCTCGGCGGCGAGCCGGATGTTCGGCGTGATGCCGACGCCGACCACGACCGCGTCGCCGTCGATCCGGGTGCCGTCGGCGAGCCGCACTCCGGTGGCGCGGCCGCGCTCGCCGACGATCTCGGTGACCTGCGCACCCAGTCGCAGGTCCACGCCGTTCTCACGGTGGAGGTCGGCGAAGACGGACGCGATACGCGGACCCAGGACACGCAGCAGCGGCAGTTCGTCCGCCTCCACGACGGTGGCTGCGACGCCGGCCTGCCTGGCGGCGGCGGCCGTCTCCAGGCCGATCCAGCCTCCCCCGACGAAGACGACGCGGGAGGCGGTCTGGAAGACCTGCCGGATGCGCTCGCAGTCGCCGACGCTGCGGAGGTAGAAGACGCCGTCGAGGTCGGCGCCGGGGACGGGCAGGCGGCGCGGGGAGGCTCCGGTGGTGAGCAGCAGCTTGTCGTAGCCGATCTCGTCGAGACCCGCCTGGTCGCCGCCGGAGACGGTGACCACGCGCCGATCCCGGTCGATGGCGTCGACCGTACGGCCCAGGCGCAGATCGACGCGCTGCTCGGCGTACCACTCCGGCGGGTGTACGAAGATCTTCTCTCGCTCCTGCTTACCCTGCAGATATCCCTTGGACAGCGGCGGACGCTCGTACGGCGGCTCCTGCTCGTCCCCGATCAGCACGATGCGTCCGTCGAACCCCTGTCCGCGCAGCGCCTCGGCCGCCTTCGCACCGGCCAAACTCGCTCCGACTATCACGAACGTGGACTGTGCCATCTCGCGTGCTCCCTGCTGCCGGTGAGTGATGGGACGATTTTGACTAAAGACGATTAGATTAAATCAGTGTCCCGTCATCCTTGTGGGCAAGCCGGACCGGAGAGGTTCAACGCACCGGGTGCTCGGCGGCTCTGTTCCGGCGGCCTCGCCACAGGTCGTCGGCGGCCAGGGCGCCCCCGCCGGTGAAGGCGATGGCCAGGCTCGCGGCGGCCAGGCCGAGAACCAACTCGAAGCCATCGGTGCTCACGAAGATGCCCTTGTTCGCGTGCACGAAGACGAACGCGCCCAGCATGTCGAGCGTGAACAACGTGCCGAACACCGGCAGCAGCAGTCCGAGCACCAGGGCGACGCCGCCGACCAGTTCGAGGACGGCGGTCCCCAGGGCGGACAGCCAGGGAAGCGGGACGCCCTCCGACCGGAGATAGGCGGCCGTGGCGTCGATGCCGGATGCGAATTTCTCCCATCCGTGCGCGAAGAAGATGAAGCCGAGAGCGAGGCGGGCGAGCAGCAGGGCGATCGGCCGTGCCTTTTCAATCACAGGAGTCCCCTGTTCCCTGCCACCACTCACGGAGCATCCACGCCCGATCATGACGAGCGGTGGACAGATCCTCGGACCGACAGAGCCTTATCTGACGTTATGGCAGTCCAGGGGACGCACAACCTTGTCCGGTCAATGCTCTGTCCAGCGATTCGCCTCCCGCCTGCCCAGGCCGCGTCGGTCACGGCAGCCTTTCGCTCGAGGTGAGACGGCGACCGTCCCGGGATCCGCAACGGCCTCGCGGTCCGGCAAGCCGGTCACAGGTCAGCCCCAAGTCCGCGAATCCATGCTGACTCCATGGACCTGACCGATGCCGCCGGAGAGCCCACCCCGACCGCGACCCCGGGCCGCCGCATGCCGGGAAAGTTCGGCATGAGCGTCCTCCTGATCTGCTGGCTCACGCTCGGCGTGCTGCCGATCGTGACCGCGGCGCCGGACCTCCGGCTCGCGACCGGGAAGATCGGCACCCCGGGCACCCTCACCGTCGTCTCCTGCGTCTCCCTCGGACGAGGACGGTACGACTGCGCGGGCAGGTTCGTCCCTGACGGGGGCGGAGACGCGATCATGGTGGCCGTACCGCCCGAGTCAGAGGTGGGGGACGTCACGCGGGCCCGGCTCACCCCTGAGCGGGATCGGGCCCTACCGTCCGGCACGAAGGGCGTGCTGCGGGCGATGACGCTCCCCGCCACCGGCCTCGGCTCGCTGGCCTTCCTGCCCTATGTGCTGCTGTACGTCTTCCGAGCCGGACAGGGGCGCAAAATCGCCCTGAGGATGGGAACGGCGCTCACCGCCCTGTCCCTGGTGGTGATCGTGGTCGGCATGATCGCCGCCTACTCCTGACGGCCTGGCCGCGCGGCGGCGATCCCCCATGGGCCGGGCGGCCCATTTTCAGTCGCTTCGGGAAGCATCATCGACTTCTATAGGTTCAATCACACCGTTGGAAGACGAGCCCGGAATCGCATGTGAGGGACCCACATGGCCTACATCCACCGCACCACCATGACACCCGGCAAGGTGGAGCTGCTCACCGAGTGGCTGCCGAAGCAGAGCTGGTACGCGGGTGAATCGGCCAGGCCCGAACTGGCCAAGGCCGGTGGATTCCGGTTGGACGATCCGGAGGGCGAGGTCGGGATCGAGTTCATGGTCGTGACGGACACCGCCGGGCAGGAGCCGGTGGCGTACCTGGTGCCGATGAGCTACCGTGGCGCGGCTCTGGAGGGCGTCCCCGGCGGGGCGCTGATCGGCACCGCCGAACACGGGGTGCTCGGCACCCGGTGGATCTATGACGGTGTCCACGACCCGGTGGTGGTGGCGCAGTTGCGCGCTCTTCTGCGCGGCGAGACGACACCGCAGCATCAGAGCGAGAGCGACACCCCGGACCCGACCGTCATCGTGCACGGCATCGGCCCTGAAGACGGGATCGAAGTGCAGGTCAACCGCGTCCTTCGGCCGGGTGAGACGGCGGACGGATCGCCGGGTCGCCTGATCGCCGGATGGACCTGGCCGAATGGAACGACCGCGCGGGGCGTGTTCGCGGCCGTCACGCGGCCGTAGGTCCCCCGACCCGGACGAACCGCTTGTCCCGTTGCCCCTTGAGTACGTCTCCGCCCACGATCCGCAGCGAGGCGAGTGGTCACCTGGGACAAGCGTTCTTCGGGTTGACCGTGTGGTTCGAAGGGTCGTTCATACCCCTGCCAGACCCCTGACCCGTCCAGTAGATGCCCAATGCCGCCTTCGGCTCACCCGCCGACAGAACGACCGGGAAATCCGAGACGTACTGCTGGCCGTCGAGCGTTCTGCCCTGAACGACCAACCACCAGGTCTCTTCGTACTCGCGCGTGGCCGACTCGTGGACCGCTTGCCTCACGGTGGGCTTGTCTCCGGGTAGCAGACACTCCCTTAAGGCACCCTCCAGGAGAGTCGCACAGGTCTCCTCACTGCGCGCGAACTCGGCGCAGAAATCGGCGATGCCGTTCTTGCCGACTCCGGCCACGACCTCGGCGAGGACCGCCTCCGCCATCTCCTGCGTGAACGCGACCACAGGAGGTGGCTTGGGCTGCTCCGGCGCGGCCGTGCAGCCCGCCACCGCCAGCACGACCAGGACCGTCACCACGCCTCGGCGCATGATCGAGAGCATACGTCCCTGGCTCCGGAGAGCACTCGGCGATATCGCGATCTCCGGGAGGCGCCGGCGCGACGACCTTTGCGGGTTGCGACCCGCACCTCACCAGCGCAGGAGCGCGCCGATGCCGACCGCCTCGCTGAGCGCGCCGGTGGCGGCGCCCTCGATCGGACTCACCCGCGCTCCCGTGGAGAACGCACGCTCGACGAGCCGCTCGGTCAAGCGGGGTTCGGGTGTGCCGGATTCCCCATCGGTGCCGACCTCGGCGCCCGCGTACAACGCGCCATCGGTTCCGACCGACCCCGAATAACGGACCTCCGGGTCGTACACCAGGTGGGCGACCCGACCCTCGTTCAGCGCAGCGGCCACCTCCGACAGGCCCAGGGCACCGGTCCTGGCGAGGGCGGCTTCCCGGACCTGCTCGACCAGCCGTCGCTCCCGCAAGGCGTGGTCCTCGTGCAGCCGCTCGGTGACGGCGCTCCGCAGCCCTTCGTCATCCATACCCGTGAGCACCCGAAGGTCCTGGATCACCCGGTCCTGGAGCGCTTCGGGGAGCTTCGCGGCGACCGGCTGCGTCCAGCGATCTCCACCGCTGACCAGGATCCGCTCCCACCGTCGTTCATCCATCATGTCCGTGGCGGTCTCCGCCACCCGGTCCAGGAACCGCTGCGCACGCTCCTGCTGACGAGCCTGCCGCTGCTCGAGCATGGGGGTGTGAAACTGGCCGGTGGGGCCGCCTCCGATCTGGCCCGCCCTCTCGTGCGACGCCTCGGCCTCCTCCTGCTCCAGCAGGCTCACGAGTCGGAGCTTGCCGAGACGCCATTCCAGGAGCCGTGCGTCCTGGCCCGAGACCAGGATCACGCCCGCCGGCCGGCCTTCGTCGAGCAGTTCCAGCAACGGGTGGACGAAGGGACCATCATCGAGCACGACGCGGTTGGGCACCGGCATCTGACCGTCCAGGCGGAGGATCCAGTCGCCGGACAGCGCGGCGAACGCGATGCGGCCTCGGCCAGGCGTGGCCGGACGCGTGAGAAGCTCCAGCTCAGGCTTCAGCCGCTCCAGCGCGGCGCTCACCTCGCGGCTCCGTTCGGAGGTGCGATCCTCCCCGATCCGGCGCTGCAGTTCCCTGTACCGATTGTTGATGTCGATCGCCGCCGCCTCGGGGCTCCCGGTCGGGTCGGCGTTCACATAGAGGGACAGCACACCGAGCGGGTCGGTACGACGGGACAGCTCCAGCAGTTCCTTGTCGTCGAGCTGGTCGATGGTCGTCAAGTCTTCTCACCCTTCCGCGGAGGTGCACCGGCGGTCGCGAACACGCCTAGCGCCTATCCGTACCCCTGCGGCAAATCCGCACACATCGGCACAAGACCATCCATAAGGTGTGATCGCTGAACCGATGGCACCGGCCACCCTGTCGGAGCCCGCTCATGATCCGACGATCAGCCTGCGACGTGCTCCGAGGCAGGCAGGTCGAGGACGGCTGTGACGATCAACCGGATTCCGGTGATGAGCGCCGCTGGGCCGAAGACGAACAGCCACAGCCCTGGTCGGTCTTCGATGAGCAGGCCGCCGAGCACCGCCAGCAGGACACAGACACCGATGGAAGCCGTGAGGTAGAGGACCTTGCGCCACGGTCGCGAGGACGTGACCAGCAGAGACAGGACGGTCACGACCACGGGAAGAGCGTAAACGATCAGCATGTCAACGAGCATTCACAGCACCTCCCCTGGGCGCGAGCAAGATCCAGTGCGTTGGCGGTACCAGAAGACCAACCTAATACTCCAGTGACACTTT
This sequence comes from Sphaerimonospora mesophila NBRC 14179 = JCM 3151, assembly GCA_001552515.1. Taxonomy (GTDB): domain Bacteria; phylum Actinomycetota; class Actinomycetes; order Streptosporangiales; family Streptosporangiaceae; genus Sphaerimonospora; species Sphaerimonospora mesophila. Next base: position 52,903 of record BCRI01000044.1, read on the forward strand.
GAGATCATGGTTGGGATCTGCGCTTGTAGTGGCATCGGCGAGCGGTGGCCT
>BCRI01000045.1 GCA_001552515.1 Sphaerimonospora mesophila NBRC 14179 = JCM 3151
GCGGGTCGAGCCGTGATGTAGCCGCCGTACGCGCGGCGGCCGACGGGCGGAACCGGACGCGCTGGCCGGGACGGGCCTGCGCCGCCCGGTCCACGTCGCGCTCGCGCACCACCGCGATCACCGGATAGCCGCCGGTGACCGGATGGTCGGCGAGGAAGAGCGTGGGCCGGCCCGAGGGCGGCACCTGAAGCGCCCCCGGGACCATGCCCTCACTGGGCAGCTCGCCGTCGCGCACCCGTTCCAGACGCGGCCCGCGCAGCCGGATGCCCACCCGGTCGCTGGCCGCCGTGACCTCGTACGGCTCGGCGCACAGCGCCCGCAGCGCGCCCGGGCGGAACCAGTCGTCCCGCGGGCCGGGCAGCAGCTCCAGCACGAGCTCGCCGGGATCGGGCCAGGGCAGCGGGGCGAGGTCGACGGTGGGCTGCGTCGGCGGCGGCGGGCCGACCGGCAGCACCGAACCCGGCGCCGGCCGCTCGGGGCCCAGGCCGGCGAGCGTGTCCGTCGACCGCGATCCCAGCACCTCGGGAACGGCCAGGCCGCCCCGCACCGCGAGGTAGGTGCGCAGCCCGCGTACGGGCACGCCGAGCCACAGCGTCGCCCCGTCGGGCAGGTGTTCCACCGACTGGTGGCCGATGACCCTGCCGCGTCCTGACGCCTCCACCACGGTGGCCGGGCAGGGGGCGCCGGTGAGCGCGACGACCAGGTGGCCGTGGGCGCGTACGCGCAGCCCGCCCAGCGTGACCTCCAGCGCCGCCGCCCCCTCGGGATTGGCGAGCAGGCGGTTGCCCAGCCGCAGCGCCCCCCGGTCGGCCGCGCCCGATCTGCCCACCCCGAGGTGGGCCCGGCCGGGGCGGCCCAGGTCCTGCACCGTGGTCAGCGGCCCGGTCGCCAGCACCTCCAGCTCAGCCATGCCGCGCTCCGCCATCGCCCACCCGGGTGAACCGCACGCGGACGCCCGGCCGTAGCAGCGCCGGCGGGTCGGCCCGGGTGTCCCACACCACCGCCTCGGTGCGCCCGATGAGCTGCCATCCGCCGGGCGACTCCCGTGGGTACACACCGCTGAACTCTCCGGCCAGCGCCACCGATCCGGCCGGGACGCGCACGCGCGACTCGGCCCGGCGGGGCACGGCCAGCCGGGGGTCCCCGCCGACGAGATATCCGAAGCCCGGGGCGAACCCGCAGAACGCCACGGTCCACGACGTGCCGGTGTGCGCGGCCACGACCTCGCGTTCGGTGAGCCCGGTGTGCGCGGCCACGGCGGCCAGGTCGGCCCCGTCGTAGACGACGGGGATCGTCACCTCCGGGGCGCCGGCCCGCCGATCGCCGCCGGGTCGTACGGCCCAGGCCGCCCAGGCGGATCGTACGGCCGAGGCCACGACGGCGTGGTTCGCGGGCGGCTCGAACCGGACCAGCAGCGTCCCTGCGGCGGGCACGATGTCGGTCACCCCGCGCGGCGGATCGCCCGCGAGGGCGTCATAGAGCGCGATCACCTCGGCCAGCCCGTCGAGCTCCACGAGCAGCGCGCCCTCGCCGTACCGCAGCAGGTTGGGCATCACGGCTCTCCCCAGGACTCCCCGGCGGGCCGGCTGAACGGGGACAGCCCGATCCCGCCCGCCTTGAGCGATTCGCTGACCCTGCGGGCCATCTCCACCGCGCCGGGACTGTCGCCGTGCACGCAGATCGACTGGGCCCGGATGATCAGCGGCGTCCCGTCGACGGCCTCGATCGGTTCTCCCCTGACCATGCGCAGGCAGCGCTCGGCCACCTGCTCGGGATCGTGCAGCACCGCGCCGGGCGCGGCACGCGGCACCAGCGTGCCCTGGGGCGTGTACGCCCGGTCGGCGAAGCATTCGGTCACCGTGGCCAGCCCGGCGCTCTCCGCCCGGCGCAGCCAGGCCGAGCCGGGCAGCCCGAGCACCGGCAGCGCGGGATCGTAGGCGCGTACGGCGGCCACCACGGCCGCGGCCTGCTCCTCGTGATGCACGATCGCGTTGTAGAGCGCGCCGTGCGGCTTGACGTACCGCACCCGGGTGCCCGCGAGCCGGGCGAACGCGTCCAGCGAGCCGAGCTGATAGACGATGTCGTTGCAGAGCTCCTCGGACGCGACGTCGATGAACCGCCGCCCGAATCCGCCCAGATCCCGATAGCTGACCTGGGCCCCGATCGCGACGCCGCGTGCGGCCGCCAGCTCGCACACGTTCCGCATGATCGTCGGGTCTCCGGCGTGGAAGCCGCACGCGACGTTGGCGCTCGTCACGATGGACAGCAGCGCCTCGTCGTCGCCGAGCCGCCACTGGCCGAAACCCTCGCCCAGATCCGAGTTGAGGTCGATGGTCACCGAATGATCCGACATGATCAGCTCCCGAGCGCGCGATCCCCGGCCGGCCGACACTGGCCTCCAAGGAGAACATAAGGCCGCACGCGGGTGGTTTCGGCCCCGCCCGGCAGGAAAGGCCCGGGCGGGTGACGGCCGTGTCAGGAGGTGCGGCTGATGACGCCGGAGTAGCGGAAGGACTCCTCTCCTTCCCGGCGCACCTCCAGCGTGGCCTGCCGCTCCCCGCGCCGGCGGATCGTGACGGTCCCCGGATGGCATGCCTCGCCGCTCACCTGGTCCAGGCGCAGGACGGCCTCGGCCCCGGTCTCGTCCAGCACGGTGAGACGCCCTTCGCAGTGCAGGTCGGCGCCCCACCTCATGCGGGCCGGTTCCGACAGGTAGAGCTCCACGGGGAAGGTCCGGCCGGCCGTGGGGTGCCGGGCCATTCCGCTCCACATGCCCTGATAGGAGGACTCGCCGCCGCCGAGCGCGACGATCAGACCGGTGCCCGCGAGCGCGGCCGCGCTCACGACCACCGTGGCCGCGACCGCGATCGTACGGCGCCGCCCGTGCGCGTCCGTCCGCTCGGCGAGAACGGGCTCCGCAGCGGAGGCGGGGGTCATCGCAGGGGCCGTCGTGGTGGCGGTCTTGGGGGTGGCGGTCGTGGGGGTGCCGAGGAGGCTGCTCAGCACGTCCTCCGCGGTCGGGCGGTCCGCCGGATCGGCGGCCAGACACGCCACCGCGATCTCCCGGAGCGGACCGGAGAGCCGCCCGAGGTCCGGCGTGCCGTACAGGATCCTGCCCAGGACGGCGGCGTAGGTGTCGGCGGCGAAGGCGTGCCGGCCGCTTGCGGCGTACGACACGGTGAGCGCCCAGCTGAACATGTCCGCCGCCGGTCCGGTGGGCTCACCGCGCAACTGCTCGGGAGCGAGGTAGGCGGGGGTGCCGACCGGTCCGCCGGTCGTCGCCGTGGCGTCGGCGAGCCGGGAGATGCCGAAGTCGATGACCCTCGGCCCGTCGGCGGCGAGGAGGACGTTGCCGGGCTTGAAATCGCGGTGGACGACGCCCGCCCGGTGGATGGCGGCGAGCGCGGTGGCGGTGCCGACGGCGATGCGCTCCAGCGCGCCGCCGGAGCGGGGTCCGCGTGCGATGACGTCGTCCCGTAGCGAGACGCCGTCGACGTACTCGCTCACGATGTACGGATGATCACCCTCGAGGTCGGCGTCGAGGACCCGGGCGGTGCAGAACGGGGCGACCCGCCGCACGGCCTCGACCTCGCGGGCGAACCTGCGGCGGGCCGACTCGCCGTCGGCCAGCCGGGCGTGGAGCAGCTTCACCGCCACGGACGCCCCGCCGGGGCGGCCGGCCAGGAAGACGATCCCCTGGCCGCCCGCGCCGAGCCGCCCGCTCAGGACGTAGTCACCCAGCCGGCGCGGATCCTCCGGCTGAAGGGGAGAAACCTGGGACATCCGGCCATACCTACCACAACGCCCACCCCCACCCCCCTCCTCTTGGGTGTGATCTTGTAGTTGCCGGCAGAGGGCCATCCTGACCTGGGCATTCGCTATCCGTGATCTTGCAGAAACTCGCATGCAACGTGGTTCACCTGCGGCTTCGTTGTTCGTGATCTTGCAGTTCGTAATGCAAGATCACGAACTGCATCCTTTCAGGTCGATGGCCAGGGCTGCGAGTTTCTGCAAGATCACGAAAGGGGTCAGGCCAGGTCGCGGGCCATTCGTGCGAGTATTCGCAAGATCACGGGCTGTCCTTTTCCGGGGTCAGCGGCGGCCGAGGCGGATCACGTTCCAGGACACGGGCGGGAGTACGACGCGGAGCGGGTCGGACCGGTGATCGGGGTTGGCGCGGGGCGCGACGCGGTCGGGGGCGTCGGCAGTGTTGCGGGCGTAGACGTCCGGGTCGGTCAGCGTGTCGGCCGAGGTGATCACGACATCGCGGCCCAGCGCCCTGGCGTCGATCTCGAGCGTCACGGGCTCCTCGGTCGAGCGGTTCACCGCGAACAGCGTCGTCGTCTCGTCGTCCTCGTCATGGGTGGCGACCGCGTGCAGCACGGGGACTTCGCCGAACTCGGCCGTGTCGTACATGGGTGAGACGGGCTCGACCCGCAGCACGTCGCCGGAGGCGTACCGGGACGCCTGTGCGAAGGGATGGAAGGTCGTCTGCTTCCACACCCGGCCGCCGGGCTCGGTCATGATGGGCGCGATCACGTTGACGAGCTGGGCGAGAGAGGCGGCCAGCACCCGGTCGCTGTTACGCAGCAGCGTGATGAGCAGGCCGCCGAGGGCCACGGCGTCGGCCAGGTGGTAGTGGTCCTCCAGCAGCGGCGGTGCGACCGGCCAGTCAGTGGGGGGCTCGGCCGACCGGAAACGGCTGAGGTACCAGATGTTCCACTCGTCGAAGGAGATGCCGATCCGCTTGCGCGACCGCAGCCGCGCCCCCACGTGGTCGGCGGTGGCCGCGACCGACGCGATGAAGTGCTCCATGTCGGTCGAGCAGGCCAGAAAGCCGCCGAGGTCGCCGTCCTTCTCCTCGTAGTAGGCGTGGCAGGAGATGTGGTCGACGACGTCGTACGTCTCCTCCAGGACGGTCGCCTCCCAGGACCCGAAGGTCGGCATCGACGAGCCGGAGCTGCCGCAGGCCACCAGCTCCAGATTCGGGTCGATCATGCGCATGGCGCGGGCCGTCTCGGCGGCGAGCCTGCCGTACTCGCGGGCGGTCTTGTGCCCGATCTGCCAGGGGCCGTCCATCTCGTTGCCCAGGCACCACATCCTGACGTCGTGCGGGTCCTTCGACCCGTTGGCGATCCGCAGATCCGACAGCGCGGTGCCCGACCGGATGTTGCAGTATTCCAGCAGGTCGAGCGCCTCCTGTACGCCCCGGGTGCCCAGGTTCACCGCCATCATCGGCTCGACCCCGGCCAGCCGGGTCCACCGCATGAACTCGTCGACGCCGACCTCGTTGGTCTCCGTGCTGTGCCAGGCGAGGTCGAGCCTGCGCGGCCGGTTCGCCCGGGGGCCGATGCCGTCCTCCCATCGATATCCGGAGACGAAGTTCCCACCCGGATACCTGACCGTGCTGACGCCGAGCTCCCGGGTGAGCGCCAGCACGTCGCCGCGGAAGCCGTCCTCGTCGGCCGTGGGGTGACCGGGTTCGTAGATGCCGGTGTAGACGCAGCGGCCGAGGTGCTCGACGAACGTGCCGAACGTGCGACGCCGTACGGGGGCCACCCGGAAGGCGGGGTCGATGGTGAGCTGTGCCTGAAGCACGGCGCATCTCCTTGGGCTCGGGGTGTGACGGCCTGATTGTTAGCGTTCTCATCCTTAAAGGTCAAGAGGATGCCCGCCGCCGCAGGACCTGACGGGTGCGGCAGACCGAGTGTCGATGCCTTGTCGATATCGCTAACACGCCGAGGGGGTGGCTCGCTCCGCGGAGCCCGCAGCAGTTCGTCACATATCCGATCAAGCACCTGCAAATGGTGGTGGGATGCGGGCGGGTCTCAGGCGGAGATCACCCGATAGGTGCGGCCGGGGACGGCGGTGAAGGCGACACGGTCGCCGTCCGCCTCGGCGGGAACGTCGCGGCCGTCCTCATCGAGGAGCCGGTAGGCGCCCCTGAAGACCTGGTTGCGGATGGTCAGCGGGCCGCCGGTCCCCGTACGCAACCTGATCTCGATGTCCGGGGCCGTGCCGTACGACCAGGTGATGTCGACGGTGACGTCGCCCCGGGCGCGCAGCCCGGAGACCGAGCCGCGCCGCCACTCCGAGGGCAGCGCGGGGAGCACGTCGACGCATCCGTCGTGGCTCTGCAGCAGCATCTCGGCGATGCCCGCCGTGGCGCCGAAATTGCCGTCGATCTGGAACGGCGGGTGGGTGTCGAAGAGGTTGTCCAGGGTGGAGGCCCTGAGCTGCTCGGCGAGCAGCCGGTGGGCGTGGTCGCCGTCCCGCAGCCGGGCCCAGAAGCTGATCTTCCAGGCCTTGCTCCACCCGGTGCCGCCGTCGCCGCGTGCCAGCAGCGACGTCTCGGCCGCGGCCGCCTCCTTCGAGCCCGCCTCGATCTGCCGCCCCGGGTGCAGGGCGAACAGGTGTGAGACGTGCCGGTGGTCGTCGGCGGGATCGTCCAGGTCGTCCTTCCACTCCTGGAGCTGGCCCCACGAGCCGACGCGCAGCCCCGGGTCCAGCCGCTCCAGGGCCGATCTCAACTCAGCCCGGAACGCGGGATCGGCGTCCAGGACCTCGGCCGCCTCCAGCGCGTTCGTGAACAGGTCCCAGACGATCTGCTGGGACATCGACGCCCCGGCCGAGAAGTCGCCGTGCTCGGGGGAGTAGGAGGGGGAGACGACGAGCGTGCCGTCACGCGGATCGGCGTGCAGGTTGTCCAGCCAGAACTCGGCGGTCTCCCGCAGCACGGGATAGGCGGTCTCGCGCAGGTAGTCCAGGTCTCGGCTGAACAGGTAGTGCTCGTGGAGATGCCGGGTCAGCCACGCGGCGGCCTCGGGGAACCAGAACGCGGTCGGCCAGTCGTGCACGCCGGCGAAGCCGAACGGGTTGGTCTCGTTGTGGACCACCCAGCCCCGCGAGCCGAACGTCTCCCGCGCGGCCCGCCGTCCCGGCTCCAGCATGGACAGGACGTACGCGTCGAGTGGCCGGGCGGTCTCCGGCAGGTTGGCGACCTCGGCCGGCCAGTAGTTCATCTGCAGGTTGATGTTCGTGTGATAGTCACCCGCCCAGGGCGGGGTGGTGGAGTCGTTCCACACACCCTGCAGGTTGGCCGGCAGCGACCCCTCCCGCGAGGACGCGATCAGCAGATATCTGCCGTAGGAGAAGAACAGCGCCTCGAGCGCCCGGTCGGCGGCGGAGTCTTCGCCGGAGCCTCCTCCAGAGTCTCCGCCGGAGTCTCCGCCGGTGTAGGAGCGCAGCAGCCGATCGGTCGGCACGTCCGGCACGCGCTGCCCGATGTCCAGGCTCACCCGGTCGAACAGGCCGCGGTGGTCGGCGACGTGGGCAGCCCTGAGCCGGTCGTAACCCTCGGCCACGGCCCGGTCCACCACCGCGGTGATCTTCTCGCGCGGGTCGGCGCCCCGGTAGGCGGGATGGGTCATCGCGTAGTCGGTGCCCGCCGACAGCACGAAGACCGCGCTGTCCGCGCCGGTCACCGTGATCCGGCCGGCGCCGTCGGTACGGCTGCCGCCTTCGGCGATCACCTCGATCTGTGCCTCGTACCGCAGGCCGTTGTCGGCCAGCGCGCCGCGCACGGTGAGGCGGCCGTTCTCCGTGGTCACGACGTGTCCCGGATGCGGGGAGGAGACGCCCAGCGTGAAGGACACCCGGCCGGGGGCGTCGGCCGACACCCTGCCGGCGATCACGTTGCCGGGGTGGCAGGCCAGATACTCCCGCAGGTGGCGCACGCCGTCGGTCGTATAGGAGACGGTCGCAACGGCGTCACGCAGGCGCAGGTCGCGCCGGTAGTCCTCGGGACGGTGCTCCGGGGCGTACGGAAAGTCGAGCCACAGATCGCCGAACGGCTGGTAGGCGCCGTAACCGGCCCTGGGGCGGCCCAGTCTGGCCGCGGCGTCCTCGGGCGACATCCCGCCGTCGCGGTCGATCAGCGCCCGCACCCCGGCGATGTCGCCGGGCCGCGGCCCGGTCCGGTCGCCGAAGTCGTAACCCTGCGTCGAGCCGGGGCCGCCGGTCCACAACGTCTTCTCGTTGAACTGCAGGCGCTCACGCCGCACGCCGCCGAAGACCATCGCGCCGAGCGCCCCGTTGCCGATGGGCAGCGCCCCGGTCTCCCAGTCGGCGGCGGGCTCGCCGTACCAGAGGGTCAGGTCCTCCGGCATGCTCGGACGCTCCTTTCGATGGGGGTCAGATCACGCAGCCGACCGCGCCCAGGATCCCGAACCCGGTGAAGTCGACCGGGACGTCCCAGGGCACCTCCGGCCGCCAGGCCTGCACGGGCACGATTCCCGGTTTCAGAAGGTCCAGCCCGGCGAAGTACGACTCCAGGTGCGACAGATCGCGAGTGGCGACGCCGCCGGCCGAGGTCCCGGAGTAGACCTGCTTGCCACAGCTGACGGCCGCCTCGTCCCGGGTGCCCTGGTAGGCGTGCGTGAGCACGAGATGGCTGCCCGGAACGAGACGCTCGCGTACCTGGTCCACGATCCGGGCGGCCTCCTCGTCGTCGGAGACGAAGTGGAGCACCGCGACCATCAGCACGGCGAAGGGCCGGGTGAAATCGATGTGCGCGCGCACGGCGGGGTCATCGAAGATGGCCTTCGGTTCCCGTAGATCGCCGGAGACCGCGATCGTGGTGCGGTTGTCGGCCAGGAGCGCCCGGGCGTGGTTGAGGACGACGGGGTCGTTGTCGACGTAGACCACGCGCGGATCGGCGATGTGCCGCTCGGCCACCTGATGGACGTTCTCCTGGGTGGGCAGACCGGCGCCGATGTCGATGAACTGGCCGATGCCCGACCGCGCCAGCAGCCGTACGGCACGGCGGAGGAAGCCGCGGTTCTCCCTGGCGATCTCCCGGGCGTCGCCGCCCACTTCCCGGCCGAGAGCGATGATCTTCTCGGCGGCCTCCCGGTCGGCCGCGAAGTTGTCCTTGCCGCCCAGGTAGTAGTCGTACATCCGCGCGACGCTGGGGACGTTGGGGTCTATTCCCGCCGGCACCCGTCTGGCTCCCTCCACGCACCCGCCCCCTCAGGTAATGATCCTTTCCGTGAATCGTATATGAAACGCGACGATGGGGCCCCATAGCATCTCGTGATGCCGCGGCCATCACATGCCGGTATGCCGACCAGACCCGTCCTCCGATGTCTTCGATCACCCATCCGACACCCTGAGGCCGATCGGTGCTCCAGTCAATGGACTCACCAGGAGAAATCGGAAGAAGATTCTCATCGCTTCCGACGGTCATCCGGTCTGGCCGGGAAAATCATCGGATGTTTCTTCGGCGGCCGGGGAACTAGGCTGGAGGTCGATCACCGCGAAACCGGTGAAACGGGCTTATGGGTGCGGCGAGGAGGCATATGGTGGCGTCCACCGTGGCGGGATTGGTCGGATTGATCCTCTCGCTGACGATCATGTTCTTCGTCATCTATGCGGCCGTACGGCTGGCGTTGAAGCACGACAGGGCCAGCGCCCGGCGTGAGCTGTCGGGATATCAGCCCGGATACGGACCGCAGCAGCCGCAGTTCCACGCGCCGCCTCCGGACACGGGGTGGCAGCCTCACGGTGGGCAGGGGCAGTCGCCGTACGGGCCGTGAGCCCCTCGCCGTGACGGTCGCCGGCGCGTCCGCGCTGGGGCCGGAGGTGTGGTTTCGGATGCGTTGACAGGCAATCGTTTGGGCCCATACAGTCGATTTCAGTCGACCATCTGGAGACCCCGGCCATGCCCCACCCCGCGGATCTGATCTTCATCGACGGCGATGTCCTCACCGTCGACCAGGCATTCTCCGTCGCGCAGGCGGTGGCCGTACGAGATGGGCGCATTCTCGCGGTCGGGCAGACCACAGAGATCGAGGCGCTGGCCGGTCCGCGCACCCGGGTCGTCGATCTCGCGGGGCGTACCCTCCTGCCCGGCATCAACGACTCGCACCTGCACGCCACCGCGTGGGGGCTGACCCGGCCGCCGTTCGCGCTCGCCGTCGGCCACCCCGACGTGGCCTCGATCGCCGACATCGCCGAGGCCGTACGGCGGGCCGCCGCGACCACCCCCGCCGGAAAATGGATCACCGGTCTCGGCTGGGATCTCGGCTATCTGGCCGAATGCCTCGCCGACCCGGGCCGCCGCCCCCACCGCCGCGATCTGGACGCCGTCTCACCCGATCACCCGGTCTGCCTGACCGACTTCTCCGGACACATGCTCTGGGTCAACTCCAGGGCGCTGGAGATCGCCGGCATCACCCGCGACACCTCGCCACCTCCCGGGGGAGTCGTCTACGTCGACGCCGCCGGAGAGCCCACCGGCATGCTCGGCGAGAGCGCGATGTCCCTGGTGCAGCGGTGCGTCCCACCCGTCGGTGTGGAACAGCGCAAGCGGGCCATCCGGTCGGCGGTGGCGGCGCTGCACGCCGAGGGCGTCACCAGCTTCACCGAGCCGGGCCTCGGGCCGGGCGGCACCGAGATCCTCGGCGGCAGTCTCGGCACCGAGTCCCTGGAGGCGTACATCGAACTGGCCCGGGCCGGTGAGCTGGCCGCCCGGGTCAGGGTGCTGCTGCTGCCCGCCCCCATGGGCGGCTCGGCGGCCGACGTGGCCGCCGGACTGCGCGAGCTCGCCGCGGTGCCGTCCGACGTGGACCCGGAGCGGCTCGCGGTGATCGGTGTCAAGGTCTTCGCCGACGGCGTCCCGCCCAACGAGACCGCCTGGATGCGCGAGCCGTACGGCATGGCCGGCGGCCACGGCGCCCTGTGCGTGCACGGCGCCGACGCCGCGCTGCGGGAGGCGGAGCTGACGGAGATGATCCGCATCGCGCACGCGGCCGGCTACCAGGTCGGCGTGCACACCACCGGAGACCGGGCGATCGACGCCGTCGTGGCCGCGTTCGTCGCCGCCGACCGGGCCCACCCCCGGGCCGACGCCCGGCACTACGTGATCCACGCGGACTTCGTCTCGGTGGAGAACCTCGCCACGCTGGCCGCGCACGGATATTCCGTGAACATGAACCCGGCCATCAAATGGACCATCGCCGACCTGATGGACGAGGTCGTCGGCAAGACGCTTTCCGACTACCAGTGGCCGGTCCGCTCCGCCGCCGAGGCCGGGCTCGCCGTCTGCGCCGGCTCCGACGCCCCCATCACCGAACCCAACTGGCGGCAGGGCGTCGCGTCGATGCTGCTGCGCGAGTCGAAGGCCACCGGCCGGCCCAGCGGTCCCGAGCAGTGCGTCGATCTGGCCACCGCCGTCCGCGCCTACACGATCAACGCCGCCCGCCAGGACTTCGCCGAGTCCTGGAAGGGCAGCGTCGAGGTGGGGAAGGTCGCCGACCTGTGCGTCCTCGGCGGTGACCTGCGTGCCGCCGACCCCCATGACATCCCCGGCATCCCGATCGGCCTCACCGTGCTCGGCGGCGAGATCGTCTTCGACCGCGAGGGCGTCTCGCCGGCCTGACGACCCGCCGCTTGGCCGGGCCGGTCGGGTGATCGTCAGCCAGGTTGCAGGGAGCGGAGCGGGAGGGGGCGAGGACCGCAGGCCGGGCCCCGCTCGGCGGGGCCTGGTGGCGGACCGGAGCTTCCTCCCGGCGCAGCGACCGTGCCGCTCAGGGATTTCCTCAGCGGTGTCGTTACCCGAGTCAGCCCGCCCGGCCGTCGCAGCCGACGCGCTGTGTGCTCAACGCGATGTCGTCCATCCAGACGTCGTAGGAGGCGGGGGAGGGGTTGGCCTGGTAGAGCTGCCAGCCCAGCTTGACGGTGTCGAACCGGGGGAACACGAAGTCGACGTCGTTGCCGCCGTGATCACGGGTGGACACGGTGAGGTCGGGCTTGGCCACGCCGTCGAACCACACCGAGATCCGGTTGTCCGTGGCGTCCATGCGCCATTCGACGCACTGCCACTTCCCCGCCTGAGAGGGGGCGGACTCTCGCCAGTTGGTCCAGTCGCCGGTCGGGCCGCCGTCGGCGCCGACGCCCCACAGGTCCTTGCCCAGTGTGGGGACGTACTGGCCGCCGAGCGGGCGGACGATCTCGGGCCCGGTGCCGGTGGCCTCGATGAGCGTGTAGTGCGCCCAGTCGGGCGCGGTGGGAAACGCCTGCACGCGAAGCCGTACCCTGCCGTAGAAGCCGTTGCCCGGCGGGGCGAAGTCGTCGACCTTGAGGAAGGCGCGGCCGTTGCCCTCGGTGTGGACGTGCAGCACCTTCTGGCCGTGCCGGTCGCGCTCCACCGTGAGCGTGCCGTGCTTGGTGTCGATGCCCCAGTTGAGGCTGCTCGCACCGCCGGTGGGCAGGGTCTGGAAGTCCTCGCAGAACAGCAGCGCCGTGTTCGCGCAGGTCCGCTGCTGCCCGTGGTTCGCGGGCGTCGCGCCGTACGCGACCGAGGTCGCCGTGAGCGGCAGCAGGGCGGCCAAGCAGACCCCGGGTAACCATTTCCGCACGACATGCTCCTTATCGGGTGATGACGGACGGAGGTAAAACTACGGCATTTGGGAGCGCTCCCATAGACCTTTCCCCGCATCGATCGCCGAGCCTGAAACGTTCAGCGGACGGGGCGGACCGCCGGCCGTCAGTAGCCGCCGCCCCTGGCCCTGAGGACGAGGAAGACGACGACGGCGATGACGGCCACGGCCGCGAGCACGGCGGAGGCGATCTTGGCGGCGCTGTGCGGCCGCTTCCCGATGACCTCGCCGGTGTGGGCGTTCACCATCACCTGCCAGGTCTTGCCGCCGTGCAGGTAGGTGAGGAACCACACCGGGAGCAGCACCAGCTTGAACGTGAGATCGAAATAGTGGGTGTCGACCGAGCTCACCCGCTGCTCGTCCCCGCCGATGTCGCGGCGGCAGTCGTCCTCGATGACCTCGGCCATCTGCTGCTTGGCCGACTCGAAGCCGCTCTCCGGTTCGATGTCGTAACGCACGGTCTGGAAACCGGCCAGATACTCCTGCTGGTACGGAACGACCTGCGCGAGCGGCCACGGGGTGAGCTTTTCGAGCTGCCTGGCGGGGACCCGGCCGGTCCCGGCGACGAGGACGTCGTCGAAGGCGCGCGAGACCCTTCCTGATGCGGACGACCAGCGGGTCTTGCGCACCTGGCGGGTCGCGGTCCTGGTCTGGCCGTTCTCCGTGACCGTGTAGGTCTCGGTCACCCAGTAGTGGTCGCCCCGCTGGCCCCGGTAGTCCGAGACCGTGCTCGCGTCATAGGTCCAGTACGGCAGATAGCTCCCCTTGAAGGTCTCCGCCTCGGTCACCTTCTTCAGGCTCGAGGGGGCGAACCAGCGGGAGGAGGTCCACTTGCGCAGCGCGGCGCGTGCGCCGTCCCTGTCGATGCCGAACGGGATCATCGCCTCGGGCACGATGCGCTCGATGGCGCCCGCCTCGGCGACCAGCGGGGTGCCGCAGAACTGACACTTCTCGGACAGCGTGTCGCTCTCCGTGTGCGCGTGGCAGCCCGGGCAGACGAACATGTGCGCCGCGCCGGCCGTCTCCCGTGGCTTGACCGGCAACCGGGCCAGCATGGCGAAGTCGTGCTCCCGCACCTCCCGGCCGGTGGGTGCGATGGGCTGCTCCTGCCTGCAGTACGGGCAGCGCATGCGGTGGGTGCCGGGGGCGTACTCGAGGGTGGCGCCGCACGACCGGCAGGGATAGGAGCGGGCGGTCGCCGCCCCGGCGGCGTTCGGGTCGGCGGCGTTCGGATGGGACACGGTCGGTCCTCCGGAGGTGCGGAAGGGGGTGGAACGCGGCGCTCGTCGCGCCGGGGGAGAGCCGGCGGGGGAGAGCCGGCGGGGGATAGCCGGGGAGAGGGGACCTACGCCTGCGGGGGCAGCGGAGGCGGGACGGTGGCCAGCACCTGGGTCAGCTCGGGCACCTGCTCGGCCGGGAGCCAGTCGGGCATGCCCGTCCGCCAGACCAGCGTGGCGCGGGTCAGCGCGCCCGTGCCCACGAGACCCGGCAGCGCGGCGAGCTCGTACGGCCCCTGCTGCCGGCCGTCGACGGCGACGTACCACTGGGCCTGCTGCTGCGACGGGAGCGGCGGCGGCCCGCCCGCGGGGAAGGCCGGTGCGGCGGCGGGCGCCGGTTGCGGCCCGTGGCCGAGCCCGGCGGCCATTTGCCGTCCGAGTTGCTGTCCGAGTTGCTGTCCGAGGGCCATCCCCATGCCCAGGCCGATGCCCTCGCCCGCACCGCCGGGGTTGCGCGCCGCCTCGCCGATCGCGTTCGCGGCCTGGAATCGGGTGTACTGGTCGAGATCACCCGCGATCGCCATCCGGGTGCGCGCGTCGACGGCCGCCTCGACCTCCGGCGGGAGGGAGATGTTCTCGATGAAGAACGTGGGCACCGAGACGCCGACCGGGGTCAGTTCGTGGGTGAGGATGCCGGCCAGCCGCGCGCCCAGCGCGTCCTGCTGGGTCGCCAGGTCGAGCACGGGGATGTTCGCCGTGGCCAGCGCGTTGGCCAGCCGCGCCACGATCATCTGCCGCAGATGCTCCCGCACCTCCTCCGTGCGGAACCGCGGGTCGGTTCCCGCCAGCTCGCGCAGCAGCCCGGCCGGATCGGTGATCTGGACGGCGAACCCGCCGAACGCCCGCAGCCGCACCATGCCGAACTCGGGGTCGCGCAGCATGATCGGATTCTGCGTGCCCCATTTCAGGTCCGTGAACTGGCGGGTGTTCACGAAATAGACCTCGGCCTTGAACGGCGAGTGGAAGCCGTACTTCCAGCCCTTCAACGTCGAAAGCAGCGGCAGGTTCTGCGTCTCTAGGACGTACGTCCCGGGGACGAAGACGTCGGCTATCCGGCCCTCATTGACGAATACGGCCGTCTGCGATTCCCGGACCACCAGCCGGGCGCCCATCTTGATTTCGTTCTCATATCGCGGAAAGCGCCAGACGATGGTGTCCCTGCTGTCGTCCGTCCACTCGATGATGTCGATGAACTCACCGCGGATGCGGTCCATCAAGCCCACGTTTTCCCGCCGTCCTGCCGTCGCCGGGTGCCCCGTCCGGCGTGTCGTGCCGAGCGCTCACCGCAATCGGCTTCGCCGACCATAACAAGTCGGGCAGAACGGACGCGAGTCATCGTCGTGTTCGCGTGCCCGCCTCTGCAGTTGTTCGCGTGCCGCCTCTGCAGGCCCTGGGTATGGACCCGTCACGGCGCGCACACGGCGCACCCCGCCTCGCCTTCGGGGAACTCGGCGAACACGGCCTGCTCCGGGGCGATGAGATTGACACCGTGGAGGAAACCCGCGGTGACCGGCGGGACCTCGGTGATGAGCCGGATGACCCCGTGGGCGATCAGGTGGCCGCACATCCCCGCCGACGTGGCGATCGCCCCGGGACCGCCGAGGTCGACGGGACGGGCCGCGTTCCCCGGACCCCGGTCTCCGGGCCGTCCCCGTCTGCGGTCCTCGATCCGCTGCATGCACTCGTAGCAGGCGCCGCGCCGCGGCACGAAGACGCCCGTGGTCACGAGCGGGCCGGTGTAGCCGCCGCCCACCCACGGAATCCCGGCGGCGAAACAGGCCCGGCTGGCCCACACCCTGATGCCGTCGTCTCCTCTGGGCTCGTCGGCGCACAGGGCGACCACGTCGAACCCCGGCAGCAGCCCCGCCAGATCGCGTTCGCTTCGAACGCGGAAGGCCTCGCCCGAGACCTCGATGTCGGAGTTCAGCGTTCTCAGGCGCTCGGCGGCAGCGCTCACCTTGGTGCGGCCGATGTCGGCCTCGGTGTAGACGAGCTGCCGGTTGAGATTGGAGAGCTCGACCCGGTCGTCGTCGACCAGGTGCAGGAGCCCCACCCCGGATGCGGCCAGGGCCTGCGCGGCGGACGAGCCGGCGCCGCCGACGCCGATCACCAGGACGCGCGCGGCCCGCAGCCTGAGCTGGGCGTCCCAGCCGTGCTCGCGCGGGGTGACGTCGGCCCAGCGGAAGAAGTCGTGGCCGCGGCTGTAGCGGTCGAGCTCGCGCGGGCTGAGCCCGGAGGCGTCCGCCGCCATGTCCTCGATGTGTCCGGAGTCGAGGAGCTGGGCGACTATCGCGTCCGCGTCGCGACGGCTCAGTTCCGGATGAAGCGACAGCAGCGACGCGTTGACGTCGGCGCACGTCCGCGTCCCGTTCATCGCCTCGAGAGCCGTCCACACCCAGCCGTACGGATCTTCGATCTCATGGGCCAGCCCGTAGATTTCGCCGCCGATGCGGATGCGGCCCCCGTCGAGACGGTAGGGCGCATGCTCGGGCTTCACCCTCGGCAACCGCAATCCGGCCTCCCCGGACAGGCATGGGCCGACCTCGGCCGGCCGGCGCCGTTTTCTTCCACGGCGGGACTTCGCATCAGAACCGTGTGCCGCGGAAAGACGAGGCGGGCGGACGGCATGGCGTGGTGAGCGGAAAGATGTGGCGATGACGCGAAGGGGCACGGAGCCGCGGTCGAGACGACGGGAGAGGCAGCCGACCACAGCTCCGCTCGCGCTGATCGGCCTCAGTTTCCGCTGGAGTTGCTGAGGCGCAGGGTGGTCTCGAACCGGTCCAGCCTGCGGATCTCGATCTTGATCGTCTCGTCGATGCCGAGATTTCCCTCGGCCCTGTTCTCGTCGAAGTCCATGAGATCGCTCACGAGTTGCCTCTTCCCGTCGACACGCTCGGCTGCCTTGCTTGACTTTCTGGCTTTATTGACGGCGATTCTGATTGCCTGTAAGCATAGATCGACTTGGGATGAAAGTGAAAGATCTTTTCCATCTTGAGACCCGGGACGGATTCCGGCCGATCCGCAACTCCGTAATCGTCACCGCGCCCTGAGCGAAGCGGGTGCGGCCTCCCGGGCGTGGTCGCCGGCAAGCGGGCCGAGGTCGCTGTGAAAGCGTGGCATACCGCGGAGAAAGAGGGTGGCGAGCGGCACGGCGAACCCGGCGATCATGCTGGTCACCAGCAGCGGAGACCGTCCGATCGCCTCGGTGACCGGACCGGTCAGCGAGAGGCCGAGGGGCGTCATGATCGAAGAGGCCAGCCAGTCCACGGAGGTGACCCGGGCGAGACGGTCCGGCGGGATCTCCCGCTGGAGGTTCACCACCCACTGCACCGCGAAGATCTCCAGTCCCAGGCCGGCGACGACGTAGCACGCGTACACGAACCCCGACGACACCGGCCAGATGAGCGCGAGTGGCACGGCGCCGTACAACGCGATTCCGATCACCGCGGCCAGGCCGGGCAGCTCGGGCTTCCACCGCATGCTGATCACTCCGCCCGCCAGGCCGCCGACAGAGAGCACGGCGAGGGCGGTGCCGTACACGGCGTCGCCGCCGAAGACGTCACGGGAGACGAGGGGGAGCAGGACCAGCGCCGGTGCGACCGTGAGCATCTGCTGGAGTGCGACGGCGACGATGCCCCCCGCCACCCACGGCCGCCGCGAGACTTCGGACAGGCCGTCGGCGATCTCCCGGACGGCCGACGTCCGGGGCGCCGGCGTGATGGCGGGCTCGCGCAACGGCAGGAGCAGGACGAGGCCGAGCAGATAGGCCGCCAGCACGGCGAGGAACCCGATCCGTGGTGACCAGGCGGTCACCACGTAAGCGCCGAGACCGGGACCGGCGATGGCGCCGAGCCGCCAGGAGACCGCGCCCAGCGCCGCTCCCGCCGGTCGTTGGGCGGGGGTGAGGACGGACGACAGGCACGCCTGGTAGGCGGGCCGGTGGAACGCCTCGGCCGTGCCGACCAGGAAGACCAGGAGCGCCAGGAGCCACGCGGGCGCGCTGCCGCACAGCCCGATGGCGACCACGCAGCACTGGAAGGCCAGAGAAGCGATCATTACCGTCCGGCGCGGCAGCCGGTCCGCCCACAGCCCGCCGATCAGCGCGAAAACGATCAGCGCGATCCACCGGCCGGTGAAGATCGCGCCGACGGTCGAGGCGTCGCCGCCCGCGTTGAGCGCCGCGATGGTCACCGTCACCGGAAAGATCTGGTCGGCGGCCACCGACATAGTGAAGCTAAGCCATAGCAGGCGGAACTCGCGATTTCGCACCAGGGAACCATCTGCGGGACAAACCGGACGAATGATCCTCCTCCAACGAGTGCGCATGTTACGAAATCAACCCCGCGCGGTTGCGAAGCGCAAGGGAACGTGTTTCAGATGTCGCGCAGCGTATCTCACCCGCGCATTTCCACGTCTCGGTTTCCTCGTTTCCGTTTCCTCGTTTCGGTTTCCATGGCCTGGTCGGCGGCCTGTAAGCGTGCTGCAAGCGGGGCGGCATACCTTCACGGCGCACACCCTCTCCGGTTGAAGGAGTTCCCATGAAGTCCCGAGTCAAGCGCCTGGCCATTCCGGTCGGCGGCCTGACCGCGGCGGGTCTCGTCGGCGGCATGCTCGCCGCCACCCCCGCGCAGGCCGCCGGCGACGTGGCCTCCGACCCGCTGGCCTCCAGCGGGATCGCCGCCAAGAACGTCATCGCCTACTGGATGAACGAGAAGGCGGCCAACCTCATCAATGCCTCGCCGTACGAGACACTGGTCGTCGCCAAGCACGTGTCCAAGGGCGGGCCGTCCGCGGACAGCAAGCCGGGGACCGTGCCGGCCATCGGCGACGAGAAGAAGTCGGGCGGCACGTCGAAGAACGTCAACCTGCCCCGGACCACGGGCAAGGTGTTCTTCCGCGGCGCCGACGGCAAGCCGCACTGGTGTTCGGCCACCTCGCTCCAGGCGAAGTACCGCAACCTGGTCGCCACGGCCGGGCACTGCGTGTACGACACCAAGAGCAACAAGGCGACCCTGTCCCGCTGGGTGTTCATTCCCGGCTACTACCAGGGCAAGGCGCCGTGGGGCATCTACGTCGGCAAGCAGGCATTCACCCACTACGACTTCGACGTCTACGAGGACGGCGACCGCGACTACGCGTTCGTCACGGTCTACAACGGCCTGAAGGCCGGCTCCGGCGCCTGGCTGAACAAGGCCGAGTGGGACTGGAAGCAGGTCGACAAGGCGACCTACAAAAAGTACGACCCGGCCATCCGCAGGATCAGGCACGGCAAGTACTACATCGTCAAGTTCACCGACGTCGGCCGCCTCGGCGACAACGTCGGCGGCCAGGGCCTGGCCTACAACCAGAAGCTCGGCAAGAAGGTCTTCGTCTTCGGTTACCCGAGCGGCTCCCACCCGGACGGCAACCACGCCTACTCCGGCCAGACGCTCAAGTGGAGCTACGGCAAGACCTTCGGTGCCAAGGCTCCGGCGGTGAAGGCCGAGGAGCTCATCGGGGTCAAGTCCTCCTTCACCGGTGAGGGCTCCTCGGGCTCGGCGTGGCTGCTCAACTACAAGAGCGCCCGCCGCATCGGCTACCTCAACGGGGTGACCAGCGGCGTCGCCGACACCGACGGCAACGATCGCATCGACACCAGCGTCTCGCCGTACTTCGACGGGGAGACCTACGGCGTCTACAAGTCGGCCGCCAACGTCTGGTCGGGCAGCATCGCCTGATCGGGCACCCGGACACGGCCCCCGGGGGCGGGGCCTGGTCCGGCCATGGGCCCGGTGGCGTTCGGTGGCGATCCCGGCCCCCGGCCGGTAGCACGGCGGGCTCGGTGAGGCGATTGCTGAATCGGGCGAGCATGGCGGTCTGCGCGGTCTCGGGGACCATCCGGCCGAGCAGCGGTGGGATGCGCCAGTTGGCGGGATTGCGCTTGGCCATCCGCGAAACCAGGGATATCCGCGGGTAGCGGGCCCTCTCGTACGCGCGCAGCCGTACGACCGGCTCGTCGCCGCCCCCGGCGAGCTCGCGACCGAGCACCCACGCGTCCTCGAGGGTCTGGTTGGCGCCCTGGCCCAGGGTGGGCGGCATGGTGTGGGCGGCGTCGCCGACCAGTGTGATGCGGCCCTCCCCCCACACCCGGGGGACCCTGTTCCAGTGGTGCCCGAAGAACTCGAGATCGGCCTCGGTGGCCGCGGCGAGCACCTCGGGGACGGGCGAGGCCCACCGCCCGAATCGGTTCCTGAGCTCGGTCAGCGGTGCGGCGGGCCGCCTGTCGGCGGGTGACCAGCGTACGTCGAACCACCACTGCAGCAGGCCGTCGCCGGCGGGCATGAGCCCGCACGCACCCTCCCGCCCCGTGATCATGAAATGGCGGTTCGTGTCGGTGATCTCGATGTCGATCGGGCTGAGCCCCTGCCACGTGCCGAAGTCGGCGGGCTGGACGGTACCGTCACCCCACAGGTGGCGCCGTACGACCGAATGGTGACCGTCGGCTCCGATGAGCAGGTCTCCGACGGCCGTCGACCCGTCGCCGAAGGTCGCCGTCACGCGGTCGCCGTCCTGAGTCACGCTCCGGCAGCTCATCCCGTAGCGGACGAGGTCACCGGGCAGCCCGTCGGCCAGTCGCTCCAGTAGCCGACGGCGGGGGACGGCCTTGGTCGGGAAGCCGAAACGATCGGTCGCGTGGGCGATGTTCATGCTGGTACGCATCCGGCCGTCGGCGGTCAGCGCGTCGATCCTGTCGATGCGGGCGCCCACGCCGTCCAGGCTCACGCCGAGATCGTTCAGTACGGCATTGCCGTTGCTCCAGATGAGCACCGCCTTGCCGCTGGTACGCGGGCCCGGAGCCTGCTCGTAGATCCGCACGCGGTGACCGGCGGCCAGTAACACGCGTGCGACGGACAGGCCGCCCACCCCGGCGCCTATGACGATGATCTCCACATCTCCTCCATATCTACTCCGGATCGAAGTTTCTTCGATTCGAAGATACATCGTGGTGGAGTAGGTTGTTGATGTGGCCCACACGCATCCGGAAGAGGCTCTTTTCCGCGAGTTCCTGATCGCGGTCCTGCTGTACAACGAGGCGCTCGCCGACCGGCTCGGCCTGCAACCGGTCGACGTCGCCGCCACCATGCTGCTGGAGACGCGCGGACCGCTCGCCGTGGGAACGATCTCCGAGGAGCTGGGGTTGCCGTCCGCCTCGACCACCCGTCTGATCGACAGACTGGAGAAGGCCGGCTACGTGCGCCGGGTGCGCGGCGAGCGTGACCGGCGCACGGTCACCGTGCAACTGGTCGAGGGCGGCACCGGAGATTACGACGCGGCCTGCGCGGCGTCCAGGCGGCACCTGGAGGCGCTCGCCCTGCACTACCGACCGGAACAGGTGCCGGTGCTGCTGGACATGTTCGTCCGCGTCGCCGAGGCCTACCGATCGGCCGCCCGGGAACTACGAGAAGACCCGGCCTGAACCACCCGGGCATCTCCCTGCTTCGGGCCGGTGTGCATGGGGGCCCGGTTTTCGGGCATGTGGGCTCGACCCGAACGTTCCACGACCGTACGGACGGCCTCATGACCGAACAAGCCCGGCGTCTTCCGACCGGCGACGCAGAAAAGACGAGTAGCGAGGAGCTGCGACGGCTCCGGCAGGACTACCCCGACTGGGGCTTCCTGATCGTCGACGACGATCGGTGGACGGCCGTCCGCGGACGCCGCACCCTGCTCCAGGCGCCGACCCCCCAGGAGCTCCGCCGGGAGCTGCCGCCCCTGCCCGGTGAAGAGCGGACGACGGCCGACGCCCGGCCGGACGCGGGCTCGTCACGCCCACCGGCCCACGAACGAGACCGGCGGCGCGACGAGCGCAGGGAGAAAACGAGTCGCGATCTGAGCGGATCATCCATAACCTGAGCGCATGTACTGCATCTGGTTCATTCGTCTGCGCAGCGGCCGGGCTCTGGCTCGCTAGCTTCGCAGGACGCGAGCCCAGGGCCCGTCGAGATCCCATTCGTCTCGAGGACCCGAAAGGGCTTTTGCTGTGGCGCAGAATTTCGCGCACGGAAACTATTCGCACACCCAGCGGAAAGTCAGGAACGGCGCGGGCGGTCGCACGCCCAGAGATCGGGCGCGCCGTGAGCTTTCCCAGAACTTCCTGGTCGACCGACATGCGGTGGAGGCCCTGGTCAAGGCGGCTCGTCCGACCGGTCTCGTGCTCGAGCCGGGCGCCGGTGAGGGAGTGCTCACAATGGCGCTCGCCCAGGCGGGGGCCGAGGTCGTCGGCTACGAGATCGACCCACTCCTGGTGGCCAGACTCAGGGCCAGGACCGATCTGAAGATCGTGAAAGGCGACTTCACCAGGGCGCGGCCGCCGAGCAGGCCGTTCGCGGTCGTGGGCAGCATCCCGTATTCGATCACCTCGAAGATCGTCGACTGGTGTCTGAACGCGCGGCGGCTGACCTCCGCCACCCTGGTGACCCAGCTGGAGTACGCGCGCAAACGCAGCGGCGACTTCGGCAGGTGGAGCCAGGTGACGGTGAAGAGCTGGCCGTGGTTCCACTGGGAGATGCTCGACCGGATCGACCGGGAGAGCTTCCGCCCCGTCCCCTCCGTCGACTCGGCGATCCTGCGGATCGAGCGCAGGTCCGCACCACTCGTCGGCGATGCCGGCGCGTGGGAGGAGCTGGTGGAGCTGGGCTTCTCCGGTGTCGGCGGCTCGCTGTACGCCTCGCTCAGCCGACGGTACGGCGAAGCGGGGGCGGCCTTCGACCGGGCGGGCGTCCGGCGTGACGCGGTGGTGGCCTTCGTCCACCCCGATCAGTGGGTCTCACTCTTCACCTCACTGAATCGCGGAGAACCCCACGGCGATCACCGCTGAGTCGACGCCGGGGCGGCGGCCCGCGGACCCGATCGGATCGGGTCCGCGGGCAGACCATGGGCGTGCGGCGGATTCGGGATGGCCTGCCGGGCGTGCGGCGTCTGATCACATCCCCAGGGCGCGGCTCGCCCTCGTGGCCGCGGCGGCTCGCCTACGGATTTCCTGCCCGGTGACGTACGGATCCGCTCGTATTACACGCTGTTGAAACGGACCGCCGACGTGCTGGAGAACGGCGGGAGCATCGGTTACTGGAAACCCAAGGTCGTCGATGGCGAGCTCGATTGGGAGATCCTCAGACCGGTACGTCAGGCCGCCTCGGCGGGCTTGAGCGTGAAGGCGTGGATGCCCTGGTTGGTCCCGTCCATCGACACCTCGAAATTCCCCTGGACGCGGTAGAACCCGCTGGTCCATAGCAGGCCCACCCGTGCAGGCTGCTCTCCGAGGATGGTGATCTGCACGCCCACGCATTTCTTGGAGGTCGGCCGCTCACCCGGGTCCAGCTTTTCTCGGCATTCCGGCCAGAAGGTGAACAGCGCCCTGTCGTTTTCGCCGAACGAGTCGAAGTCCTCGCCGTTGCCGGCGTAGGGGGTGATCTCTCCGGCGAGCGGGGCGAAGACGAGCACCTTCTTGCCCACGTTGGCCCCCAGGAATTCCATCAGCCGCTGTCCCGCCTTCCCGTTGTCGATGGTCTCCTGATAGGAGGGCCGGCCCGGCGCGGCCACGGGTGACGGCGAGGGCGAGGGCCGTGGCGGATCGCCGTTCCCACCGGGCCGCCAGACCAGCAGCGAGCCACTGATGAGTACGGCCGCGGCCGCCGCGCTCGCGCCGATGACGAGAGACCGTCTCCTCCCCGGGCGTACGGGCTCGGTGTCGGGCTGAGCAGCGGTGCCGTACCCGGGTGCCGGCACGGGCTGGACGGCGGCCGGGTCCATCGTGAAAGCGGCGGGCTCGCCCGCGAGGGCACCGGCCAGGGTGGCGGCGTCGGGGCGGAACTCCGCCCGGGGGGCGAGCGCCGCGGTCACGAGCGGGTGGAGCTCGGTGGGTACGCCGTCCAGATCGGCGGCGCCACGGTAGGCGCGGAGCGCGACCGCCTGCACCCCACCGGTGCCGAAGGCCGGTCTCCCGGTCGCCGCGTACGCGATCGTCGCCCCCCAGGCGAAGACGTCGGCGGGCGGTCCCGCCACGGCCCCCTCCAGCACCTCGGGCGGGATGTAGCCGACCGTGCCGATCGCGCCGCCCTCCACGGTGAGCCGGGTGGCGTCCTGTTCCCGGGCTATGCCGAAGTCGATGACCACCGGCTCGCCGCCGACCACCATGATGTTGGACGGCTTGAGGTCGCGATGGACGTGCCCGGCGGCGTGGATCGCCACCAGGGCCTCGGCGATGCCGCGCGCCATCCGGAGCAGGGCGTTCCCCCGGAGCGGGCCCTCGGCCTCGACGACATCGCGGAGCGTCCGGCCCTGGACGTAACGGGTGACGATGTACGGCGGGTCGGCATCCAGATCGGCGTCGACCAGTTCGGCGACCCGGGCACTGCGGATCTTCCGCATCACCTCGACCTCGCGCCTGAGCCGTTCCCGCATGCCGCTCTCGTGGGACAAGCCGGGATGAAGCTGCTTGACCGCGACCGTCCGCCCCTCGGGATCGAGGGCGAGGAAGACCCGTCCCATGCCACCGGCCGCGAGATGCGACTGGGGACGATATCTACCGATGTTCTGCGGCAGTTCCTCACGACGCACTTTCGCGCTCCCGTTCCGCGTTCCCGGCCTCGTCATAGTGTCCTGAAGACCAGATCGACCGTCGACCGGCAGAACGCGCGCTTGCCCGTGTGGTGGAGGTCATCGGGTCAGAGCCCCCTGGCGAGAAGGTCCTTGGCGGCCTGCGATGCCTTGGCGGGCGATCCCGCGTCGAACGGTGGTCGCGGGCGTCCAGAGCGGTGAACCGGTCGAACAGCGGTATGACGATAAGCACGGCGCTCCTACGTTCACACTGATCGGCGACTGTCGCTGATTCTCCTCTCGATAATCCCCGTGGATGGTAAAGCGGCCTTCGGGCCGCGTCCGGCGCGCTTTAGCATCTCGCAGACCTGCCGTGCCGGGCCGCTTTCGTGCACTCGCGGCCGGTCGTCGTGATCGGGAGCGGCCGAGGTGGCCCGCCATGATGAAGGGGCAGGCATGAGACGAGCGCGTGGGGCCGGTGCCGTGACCGTGGTGCTCATGATCCTGGCGGGATGCGTCCTCGCCGGCTGTGCGGCGGAGCCGCCCGCGCCGCGGGCCGCGTTGTCGCGGGCCACGAGCGCCCCGCCGACGTCCGCCGCACCGACACCGGAGGCCTCGCCGTTGCCCGGGGCCGCCAGGCCGCACAGGACGGAGGACCGGGGGCCGGTCGACGTCTACGCCGCGGACCGGCCCGGCATGCTCAGCCCCGTCGTCAAGGGCTTTCGCTCCCTCGTGTACGTGCCCAACAGCGAGAGCGGCACGGTCGACGTCATCGACCCGGAGACGTACCGGGTCGTACGGCACTTCCGGGTCGGGGCGCTGCCCCAGCACGTCGTGCCCTCCTGGGACCTCAAGACGTTGTGGGTGAACAACAACCAGGGCAACACCCTGACTCCCATCGACCCCAGAACGGGCAAACCAGGCCGTCCGGTGCACGTGGAGGACCCCTACAACCTGTACTTCTCTCCGGACGGACGGTACGCGCTGGTCATGGCGGAGCGGAACAACCAGCTCGACCTGCGTGATCCGCACACCATGCGGCTGCGGCGCTCGCTGTCGGTGCCCTGCCGGGGGATCAATCACGGCGACTTCACCGTCGACGGCTCGGTCTTCCTCGCGAGTTGCGAGTTCAGCGGTGACCTGGTCGTGCTCGACTGGCGTGCGCCCAGGGTGATCCGCCACATCCACCTGGGCGACAGGAGCATGCCGCAGGATGTGAAGCTGTCGCCCGACGGCACCGTCTTCTACATCGCCGACATGGCCAGGCACGGGGTGTGGCTCGTGAACGCGGAGACGTACCGTGTCATCCGCTTCCTGCCCACGGGCCGGGGCGCCCACGGCCTGTACGTCAGCCGCGACTCACGCCACCTGTACGTGTCGAACCGGGGTGGGGGATCGGTGTCCGTCGTGTCGTTCACGAAGCGGAAGGTGGTGGACGTCTGGCGAATCCCCGGCGGTGGCTCGCCGGACATGGGCGGTGTGTCGGCGGACGGAACGAAGCTGTGGCTCAGCGGCCGCTACCACGGCGTCGTCTACGTCTTCGACACCCGGAAGGGCGAGGTCATCCGCACCATCCCCGTCGGCGCGGGACCGCACGGGCTGTGCGTGTATCCGCAGCCGGGCCGCTACTCCCTCGGCCACACGGGCATCTTCCGGTGACCGGCCATGACGGTGTCCGGGGCGACCCGGTGACCATGGGACGGCTGCGGACGCTCACCGGCCCGGCGTACCCCATGAGCGAGGTCCGGCGAGCCCACGAAGCACTCCGCTCCCGGCGCATGGTCGGCACGTTCGATCCCCGGCGTCAGGATCTCGGCCCGCCACCCGTGCTAAGGACGAAGCATGGCGGAACTCAACGGGAAACCCGTGCCCCTTGCGGCTCTCCAGGTCCTGGGTCTGGTCAACTACGGTCACTTCACCACGATGCTCGTGCGCGACGGGCACGTTCGCGGCCTGCCGCATCACCTGGAGCGCCTCGTCCGTGACTGCCGGCTCGTCTTCGCCGCCGAGCTGGATCCCGTACGGATCCGCGATCACATCCGTCACGCGCTGCGTGACGTGAGAGACACGGTCGTGGTCCGCGTCACGGTCTTCGACCCCGCCCTCGAACTCGGTCGTCCGGGCGCGGACGCCCATCCGCACATCCTCGTCACCACCAGACCGGCGGGCATCGTGCCGCCCGCGCCGATGCGGGTGCGGACCGTGGCGTACCAGAGGGATTCACCGCAGGTGAAGCACGTGGGCCTGTTCGGTGCGTTACGCGTCCGCCGCCAGGCTCAGCGGGCCGGTTTCGACGACGCGCTGTTCGTGGACGCCGCCTCGCGCGTCACCGAGGGTGCGACGTGGAACATCGGTTTCCACGACGGTGAACGGGTCGTGTGGCCGGCCGGCGACAGCCTCCCCGGTGTGACCATGCGGCTGCTTCGACAGGTGCACGGTGGCATGATCACCGCCTCGGTCGATCTGGCCGAGGTCTCCGGCATGCGCGCCGCGTTCGCGACGAACTCGGCCATCGGGGTCCGTCCGATCATCGCGATCGACGACGTCGAACTGCCGGGTGACCATCCGGTCTTCGAGATCCTCCGCGGTGCCTACGAGGGAATTCCCCTGGAACGCATTTGATCCCTCAAGATCGATTCTGCCGAGATCGCGCGGAATTCGGTGCCCGCACGCCGGCCTTCCTCAGGTGACCGTCCACCCGGCGTGCGGGCGCCGTACCCGCTCCCCGGACGCCCGACCGTCGATGACCAAGCGCAGGACCTCCGCCATTGGACGGTCGAACGTCGCGAGCAGAACGCCGGGCCGCAGCATGGGCGGGCCGGGTGGCGGCTCCGGTCCCCCGGCCCGGGCTAGCCCCACTGGTCCCAGGAGGGTTAAACGCACAGCGTTTGCCGTCATGTCACTGAACCGTAAAGCAGACACCACCTGACCGCTGTGACGAGGCGTCTCTTCCCAGGCTGCCGCACGGTGGCGGCTCCCTGCGCCGGCCGCCGCGCACCGCGGTGCGTACCGGTAACCTTCTGCTTTCGACCAGGGCCTGAATGGGTGGAGAGATCTTCCGGTGCGGCTGGGCAATCTCGAACGTTCGATCATGGAAGCCTTGTGGGGGCGTCCCGAGGGGATGCTCGCCCAGGACCTGTCGGAGGCCCTTCCCTCGCGTCCGGCGGTCACGACGGTCCTCACCGTGCTGGTGCGGTTGTCCCGCAAGGGCATGGTGCGGCGCGAGCGGGCCGGGCGGGCCCATCTGTATTACGCGACCAGCGACAAGGACGCCTTCATCGCTGAGACCATGCGCGCCGCCCTGGAGGAGGCCGGTGACGTCGGGGCGGCTGTGAGCCGCTTCGTCGGTACGGTCTCGCCCGCGGTCGCCGAAGCGCTGCGTGCGGCCCTACAGGACCGCCCGGACGAGGAGATCCGGTGATCGCCTGGCTGGCGGCGGCCGGTCTGGCCCTGCTGCCCGTGCTGACGGGGGGTACGGTGGCCGAACGTCTGGCCGGTGCGCGATGGGCGTCGGCGCATCCCCGCGCGGCCCTGCTGTTCTGGCAGGCGATGGGGCTCGCCGGTGGGCTGGGAGCCGTGGGCGTCGGCCTGGTGGCGGCGGTCGCGCCGCTGGCGGTGGTGTTCCCGCACGGCATGCATGTCCTGGGCGGCCAGATCCTCCAAGAACGCGACCTGGGCGGGCTCGCAGCGGGCCAGGTCATAGCGTTGACCTGGTCCATCACGCTGGTCGTGTGGCTGATCGTCCACACCCTCGGCGTCACCGCGAAGGTCGCCGTCCGGCAGCGGCGTCTGCGCCTCATGGTCGACGTGGTGGCCGATCACCTCCCCGAGCATGACGCCTATGTCCTTCCCAGCCCGCGTCCGGTGGCCTACTGCGTGCCGGGCAGGCGCGCCCGCGTGGTGCTCAGCCAGGGCACCCTGCACGTCCTTGACGAGCGGCAGCTCAAGGCCGTCGTCGAACACGAACGGGCTCATGCGGCGGGACGTCACGACCTGCTGCTGCTCCCCTTTCTCGCGTGCGCTCGCGCATTCCCCTGGCTGCCGTGGGCGCGCCTGGCCCACCAGGCCGTCGGAAGGTTGCTCGAGATGCTCGCCGATGACCGGGCCCGGCGCCGCCACGGCGAGGCGGCGCTCGCACAGGCCCTGGTGACGATGGCCGATCCGGCTACTGGAGAGGGCGGCGCTCACGCACTCGCCCTGACGGATGTCGGCGTGGTGGAACGACTGGAGCGGCTTGTGGCTCCTGACCCGCGCGGGCGACGCTGGGCGCCCGTCCTGGCCTGCCTGGCATCCGCCCTGGTGCTGAGCGGCCCCCTGGCAGTGCTGGCCGCCCCCTTGCTCTGCCTCGCCATCTGGGGGATCTGAGCCGCCGCTCTCTGCTGGAGCCGCCGCTCTCTGCTGGACCGTACCGGGCTCCTGAATGCACCGGGCTCCTGGAATGCACCGGCTCCCGCCGCAGGGGAATTCGCGCCGCGCCGGTTCACCCGGCGCGGTGTGCCGGCGGCGGCCGTCGTGCTCTTCTACCAGGCGACGGGGAGGGAATTGACGCCGTAGACGATGGAGATCTCCCGGAAAGCGAGCTGATCGAACGGCACGGCCAGACGCAGACGGGGGAAGCGCCGCAGTAGTGCCGGCAGTGCGATACGCAGCTCCATCTGCGCCAGGGGAGCTCCGATGCATCTGTGGATGCCGTGTCCGAAGGCGACATGAGGGCTCGTCTTCCGCCCCGGGACGGCTCGGTCCATGTCAGCGCCGAGGGCGGGATCGCGATTGGCGGCGGTCAGCGAGCACAGCACCATCTGCCCCTTGGCGATGGGCTGCCCGGCCAGCACGAGATCCTCGCGGGCGAAGCGCGGGAAGGCGACCTGAACCACCGTGAGGTAACGCAGGAGCTCCTCCACGACCTGATCGACATGGTCGTCGGTGCTCCGGATCAGGTCGGCATGCTCGGGATTCTCCAGCAGCCACAACGTGCCGAGGGCGAGCATGCTGGTGCTGGTGTCGTGCCCGCCGGTCAGCATGCCGTCGGCGAGGCTGGCCAACTCGCGATCGCTCACCTCGTCACCATGCTCACGCAGCAGCGCGCCCAGCAGACCGTCGCCAGGGTTGGCGCGTTCCCTGGCGACCAGATCGGTCAGGTAGACCATCGAGTCGTTGACCGCCTGGATGGACGCCTCAGGTCCGGCGGACAAGTCGAACCTGTCGGCACTCATGCGCAGGAAATCAGCCCGCTCACCGTACGGAACGCCCAGTAGTTCGCAGACGACGAGCGAGGGGATGGGAAGGGCGAACGACGGGATCAGGTCCGCTTCATGCCCACCCTGCTCCATCGCGTCCAGGTGATCGTTAACGATCTTCTGGATGCTTCCTTCCAGGCGCCGCAACCGCCGAACGGTGAACTCCGGCGTCAGCAGCCGCCGCAGTCGCGTGTGCTCGGGCGGGTCGCGGAAGCCGAGACCGCCGGGGTCTTCCTGTGTTGCTCCCGCGGCGATCACGTTCGCGAAGTCGTTGCTGAACCGGTCCGCGTCGCTGAGCACCGCCCGGACGTCGTCATATCGGGTCACCAGCCAGACGGTGGACCCATCGGGCATCCGCATCGGGAAGACAGGCTGCTCGGATCGAATGCGTCCGAGCTCCGCCACGGGATCGAAACCTTCTCGGAGGAACTGCATGAGGGGGAACTCGTTGTCTGCCATCGCAGGGTGGTCCTTTATACGGGGGCAGGGCATCCCGCCGGCCCGCGAGTTCGTACGAACGACCACGGAGACAACGACGGTGCCCGGAGCGAGACAAAGGGGATTATTGAGACGCGTAGTTACGGTACGAGGCAATGCTGCCACACATCTCTGCCCGGGGGGCTCGGTCATCTCGTCGCGGGCCATGGAGGCGGCCGGACCGCACTGTCGGCCGCGACCCGGGCGGACAAGGGTCGCCCGGGGCGCCCCACGTCAGTGCGTTGACCTGGAGATCCATGTCGCCGGGACAAAGCAGTCCGGCTATCTTCTACATTAGGTAGAAGTCAGATCGAGCGATGTCGACCGAGGGCCTGCGACAGGTCCCGGTGCCGGGAGGGACCTTGCCGTCCCGGGTCACCACCTGCCTGCGGCATGTCGTGATGAATCTGGCCGTGACCACGAGGGGAGTGCGGTGACAAGCGCCGAGGATCGCACCACAGCCCGCCGATCGAAGATCGAGGCGATGCGGGCCGAAGATGAACGTAGAGCCACACGCAGGAGAAACATCGCAACCTCGCTGACCGTGGTCGGCATGTTCCTCGTGGCCGTCGCGGTCGTGTTCCTGGTCGACCGAGTCGGTGACGGAAAGAACGAGGCATCCCTCGCCGCAGGGGAGTCCCGGTTGGTTCGTGCGGACAGCCACCACCTGCAGAAGGCCGCGGACGGCAAGGTCACGCTCGTGGAATTCCTCGACTTCGAGTGCGAGGCGTGTGCCGCCTACTTCCCGGTGGTCGAGGAGTTGCGTAAGCAGTACGCCGGAAAGGTCACCTTCGTCGCGAGGTACTTTCCGATACCCAGCCACTTCAACGCCGAACGCGCAGCCCGGGCAGTAGAGGCGGCGGCTCAGCAGGGCAGGTTCGAGGAGATGTACCAGCGCATGTACGAGACCCAGAAGGCGTGGGGAGAAAAGCAGGTGCCGGTCGACGAGGTCTTCCGCGGCTACGCCAAGGGGCTCGGCCTGAACATGGACGCATGGAACAAGGCGTACGACGACCCCGCCACATTGGTCCGCATCAAGAAGGACGTAGCAGACGGTCAAGCGCTGGGCGTGCAGGGCACCCCGACCTTCTTCCTCAACGGCAAGAAGATCGAGCCCGCCTCTTCCGACGACTTCAAGGCGGCCATCGATGCTGCGCTCGCCGGCTGACTCCCCGGCCGACACCCCCGACGTCGCTCTCACCGACTCCCGCCGGCCCTTCCCACGGTTGCTGCCCTGGCTGCTCCTGGTCGGCGGCGGGATCGGACTGAGCGCCGCTTTCGTGCTCACCATCGAGAAGATCGCGCTCCTCGAGGATCCCTCCTACGTACCGAGCTGCAGCATCAACCCCGTCCTCTCCTGCGGCTCGGTGATGACCACGCCGCAGGCCGAGGTCTTCGGCTTCCCGAATCCTCTGCTGGGCATCGCCTCGTTCGCGACCGTCACATCCATCGGCGCCGCCCTCTTGGCCGGGGCGCGCTTCCGCCGCTGGTTCTGGCTGGGACTGCAGGCAGGCGCCACATTCGGTGTGGTTTTCGTCCACTGGCTGATCTACCAGAGCCTCTACGTGATCGGCGCTCTCTGCCCGTACTGCATGCTCGTCTGGGCCGTGACCATCCCGATCTTCTTGTACGTCACGCTGCACAACTTCTCTCGCCACCGGCTGGTCAAAGCCCTCTCCGGCTACCACACGGTCGTGCTGATCGTCTGGTTCCTGGCGGTCGTCTCCCTGATCGGGGCGAGGTTCTGGTCCTACTGGAGCACGCTGGTGTAGGGCAGCGGCGGCGCCGTGCCGCACGGCGGCAGGAAATGAACCGCTATTTCGCGATATTACCTTTCAAGGCAATTGACGCGGGTTTGGTCGGGAACGGGTAAATTATCGGGCCGCGGTGTCGGATATCCGTGTGGCCGCTGAATGTTTCCGGGCACAATATCGGCGATGTGCGACGGGGAAACTTCGGGTGGGGTGGCGATGCCACCGCGTTCCTTGACGCGCGTGCGGAAGAGCAGGCCGACGATCGTGATCGCGTTGGTGCTCGGGCTCTTCTTTCTGCGCGTCATCTCCTGCTGCACAATGGATCAGATCCATCTGCGCCACCATCACCACGCCACCGCCGGCACGGTCGTCGCCGGCATGGTCGTCGCCGGCACGGTCTTCGTCGGCGACGACGGGTGTGATCATTCGTTGCAGCATCCGGAATGCCGCCAGGGGGCCCGACAGGCTGTGGACGCGCACCCTGGACGGCCAAGACCCGCTCCATCTCAAGGTGACCCTGGACGTACGCGCCGTGGAGCGGCCGCCCGGTTGCGGCCCGCCCCCGCGACACGCTGACTTCCGCATCCCTTATCGGGCGGAGCCGTACAAGCTGTGTGTGCTGCGCATATAACCCCGAAATTTGCTCGGCCCGGAGCCGAGTGAACGTCGAAGAAAGCGACCGTACGGCACTTCGACAGACGTGCCGTCGACCTTTGGTGGGTTATATCAATGAACACAACTCTGTATTCCATGCTGCCCTCGTTCGCGGGGATTCCGGCGCCGATTCAGACCATCCCCCGCGTCGGGAGCACGCCCGTAACGTGGATCCCGGTGAAATCCCAGGAAAGCGGCTTCTGGGCGAAACTCGAAGGATTCAACCCCGGCGGGATCAAGGACCGGCCGGCCCTTCACATGGTGCGCTGCGCACGCCGCCGCGGACAGCTCCTGCCGGGCGGCGCGATCGTCGAGTCCACCAGCGGCACGCTCGGGCTCGGCCTGGCCCTGGCCGGGATCGTCTACGGCCACCCCGTCACCCTGGTCGCCGATCCCGGCCTGGAGCCGATCATGGCGCGGCTGCTGCGCGCCTACGGCGCACGCCTGGAGATCGTGACGGCGCCCCACCCGATCGGCGGCTGGCAACAGGCACGCAAAGAACGGGTCCGGGACCTGATGGCCGACCTTCCCGACGCCTACTGCCCCGACCAGTACAACAACCCCGACAACGTCGCGGCCTACGCGACGCTGGCCGCCGAACTCGTGACACAGGTGCCCTGGGTCGACACCCTGGTCTGCTCCGTGGGCACCGGCGGACACAGCGCGGGCATCTTCCGAGCCCTGCGACAGACATTTCCCGACCTCAAACTGATCGGCGTCGACACCATCGGCTCCACGATCTTCGGACAGCCGGCCCGGCCCCGGCTCATGCGCGGGCTGGGCAGCAGCATCCACCCCCGCAACGTGGACTATCGAGCGTTCTCCGAAGTCCACTGGGTCAACCCCGCGGAGGCGGTGCACACCTGCCGTACCCTCGCAGCCCGCCACTACGTCTCCGGCGGCTGGAGCACCGGCGCGGTCGCGCTGGTCGCCGACTGGGCGGCCAGAACCAGCCCCCCGGGGACCGCGATCGTGGCGATCTTTCCCGACGGACCATGGCGCTACTGGAACACCGTCTTCGACGACGACCACTGCATGGCCAACCACCTGCTGGAGGCGGCCCCGGCCGAGCACCCCGACGAGATCTGCCATCCCGCCGAGCGGGAGGTCACCCGCTGGACGAGATGCACCGCGGTGATCGACCCGATCGGGGCGACGGCGTGAACGCCGCCTTCGGCTCGTTCAGCCCTGCCGTACGGCTCCTCATGGTCAACCAGCTCGGCATCAACGTCGGCTTCTACATGCTCGTGCCCTATCTCGCCGACCACCTGTCGGGACGGCTGGGTCTGGCCGTGTGGCTGACCGGGCTGCTGCTCGGCCTGCGCAACCTCAGCCAGCAGGGCATATTCCTCGTCGGCGGCACGCTGTGCGACCGGTACGGCTACAAGCGGCTGATCATGGCCGGATGCGGCCTGCGCACGATCGGATTCGCCCTGTTCGCCGTCTCCGGCTCCGTTCCCGCACTCGTCGTCGCCTCGGTGCTGACCGGACTCGCCGGGGCCCTGTTCAACCCGGCGGTGCGCGCCTACATCTCCGTGGAGGCCGCGGAGCGGAAGGTCGAGGCGTTCGCCCTTTTCAACGTCTTCTACCAGGCGGGCATCCTCGCCGGGCCGCTGGCCGGCGTCCTGCTGGTCTCACTCGACTTCCGGCTCACCTGCTTCGCCGCCGCCGGGGTCTTCGCCGCGCTGACCGTGCTACAGGCCCGTCGGCTGCCCGAACGCCATGGCACGGCCGCCAACTCGACACGCCCCGTGCTCACCGACTGGAAAGAGGTCGCGGCCAACCGGCCGTTCGTGACCTTCTCGGCCGCGATGTT
Organism: Sphaerimonospora mesophila NBRC 14179 = JCM 3151; assembly: GCA_001552515.1. Taxonomy (GTDB): domain Bacteria; phylum Actinomycetota; class Actinomycetes; order Streptosporangiales; family Streptosporangiaceae; genus Sphaerimonospora; species Sphaerimonospora mesophila. The sequence goes on from BCRI01000045.1 coordinate 34,231, forward strand.
CGTCTCCTACGCCCTGTCCTACCAGGTCTACCTGGCGCTCCCGCTGGAGCTGCACCGGCTCGGCCACGGGCAGGCCCCGATCGCGGTGATGTACACCCTCACCGCGCTGCTGGCCGTGACCGGCCAGGTCCGCCTGACCGCCTTCGCCAAAGCCAGGTGGCGGCCCGAGCAGGCCATCGCACGCGGCCTCGCCGTGATGGGTGTGGCCTTCCTGCCCGTGCTGCTCTCCACCCAGGTCCCGCTTGAGCCGTACGGCACGGCGGCGGCGATCGCACCCGCGCTGGTCACCGCCCTGATCCTCACGGCCGGGGGGATGCTGGTCTTTCCGTTCGAGATGGCCATGATCTCCACGCTGGGACGACAGGAGCTGACCGGCACCTACTACGGCCTCTACAACGCCTTCTCCGGCGTCGGGATCCTCCTGGGCAACCTGGCCAGCGGCTGGGCGATGGACCTGGGCAGGGCCCATGGCGTACCGGGACTGCCCTGGCTCCTGCTCGTGATCGCAGGGCTCGGCTCGGCGCTGACCATACGAGGGCTCGACCGGGCCGGACGACTCCGAGCCAGGCAGATCGCGTACACCGGCGTAGGCGGCGAGAAATGATCAAGATCAGATGCTGGTTCGAGCCCGACTCCGAGAGGCGGAAGCGCAGTGCGAGGTTCCTGGCCGAGGCGGGCTGGCTGAGGTCGGCAAGCAACTGCGCCCTGGTCCTGCCAGTGTTCGCCGAGATGCTGTAGTCACGCTTCCCGACGGCGACTGGTACACCGAGCAGCGCCCAGGTCGCTGGCGACTTGGTGGGACCGGCACCTGCAGGAAGTTCACGATGGCGACGAACAGGTCCCGCAAGCAGATCGACCCTGATTTCCTTGCGGGAGTGGTAAACGTCGGCGGCCCCGCCCCCAGATAGTGGACGGGGCCGCGCGGCGACCGCTCTATCGGGCGCCGGCGAGCTCGGGCCAGCCGTGGAGCCCGATACCGACCTGGGACCGGTACAGCTCAATCCCGGCCGCGGTGTACGGCACGGTGTTGTCCGGCAGGTCGCCGATCGGTGCCCACGTCAGGCCGCCGCACTTGCCCGGTTCGGCGTTGTACGGCTTACCCTCCCATCGGGTGGCTGTGAAGAACACGCCCAGCCTGGGCTGGCCCTCGGGAGACAGGTGGTGGACGACGGTGGCCGGGCGGAGGTCGGCCGGGTCGATCGTCACGCCGATCTCCTCGCGGGCTTCGCGGATCGCGCACTCGACGACGGTTTCGCCTGCTTCGAGGTGCCCGGATGGCAGGCAGTACAGGCCGTCGGCGTACCCGGTGCCCTGGCGGAGGCACAGCAGGATCTGGCCGGCGTGCTCAAGGATCACGTGGACATCGACGGTGACCTGATACCGCTGCCGCATGTGCGCCTCCTGTTACTGCCGTCGCTGGCGTGACCATAGCCCAGCTATACGGTGGGTAATGGACTGAACGGCGACTTGCGGTGAAACGTCACTGGTGTCCACCCGGTGCAGCGGGAACCCGTCCTCGGCGAGTACGTCGGCCAGGCCGTCGTACAGGCGGACCTCGGTGGCGCTGGACCCGTCGTGCTCGAACCGGGAGTGCACGCCCCGCTGTCGTAGCCGGTCTTCCAGGATGGCCGGGTCGGCGGTGACGAGCACGGCCAGGCATGGCCGAAGCGCGAGCGCGTTGAGCTGGCGGACGTAGTCCAGCGGGACGCCGTCGCGAGTCTGCAGGACGTACGACGATGGGACGTAGCGGTCGCACACGACGAGTCGCCCGGCGGCGAGGGCGGGCTGAATCTCCGCCGCGAGATGGTGGTAGCGGTCGGCGGCGACCAGGCAGGCCAGCGCCGTGCCGGTGAAGCCCTCCGTCTGGTGGCGGGCGATCTGCCCGAGCGGCCCGTCGGAGGGTTCCCGGGTGGCCAGCACGGGGTAGCCGGCGTCGGCGAGATGGTTGGCCAGCATGCGGGCGAGGGTGGATTTCCCGGCGCCGCCGGGGCCGTCGAGAGCGACGAACAAGCCGGACATCAGCGGCTCCCTCGGGTGCGGGCGTGCTGTTCGCGGGCGATCGTGACCAGGTGCGCGTGGATTTCCGTCTCTGTCGGCTCGCCGAACTGCAGGCCAGAGGAGAAGTTGAACTCGTCCCGGTCGCGGAGCGCCTCGTCGTCAGCGCTGAGGTTGACGGGGGTGTAGTTGAGGAGCTGTTCGGGGCTGTAGAGGCCGGTGGCCAGCAGCCGGGACCACTCGGGGGTGCCCGGGTAGGGCCGGAACTGGAAAACGGATGCCCGGAACGTTCCAACACGGTCGTCTGTGAGGTCCCACAGGCGGTGGATCAGATCCACGGTTGCCTGCATCTCCGCCCTGGTCTCGGTGGGGAAACCGAGGATGAAGTACCCCTTGGCCTTGATGCCACGCCGGGTGAGCCGGTCGACGACGCTGAACACCATCTCGGATGTGATCCGCTTGTCGATGTAGGAGAGCATGCGCTCGGACCCGGACTCGATGCCGAGCGCGACCTCCCGTAACCCGCACGCCGCGAGCAGGTCCAACATGGTGTCCGAAGCACGGTGTAGCACGTTGATCCGGCCGGTCGCGTCCCAGGTCGCCCAGTCCCCGACACGTTCGGCGGCGAACGTGGTCATCATCTGGTCGATGACCCGGCGAGCGCCGAGGAACAGGTCATCGACGAACCGGAACGCCCTTACCCCGTTCCGGTCTCGGAGCTGGTGCATCTCCTCGAGGATGTTCCGCGCGTCACGGACCCGGATCGTCACGTCGGGGTTGGCGGAGACGGCCGCGCCGCAGAATGAGCAGTCGTACGGGCAGCCTCGGGCGCCGACCATGTTCGCCTCAACCCTGCCATCACTGGCAACGTAGGGGTCCTGGGAGAGGTAGGCGCGGTCGACGAACGGCAACGTGTTGATGTCCGGTGCCAGGTGGTGCACGGTGCCGGGGCGACCTCCGGTCACCGGTGTGCCGAGGATGGGGTCGAGCCACATCACCGCCGGGAGGTCGGAGCGGTTGCGATGGTCGGCGAGGAGTTCGACGACGCGGGTCTCGGCCTCGCCGAGAATGAGCGCATCACAGCGGGCCATACGGGGGTCGGTGAGGACCCGCCCCGGCATGGCCTTGGCGTGGTGGCCGCCTGCCATGATGCGGATGCCAGGGTCGAGAGCAGCGGCGATCGTGGCGCTGATCTCGTAGGTGGGGGCGAGTAGGTTGAACCCGGCCCAGCGGGGGCCGACCTGGTTGATCAGGGCGATGGTGTCGGCGACCGGGAGGCCGTGGGCTTCGGCATCCAGGACGGCGACGTTGTAGCCGCACGCGGCGGCGTAGGTCGCGATGTAGGCCATCCCAAGGACGGGCAGCGTGTAGTCGTTGACGCGGGGCCGGGTGGCGTAATCCCGCAAGGGGGCGTTGACGAGGAGCAGGTCGAGCGGGTCAGCGGGGCTGGGCCCCTGAACTAACGGCAGGTTTTCGAGCATGGTGGTCTCCCCACGCGAGGGTGAGAACGGTCAGAGTGGACAGGTGCGCGCTGGCCAGATGCCGCCAGGCGGTGGCGAAGCCGGGCTCGTCGGCGGGCCATGCGGTGGCCGGGTCGGCGGCCTTGGCCCAGGTGCGTACGGCCAGGTCGGCGTACGGGTAGAGCGAGTAGTCGCCGGTGTGGTCGGCGACGGCGGCGCCCGCGGTCCACGGGCCGATGCGTGGAACCTGCTGCAGGGCCTTGACCAGCACGTCAGCGGGCAGCTGCGCCCATTCGGTGTGGTGGTCGAGGTAGGCGGCGGCCGCCGCCTGTAGCGGTCGGCGTTTGAACGCCATGCCCAGATCAGCGAACTGCTCAGGGGTCATGGCGAGAACCTTCTCGGGGGCTGGGATCAGCGTGGTGGCCGCGACGTGCGGGCCGGCCGCAGTCCGGAATGCGTGGTGCATCTTCTTGGCCTGTCCGGCGCGGATGACCTGCCGGATGATCGCTGTAGCGATGGCGTCCCACAGGTCTGTGTTTCGCCACCGCCGTACCAGGCCGAGACCGTCGAGCGCGCGGCCGAGTCCGCGGGGGAGGGCCGCGAGGTCGAGGGTGGCCGGGTCGTAGGTGTCCACGGGTGGGGCATAGCCCGATCCCGTGATGAGAGTCCGGTCGCCCGATCCGGTGATCAGCCATATTCCGGCCTGGGTGCGCATGGCCCGGATGGGTGTTCCGTCGGGGCTGTCCCAGCCGGGGTGGTCGAGTATGTACATCGGTGGTCTCCAAGTTCGCCGTCGTCGCTGTGCTGTGCGCCCGATGGGTGGGCCACGCCCGCGACACGGTAGTGGGACATGTGAGGTTGGTATAGGAGAATGTGACGCTTGGCAGTTCACGTTGCGGTATTCCTCACGTTCGTGCCCTGGGCCCGTTGATAAGACGCCTGATCATGTGTGGGGGTCGCCCGCCTACCGGAGCTCGTGGCAGGCGGGCGGCGTGGATGGGCGGCCCCGTTCAGCCCCTCAGCATTCGGGGCCGCCCCGCGCGGCGTGGCCCCGATCCGGTGCAGCCCGCCAGGCCGGGGCGCCCTCACGAGGCCGAGACCTGGAGGGCGAGGTCCTCCTGAGCGGCGACTGCGGTGGCGAGTTCGTCGGGGGTGTCGCCGTCGACGGTGCGGGCGGCGCCGGCCTTCTCCGCCGCCTTGGGGAACGGCTGCTCGCGGGACGCCCACAGGCGTCCGGCGTCGCTGCGCATGATCCGCCATCCGGGGATCGCCGCCACGGTGACGGTGCCTCTATCGTTGTCCATGGGTCAGGACCACCTCCTGATCAAGGGCCCGTCGCTGGTGCGCGAAACCGCGGCGGGCCCGTTCTTATGGTGTGACGTGCAGTGCATGCGTGTCTAGGCAGGCCCATGCGTGCCCAGGCACGTCCCGGATCGCCCAGGCCTGATAGGACCCAATACGGTCACCCTCGTGATCGAATTCGAGCCGGGCCGACCGAAATGGGAGCAGATCGCCGAGATCTATGAACAGCGGATCCGTAGTGGCGAGTGGCCTCCCGGGCACAAGGTCCCGAGCATCGTGGCGATCATGGGCGAGTACGGGGTGGGAAACAACACGGCCCGGCACGTCCTGCAGCATCTGCGGGATCTCGGGCTGGTGAAACTCGTGCCCAGTCTCGGGACGTTCGTGCTGCCACCTCGGTAGCGCGTGCCGTACTCGTCGGAGAGGCGGGTGACCGTCACGTCGCCATCGGGAACCGGGCGGAGGTCGACGTGAGGCAACCCCCGAATGGGCTGGCGTCATAATGCGCACCGTAGGCAACGCCCCGTGATCACGGGGGCAGATTTCCTGCCCCTTGGTTTCGGTCAGGCCAGCAGCCCTATTTTGTCGGCGAGCGCGTGAGCCTGCCGTCGCATGCTCGGTAGCTCGGTCATCTCCAGGACGAGACGGCGTGCGTACCCGTTGTATTTGATCGTCTCGGGAGCCGTCTGCTGGGCCAGCTCGAGCGTGCCGAGGACCGCGGCGTGGTCCCGCTGCAGATGGTGCGCCCGCGCCACCTCGATCAGGTGGCGGCCGCGGCGTGGCCGGGACGGGATCGACGCGGCCATCGCGCCCTCGGCCTGCCGGGCGGACTCGCCGCCCTGGTGCAGTTCGACCGCGATGGTCACCGCGTGCGGGCGCATGATGACCTGGGAGAAGCTCGTCCACGGCTGGTAGTAGTCGGCGGGTAGCCGCTCGGCGACGTGCGCGGCCTCCTCCCAGTGCGGCCACGCCTCGCCGGCCTCGCCGAGCCGGGCAGCAGTGAACGCCAGCTCGAACGACAGCGCGCCCCACATGGCCCGCAGGTCCACCCCTGCGGAGTCCATGTGCGGCTGGAGTGCCGCCATGCCCTGCTCGTTGACCTCCTGCGCGGCCTCCAGATCGCCCGCGTCCCGGTGCGCCTGGCCGAGGAACCACACCGCGCACGAGAGCGCGAGCGGGTCCTCGGACGCCTGCGCGGACAGCAGCGCCCGGTCCGCGACCCGCCACAGCAGGTCCTGGGCGGGCTGATAGGCCAGGAACATCTGCGCCAGGCCGTACACCTCGGCGAGCAGCGCCTGGGCGCGGCGCCGGTCTTCCCCCTGGTGCATGGTCGCGGCGAGCTGGGCATCGCGGATCAGGTCGGGCAGGACCTTCCCGAGCACCGTCCGATGGTCAGGGGAGGCATGCCGGGCCCGCCAGGCGGCATCCAGGCGAGCGCGGAGCGTGCTGAGCGGTTGCACGGTCCCGGTGGGCTGCAGCGGGGAAGCGTTGACGGCGTGCCGTACGGCGTCCAGGGCCGGATGCCCGGGCCCGGTGAACATCCGCACTGGCATGCTCTGATCGTGCCGCCCGGTCAGCTCGGACAGGTCCCGGACCCGCAGGGCTTCGGCGAGCTGCAGCAGGATCGGCAGGCGGGGCTGCTGCTGCAGCTTGCCGTGTTCGACCTGCTTGACCCAGGAGACGCTCTTGCCGATGAGACCGGCGAGGACTTCGCGGGTCATGCCGCGCCGTTCGCGCAGGTAGCGGATGCGCTGCCCGAGGGTGAGTACCGGTTCCGAGGATTCGTTGGTAGCGTCGTTCAAGGCCCTGCACCTTCCTGACGATCTCGACAGTCTCAGGTTACGGCGCAGGGCCTATCGCATGCGAGGGTTCACACAGCCGCCTTGCGCCGTTCGGGGACTCCGGCCTCGGCGAGCCGGCGGCGCCGTTCGTGCAGCGTTACCACGCCGAGCCGGGCCCGCTGAGCCCCCAGGAGGGCCTGGCCCTTGCGCATCAGCTCGTGCAGCGACTGCTTGCGGATGCCGAGGATCCCGGCGATGTGGTTGATCGAGTAGTCGCCGCCCTCCTTGGCGGCGGAGGCCGCGCGGACGATCGCCCGCAGGTTGGTCGCGCGCAGGGCTCTTGCCGGCAAATCAGCGAATGCCCGAACCTCCGACGATCGAGCCGTGTCAGCAGCTCGTGACGACGTCGAACCGGCCGCTGGACGACTCCTTGAGTGTCGTGACGGTGGCGTCGCCCAGGCCCATGTAGTCCAAGGAGACGTCGGCGTAGTAGGGGTTGTAGGGGTTGACCCCGTAGGAGTGGGCACGCCCGGCGGCCTTGTGGGCGGCGTTGGTCGCCGAGCCGCAGTACAGGCCGGGCTCCGGAGGATCGGTCGGCTCCTCGGCCGGGGGGTCGGTCGGCTGCTCCGTGGGCGGGTCGGACGGCTCTGCGTTGCGGTCCACGCGCCGGTTGTTCTCGAAGAAGAAGCCCGTCACGTAGGCGGGGTAGTCGATCGAGTTCGTCGTGATGTACGCCCCGCCTGAGCCCCCTCCCGCCGGCCAGTTGTGTCCCATGCCCGTGTTCTGGATCAGGGAGACGCGCGGGCCCTCGCCGTCGGACCACAGCGTTCCCGAGCCGGAGGTGTTGTTGCCCGCAAGCCCCGCCAGGGAGAACGAGGACTGCGAGCCGGCCCCGTAGATCCCGGCCATGACCTGCGCGTTCAGAGTGTTGTACCCGGGCGCGACGGTGGTGTCGTTCGAGCCGTAGATCACCGACGTGAGCTGGGTGCCGAAGGCGGAGGCGGCGGAGCCCGAGAAGGTTCGGCATGTGTTCGTCACCTGGGCCTGGCTCACCTGGACGGAGGCGATCTGGCCGGAGGACGTGCCGACCGACGGCCCCGCGTTGATCCCGACCCCCGCGAACACGTCGGGCGCGAGGCAGCCCATCACCATGGCCTCGCCGCCGCCGGAGGAGAGGCCGGAGAGGTAGACCTGGTCCGGGTCGATTCCGAGCGAGGTGTCGGAGAGCAGGTCTTCGACGAGCTGCAGCAGGTTGTCGTCGTGGCGGCTCGGCGAGGTGCGGGAGTGGTTGCCGTCGTAGTAGTCCCAGCAGCCGAGCAGCACGCCGCCGTTCGGCGCGGCCGGGATGGCGACGACCATGCCGTACTCGTCGGCTGTCCCGGCCCAGTTGCCGCCGTCGCGCAGCGCCGTGGAGGTCTGCGCGCACCCGTGCAGGCTGACCATGAGCGCGCGTCCGGCGCCCGGCTTCGGGGCGGTGCCGGGCACGTAGAGCTGGGTGGTCATCCCGCCCGCGGACCGGGACGACCAGGCCCCGCTCGCCGGCGGGGCGTCGTCGCCGCCGCCACCGCCGCCGCAGCCGGGCAGCGTGTCGAACGGCGGCGGGCAGTAGATGTCGGCAGCGGCGGTGGACGCCACCGTGAAGGCGGTGGCGCCGCCGGCCAGGACCAGGCCGACGGCGGTCAGCGCCGTGGCGAGTCGGTGGCTGAGCCGGACCGGAGCGCCCGTCCGGTGCGATCGGGACAGTAATGACATGTCGATCCTCCACGTCGGTGGGGTGCCGAGCGGGTGTCGGACCCGCCGCCTATCCGACGAACCGGACAGTAAATGTGACCTGAATCACCTGTCAACTATGCGAGGTGTGGCGAGGCGGCGGAGCCCGGTCGTGCTGAGAGCGGCCGGAGGCGGGGGGCGCATCTTGACAGCGGTCGGTACGGGTCGCATCATTTCTGCAACCTGAATCGCCTCTCAGGTTTGGTGCAGGGCCGAGTCCCGTCCGACCATGCGCAGTGGCGATGACCACCTGAAGAAGGGCAGCTGTCATGCGGTCGAGGAAGTTCTTCACGCTCGCCGCCGCTGCGGCGACGATCCTGGCGCTGGCGGCATGCGCGCCGGACGGCGTCGGCACTGGCGCCCCCGTCGGCGGTGACGACGCGGCACCGATCCACATCGGCATCGTCTACTCGGAGTCCGGAGCGCTGGCCGCCTACGGCGAGGCCTACAAGTACGGCTTCGAGGCGGGCATCGACCACGCGACCGACGGCACCCGCACCGTGAAGGGTCGCAAGCTCGACATCACCTACCACGACGACGCGGGCGACCCCGAGAAGGCGGTCAGCGCGGCCAAGGACCTCATCGGCAAGGGTTACAAGATCCTGGGCGGCACCGTCGTCTCGGGCGTGGCACTGCCGCTCGCCGAGCAGGCCGAGCAGAACAAGGTGCTGTACGTCTCCGGCCCCGCCGCCGTCGACGGCATCACGGGCATCAATCGCTACACCTTCCGCAGCGGCCGGCAGTCCCTGCAGGACGTCGCCACCGCTGGCTCCTTCATCGATACGAAGGGCGCCGACGTGCTGGTGTACGCGCAGGCCAACGCGTTCGGGCAGGGCAACCTGAAGGCCGTTGAGACCGTCCTCGGCGCGCAGGGCGCCAGGGTGAGCTCCGTGCTCGTGCCGGAGGACGCCACCGAGTTCACCCCGTCGTCCAAGAAGGTGTTCGACGCCAAGGCCGACCTCGTCTTCGTGGCGTGGGCCGGCGCGACGTCGGGCGCGATGTGGCAGGGCCTGGACCAGCAGGGAGTGCTGGACTCCACCACCGTCGTCACGGGTCTGGGCGACGTCAGCACCTACGGTGCGTACGGCGAGGCGGCCGAGAAGGTCTCGTTCCTCAACCACTACTTCCCGGGTGCGGCGGGCACCGAGACCGAGAAGATCATGCTCGACGCCGTCAAGGCGGCCGGCGGCACGCCCGACCTGTTCACGCCGGACGGCTTCGTGGCCGCGCAGATGATCGTGCACGCCATCGCCGAGGGCGGCGACGACGTCGAGGCGATGGTCGACGCGCTGGAGGGCTACGAGTTCGAGGGCCCGAAGGGCCCGACGACGGTCCGTGCCTCCGACCACGCGCTGATCCAGCCGATGTACCAGGCCAAGCTCGTCAAGGACGGCGACGCCTGGACGCCCAAGCTGGTCGAGAAGGTCGACGGCAAGGCCGTCGCTCCGGCGGAGGTCGCCTCGTCATGACACAGGGTGGCGAGCCGGCGGCCGCCGGGCCGCAGGGCATGCCGGCGGACGGCCCCATGCCGGACACCGTGCCGGATCCCGCGCTCGAGGTGGCCGGTCTCGGGCTGACCATCGGCGGCGCGAAGATCCTGCAGGGCGTGTCCCTGCGGGTGGCCCGCGGCGAACTGGTGGGCGTGATCGGGCCGAACGGCGCGGGCAAGACGACACTGTTCAACCTGATCAGCGGCGTCCATCGGCCCACGAGCGGCACGGTGCGCCTGAACGGGCGGGACGTGACCGCGACGTCGATCGCGGCCCGCGCCCGCGCCGGCCTGGGCCGGACCTTCCAGACGTCGAGCTTGTTCCCGCGACTGACGGTCGCGGAGAACGTCCGGCTCGCCACCCAGCGCCGCCTCGGCGGCTCCCTCTCGGTGCTGTCCTTCCCGCGACGCGGCGACGCCGCGTCGCGGGAGGCCGCCGAGCACCTGGCCACGGTCGGCGTCGGCCACCGGGCCGACGTCGCCGCGGGTGACCTGTCCCACGGCGACAAGCGTAAGGTCGAGATCGCGGTGCTGCTGGCGATGGAGTCGTCGGTGGTGCTGCTGGACGAGCCGATGGCCGGCGTCGCGACCGGTGACGTCGCCGGGCTCGTCGAGGTGATCCGGTCCATCAACCGGACCGGCCGTACCGTGCTCATGGTGGAGCACCACATGGACGTGGTGCTCGGCCTGGCCGACCGCGTCGCCGTCATGCACCACGGTGAGCTGCTGACCTGCGACACCCCGGCGAAGGTGATGGCCGACGAGACCGTCCAGTCGGCGTACCTCGGCGAGGCGGGCGCGGGGATGAGCGCCGCATGAGCGAGCACTCCCCGCGCCTGGACCGGCCGCAGGAGGCCGGACCGGTCCTGAGCGTGCGCGGCCTGTCCGCGCGGATCGCGGGCCAGCAGGTCGTGCACGACGTGTCCTTCGACGTCGCGGCCACCGGCGTGACCGCGCTCCTCGGCCGGAACGGCGTGGGCAAGACCTCCACTCTCAAGGCCGTCATGGGCCTGATCGAGCGGTCCGGCGAGGTGGTGCTCGACGGCGCCCGCGTGGACGCCGAGCGCACGGAGCGCATCGTCTGCCGGGGCGTCGGCTATGTGCCCGAGGATCGCGAGGTCTTCGCGGGCTTGACCGTGGCCGAGAACCTGAGGCTCGCCGAACGTGTCGGCGACCACGGGACGTCGCCGGCCAGGAAGCGACTCGTCGCCGACCTGTTCCCGGATCTCACCCAGCGCGCGCAGCAGCGCGCGGGCACGCTGTCGGGCGGGCAGCAGCAGATGGTGTCGCTGGCGCGCGCCCTGCTCAACGAGAACCGCATCCTGCTCGTGGACGAGCCCACCAAGGGCCTCGCGCCGCGCATCGTGTCCGAGGTGGCGGACGCCCTGGCCGCCGCCGCGCGTACCGTCCCCATCCTGCTCGTCGAGCAGAACCTGCAGGTCATCGACCGGCTGGCCGACCGCGTCGTGGTGATCGACGCCGGCCGTGTGGTCCATACCGGCCCCGCGCGCGAGCTGCTCGACGATCAGGCGATGATCCAGCGCTTCCTCGGCGTGCACGCGGAGAACGAGCCTGCGCACGGTGAGCCCGTGCCCGGGGCGGCCGCCCACGGCAAGGGTGCGCACGACCAGGTCCGCGAGGCCGCCACGATCGCGGAGGGCGGCGAATGAGCACCCTGATCCTGCTGCTCGTCACCGGGGTCGGCCTCGGCGGCCTCTACTTCCTCGTGGCGTCCGGGCTCTCCCTGATCTACGGGCTGATGGGCGTGCTGAACTTCGCGCACGGCTCGTTCCTCACGCTCGGCGCGTTCGCCGGGCTGGCGGCGGCCGGAGCCGTGGGCGCCGGGACCTGGGGCGGGCTCCTGCTCGGCCTGCTCGTCGGCGCGCTCACGGGCGCGGCCGCCGCCGCGCTCACCGAGCTCGGCCTGATCCGGCCGCTGTACAACCGGCACATCGAGCAGGTGCTCGTGACGGTCGGGCTGTCGCTCGCGACCGTGGCGCTGTTCGAGGGGATTTGGGGCCCGAACCCCCGGAACATCACCGGCAACGCGTGGCTCTCGGACACCACCGAACTGCTCGGCGCGCGCATCCCGAACACGGCATTCCTGAACATCCTGGCGGCCGCGCTCGTCCTGGGCGGGATCGTCGCGTTCCTGAGATACACGCGGTACGGACTGATCATCCGGGCGGGTGTCGAGAACCGCTCCATGGTCACCGCGCTCGGCATCGACGTGCGCAAGGCGTTCACCCTGGTGTTCGCCGTCGGCGGTGCGGCGGCCGGGCTGGGCGGGGTGCTCGCCGCGCAGTCGCTGAACTACGTGTCGCCGCACATGGGCGCCAGCCTGCTGATCTTCGCGTTCATCGTGACCGTGATCGGAGGCATGGGCTCGCTCACCGGCGCGGCCGTGGCGTCCGTCGTCGTCGCCGTACTGCAGCAGCTCGCCAACTCCTACCTGAACAACTCGGGCGACCTGATCGTGGTGCTCCTGCTCGCGCTCGTCCTGCTGGTGCGCCCGTCCGGCCTGATGGGGAGGACCGCATGAACGCCGCCGACGGCGCACGCACCGGTGCGCGCACGCGCCGTGCCGCGATCCCGGCCGGCGGGCTCGCCCTCGTGCTGCTCCTGGGCTGCCTGCCACTGCTCGCCCTCACGGTCCCCGGTGTCCTGCCCGGCTACACGTACGAGCCCGGCACACTCCAGCTCCTGGCCCTGTGCTGGCTGACGGCGTCCCTGGCGCTGAGCTATCACCTGCTGTTCGGGCTGGCGGGGCTGATGAGCTTCGGGCACGCGCTGTACTTCGCGGCGGGCATCTACGGTCTCGCGATCGTGCTCGACCGTACCGACGTCCCGCTCCTGCCCGCGGCCGCCCTGGTGCTCGTGGGCGGCATCGTCCTCGCCCTCTGCGTGGGCGCGATCTCGCTGCGGGTCACGGGCATCTCGTTCGCCATGGTCACGCTCGCGTTCGCGCAGGCGGGCAACGTGCTCGCCCGCCGCGACCAGTTCGGCGTCACGGGCGGCGAGGAAGGCCTCGCACTGGACACCGACGGCGTCCCCGCCGGGCTGATCGGCGTGCTCAACACGCGCAACCTGTACTGGGTCGCCCTGGCCGTGCTCGTCGTGACGTACCTGGTGGTGCTCTGGGTCGAGCGCTCGCGAGCGGGCCACACGGCCGCCGCGGTGCGGGAGAACGAGGTGCGCGTGCGCATCATCGGCGGCCGCCCCTACGCGGTGAAGCTCGTGGTGTTCGTGCTGGCGGCGACGCTCGCGACGCTCACCGGGATGGCGTACCTGCTGCTCCAGTCCGGGGCGTCGCCCGCGACGTCGTCGGCCGAGTTCACCCTGGCCCTCCTGGTGATGGTGGTTCTCGGCGGGGTGGGCTCGCGCTGGGGTGCGGTGGTGGGAGCCGTCGTCTACACGCTCCTGGACCAGCGGCTCACCGCGCTCGCGAGCTCCGAGGCGGTGGCCGGCCTGCCGGCCGTCCTGCGGGTCCCGCTCAGTGAGCCGATGTTCCTGCTCGGCACGTGCTTCATCCTGGTGGTGCTGTTCCTGCCCGGCGGTCTGGCGGGTGCGGCCCAGCGCCTCGCCGCGCGCCGGCGCGGCGCGGCCCCGCCGGGTGGTGCGCCCGGCGTGGCCGAGCCGGTCGAGGAAAGGGTCACGGCATGAGCGATCTGCACACCCTCGGGCGGTGGCCGCGCGACCGCGCGATCACGACGCCCGACCGGGTCGCGGTCGACGACCGGGGCGTGGCCATGACCTACCGTGACCTCGACGCCCGCGCGACGGCGTTGGCCGAGCGGCTGCGTGAGGCCGGATACGGGGTCGGCGACCGGATCGCCACGGTCACGGGCAACAGTTCCGACCAGGTGGTGCTCTTCTTCGCGTGCGCCAAGGCGGGTCTGGTGCTCGCGCCGCTGTCGTGGCGGTTGTCCCCGCGCGAGCTCGCCGACGAGCTCGACCGGTCCGACCCGGCTCTGGTGCTCGTGGAGGAGGAGTTCGCCGCGCTCGCGGACGCGGCGCTCGAACGTCTGCCGCTGCCGCCGTCGCGTACGGGCCTGGGGCGTGGGGGCGTCGAGGCGCGCGTCCCCGCGCCGACCCGGCGCGGCCTGGAGGAACGGCCCCTGCTGCGTGAGGTGCGCGATGACGACCCGCTGCTGCTGGTGTTCACCTCCGGGACTGGCGGGTCGCCGAAGGGTGCGCTGCTCACTCACGCGAACTGCTTCTGGAACAACCTGTCGTTGTCCCGGATCGTGGAGCTGAGCAGCGCCGATGTCGTGCTGTCGGTGCTACCGCAGTTCCACGTGGGCGGGTGGAACATCCAGCCTCTGCTGGCCTGGTGGACGGGGGCCACCGTGGTGCTCGAGCGCACTTTCGAGCCGGAGCGCGTGCTGCGGCTCGTGGCCGACCGGCGCGTGACCACGATGATGGGCGTCCCCACCAACTACCTGCTCCTGGCGGAGCACCCCGGGTTCGCCACGGCCGACCTGTCGTCACTCAGGCACGCCGTCGTGGGCGGCGCGCCGATGCCCGAGCCGCTGCTGCGCGCCTGGCACCGCCGCGGTGTCGCGCTCACCCAGGGCTACGGCCTCACCGAGGCAGGCCCCAACGTCCTGTGCCTGCCCAACGACGTGGCGCGCGACCGCGTCGGCTCCGCCGGCGTGCCCTACCCGCACGTCGAGGTCGCCGTCGCGGACCCGGCGACGGGCGAGCACCTGCCTGGGGCCGCCACCGGTGAGCTGCTGGTGCGCGGGCCGAGCGTGTTCGCGGGCTACTTCCGCGACCCGGACGCGACCGCCGCGAGCTTCGCGCGTGGCTGGCTGCGCACCGGCGACCTCGTGGAGCGCGACGCCGACGGCTACTACCGCGTGGTGGACCGGCTCAAGGACGTGTTCATCACGGGCGGCGAGAACGTCACGCCGGCCGAGGTCGAGGCGGTGCTCCGGCGGCACCCGGCCGTGGCGGACGCCGCCGTCGTCGGGGTCCCCGACGAGCGCTGGGGCGAGGTGGGGCACGCGTTCGTCGTCGCCCGGCCGGGGACGTTCACCGACGCCGAGGAACTGGCGGCGTTCTGCCGCGCCGAACTGGCGCACTACAAGGTGCCCCGGCACTTCGACTTCGTGCCCGACCTGCCGCGCACCTCCCTGAACAAGGTCGTGCGGGCGGCGCTTCCGACGGCCATGCCGTCCGCGCCCCCGACGACACCCACGACGACACAGGAGGCACGATGATCGGGGAGACCAATCCGCCCGCGCGGAAGCAGACCAAGGGCGAGCGGACTCGCGCCCGTCTCCTCGCCGCGGCCGAGCTGCAGTTCGCCGAGCTCGGCTACCACGACGCCTCGGTCGTGCGGATCACGGAGGCGGCGGGGGTCGGGCAGGGCACGTTCTACCTGTACTTCTCCTCGAAGCTCGAGGTGTTCGACGAGGTGGTCGAGGACCTCAACCGCCGCGTGCGGCACGCCATGATCGAGGCGTCGTCGGCGGCGCCGAACCGGATCGAGGCCGAGCGGGCGGGCTTCGCTGCGTTCTTCAGGTTCACCGCCGAGCACCCGGCGCTGTACCGGATCGTGCGGCAGGCGGAGTTCGTCTCGCCGGGCGCGCTCCGGATGCACTACACGCGGATCGTGGAGGGCTACCAGGAAGGCCTCGCCCGGGCGCAGGCGGCCGGCGAGATCGGCGACATCGACCCGGAGGTCGCCGCGTGGGCGCTGATGGGCATAGGGGAGATCATCGGCATGCGCTGGGTCCTGTGGGGACCCGACGTCTCACCGGGTGGGCCGACCTCGAAGGTGCCGCAAGAGGTGTTCGACCAGGCCATGACGTTCATCGAGCGGGCGCTCGCGCCCGAGTCCCGGCGAGGAACCCAGGGGGAGCAGACACGATGACAGCGGGATGGAGCACGACGACGGAGGCGGCCACCGCGGCCCCGTACACCTACCGGACCGAGGACGTCGCGGTCGACGGCGGAACGCTGCGGGTCGGGGTGTGGGAGCCCGACGGCGGCGCGGGCGCCGCCGAGAGCGGCGGCACGGTGCTGGCGGTGCACGGCATCACCGCCTCGCACATGGCGTGGCCCGACGTCGTCGCGGCGCTGCCCGGCCGCCGCGTGATCGCGCCCGACCTGCGCGGACGCGGACGATCGAACGGGCTCGGCGGGCCGTACGGGATGGCCAGGCACGCCGACGACCTGGCTGCGGTCGTCCGGGCCCTGTGCACAGGACCCGGCGCCGGAGGGGAGGGGACGGCCGTGTCCGACGGCGTCCCGCGTCCGGGTCGCGTGACCGTCGTCGGGCACTCCATGGGCGGGTTCGTGGGACTCGTGCTGGCGCACCGGCACCCGGACCTGGTGGAGCGCCTGGTCCTGGTCGACGGCGGGCTGCCGCTGCCGCCCGTGCCCGGGGTGCCCGAGGACGCGACGGTCGAGGAGCTGCTGGCGGCGCTGCTCGGGCCGGCGGTGGAGCGCCTGTCGAAGGTGTACGCCTCGCGCGAGGCGTACCGCGAGTTCTGGCGGGCGCACCCCGCCTTCGCCGACTGGACCCCCACGATCGAGCGGTACGTGGACTACGACCTCGACGAGCTGGGCACCGACGACGCCAGGGCCACCGGACCGGGCGAGTCCACCGGGGTGGCCGGGTTCCGGCCGGCGACTTCGCCGGACGCCGTGGTGGGCGACTCCGTGGACATGACCAACGGCGGCGACCTCGTCGCGGCCCTGGATGCGCTCGCCGCAGGCGCGTTCGGCCCGGTGACGCTGCTGCGCGCCCCGCGCGGGCTCATGGCGGAGCCCGGGGGGATCTACCCGGAGGCGGTGGCGGCCGGGTGGGCGGAGAAGATCGAGCCTCTGACGGTGCGGACCGTGGCGGATGTGAACCACTACTCGATCATCATGTCGCCCGTGGGCGTGGCAGCGATCGCGGAAGCGGCCCGCTGAGCCCGGCTGAAAGGGCGCAACTGGAAGGGGCGCAACGCCGGTCTCCGTGCGATGTGCCGGGAGAGCCGGGGCTGCTGTGGTAAGCGCGACCTGGAGAGAGGAAAGTCGATGAGCAAGCCCCTGGAAGGCCGGCGCGCACTGGTGACCGGCGGCGCCGGCGGCATCGGTGCCGCCGTGGCGCGCGAACTCGCCGCGCGCGGGACGCACGTCACGGTGGCCGACATCTCGGCCGACGGCGCCCAGGCGGTGGCCGACGAGATCGGCGGCGAGGCGTGGGTGGTCGACCTGAGCGACACGAAGGCGCTCGATGACCTGACACTGGACGTCGACGTGCTGGTGAACAACGCCGGGATCCAGCGCGTCAGCCCGATCGAGGAGTTCGACCCGGACGCGTTCCGTACGATCCACGCCATCATGCTCGTGGCGCCGTTCCTCCTGATCCGGGCTGCCCTGCCGGGAATGTACGCCAGGGGATGGGGGCGCGTGGTCAACATCTCCTCGGTGCACGGGCTGGTCGCGTCCCCGTTCAAGTCCGCGTACGTCTCGGCGAAGCACGGGCTGGAGGGTCTGTCGAAGGTGACGGCGCTGGAAGGCGGCGCCCATGGCGTCACCAGCGTGTGCATCAACCCTGGATACGTCCGTACCCCGCTCGTCGAGAAGCAGATCGCCGATCAGGCGAAGGTGCACGGGATCGCCGAGGACGAGGTGGTCTCGCGGGTGATGCTCAAGGAATCGGCGGTCAAGCGGCTCGTGGAACCGGCCGAGGTGGCATCCCTCGTGGGGTGGCTCACCGGCCCGGACGGCGCCATGGTGTCCGGTGCCTCGTGGACGATGGACGGCGGATGGATCGCGAGATGACCGGGCCGGACAAGATGGTGGCCTCGGTCGCCGAGGCGGCTGCCGACATCCCCGACGAGGCGTCGCCGGCCGTGGGCGGGTTCGGCCGCTGAGACAACCCGATGGCGGTCGATGCGCGTTGTAGTGCTCGATGGGTCTGCCATAGCAACACTTCTGCACACAATTGCCGACTTGTTCGGTCGGATGATCTCAAACGAGCCGCCGTCACGACGGCCTCTTGCTCGAGTACCCCGCGTCGCGTCAGAGCGTGCAGCATGCGGCCAGGCCGCCGACGTCACCACCCGGGCAGCCCCGGCCGAGGCGGGACGAACACTGTGGCGACAGCAGGCCTCGCGGCACTGGCAACCGTGATGCCCATAGGAATTCCCTATGGCAGCCGCTGATATTTCATCTTTGCCTCTCGTTCTTTTCGGACATACCGTGAATCGGGTCGACGAGGCGCACACCGCGATTGCTCGAAAGATTCGCGCTGTGCCCGCGCCGAGCGAATGAGCGAACAATCGAAAGGAATGGCGGCATGACCACGTTCGAGAACGAAGCTGAGCCGCGAGAGCTTAAAGGAAAGCGAGCTCTGGTCACAGGTGGTTCCCGCGGAATCGGAGCGGCCGTCGTGCGCCGGCTCCTGGACGCGGGCGCCGAGGTCTTGGCCACCGCCAGGTCGACCACGTACACGGCGCCGGAGGGCGCCGCCTTCGTGACGGCCGACATCCGGACACAGGCCGGGACGGAGGTGCTGGCCACGGCCGTGCAGGAGACGCTCAGCGGGGTGGACATCCTGGTCCACAACGCGGGTGGTGCGCGCGCCAACGCGGGCGGCAGCGCCATGACGATCCCCGCCGAGGACTGGCAGGACACGCTGGAGCTGAACCTCCTGGCGGCGGTGCGGCTGAACTCGCTGCTGGCACCGGGGATGCGGGAACGGGGATCGGGGGCGATCGTGCACATCTCCACGGCCGCGCTCCTCCCGCCAGTGCCGGCGTTCGCGCACTACCAGGCGGCGAAGGCAGGGCTGGAGAGCTACAGCCGGGCCCTGGCCGCGGAGCTGGCCCCGTTCGGAGTCCGGGTCAACGCCCTA
>BCRI01000046.1 GCA_001552515.1 Sphaerimonospora mesophila NBRC 14179 = JCM 3151
CCCGCCGCAGCGCGTCGAGGAAGTCGTCGACGTCGAACACCCGGTCCTTGAGCAGGTAGCCGAACCCGCCGCGCGACACCAGGTCGACGGAGTGGCGGGTCTCGACGTGCTGGGAGAGCATGACGATGCCCAGGTCGGGGTGGCCGTCGCGGATCAGCCTGGCCGCCCGGGCGCCGTCGTCGGTGAGGTCCGGCGGCATCCGCACATCGATGATCACCAGATCGGGGTCGGTGGCCTCGACCGCGGCGATCAGCCCAGGGGCGTCCTGCGCCTTGGCCACGATCTCGTGCCCGGCATCGGCGAGCAGCCGGGCCAGCCCCTCCCGGAACAGCGCCGAGTCTTCGCCGATCACAATGCGCACGGCAGCACCGCCTCCACCCGGGTGCCGCCGCCGACCGGACTCGTCAGCCGCAGCGCACCGCCCGCGGCCTCGACCCGGTCCACGAGACCGGCCAGCCCCGCGCCGGGCCGCACCTCGGCGCCGCCGGGCCCGTCGTCGCTCACCCGGACGGTGACCAGGTCGCCGGTACGGCTGACGTGGACGCCGATCGAGACCGGGCCGGCGTGCTTGACCGCGTTGGTCATCGCCTCGCTCGCCACGAAGTAGGCGGTCATCGCCACGTCGTCGGACAGACCGTCGGCGGAGACGTCCAGCGACACCGGCACGGGGGCCTTGCTCGCCAGCATCGCCAGCGCGTTGCCGAGGCCGTCGTCGAGGCTGCTCGGCCGCAGGCCGTGCGCGATCCGCCGCAGCTCGGTCACCGCCGCGGCGAGCTCGGCCACCCACTCGTCCATCAGCGCGTCGAGGTCGGCGCCGGCGCCGCGGCGGCGCTGCGCCAGCCGGATGGCCATGCCGAGGGAGACCAGGCGCTGCTGCGCCCCGTCGTGCAGGTCGCGTTCGAGCCGCCGCCGCTCCTCGTACCCCGCGTGCAGCAGCCGGGTGCGGCCGGCCTCGGTCTCGGCGAGGGCCAGGCTGACCTCGATCCGCAGCCGGACCACCTCCACGAGCAGTGCGCCGGCGGCCGCCACCTCGCGCAGCAGTTCCCTGCTGCCCGTCCTGCCGCGTACGATCGCGCCGATCTCCCGGCCGCCGAGCCGTACCGGCGCCGTGTGCGCGTCACCGGCGTCGACCGGGTCGCCGGCCGCGTCGACCAGTCCGGGCGAGCCGGGCAGCCGGTAGCCGACCCGCAGCAGCGGGTCGCGCAGCGCGGCGCGCAGCACTTCCTCCAGCTCCTCGGGCTGCGCCTCGCCTGCGTACGTCCGGTCGCGCAGTTCCTCGATGGCGGTCAGCGCCGCCTGCCGTGCCGGGTAGAGCCTGCGGTCGACCCGGCGCTGCAACCGGACGCGCAGCGGCGCCAGCGCGGCCGCGCACACGGCGGTCGCAGCCGCCGCCGCGATCGGCGAGTCGCGACCGGCGGTCAGGCCGGCGAGGAACGCGGCGACCGTGTAGAACGCGAGCAGGATCGTGGTGACCAGGGTGTAGGTGACGGCGGCGCTGATCGCCCTGTCGACGTCGTAGAGGTCGTGCCGCAGCACGGCGATCGCCGTCGCCACCGGGATCGACACGGCCGTCGCCGCCAGGCCGACGACCACCAGGTCGGCACTGCCGAAGAACAGGTAGCCGGCCCAGCACAGCAGCAGCGTGAGCGGCAGGAAGCCGGCGCCGAGGGCGAACCACTTCAGCTGCGCCCGCCCGACCTCGTCGGCCGCCCGCCGGTAACGGATCACCGCGGCCGACGCCGACGTGACCAGCAGCCCGAGGAAGACCGGCAGCAGCGCCTCTCCCACGGTGAGCAGCACCGGCACGTACGCCTCCGGAGGACGCAGCAGATGCGGCGTGTTCTCGAACGGGGGCGGATACGGGTCGGTGACTGCCGCCGCGATCAGCGTGAACAGCGTCGGCACGGCCAGCAGCCCGACGGCGACCCAGCGCCGGCGCCGGCCGGGCAGCCGGCCGTCGGGGAAGACCAGCATGAGCAGCGCCGCCGGCACGTAAAGGAACATCCAGTCGCCCTGCGACAGCGCGGCGTAGACCTCGGCGAGCGGCAGGCCGGGCCGCCGGGCGAAGGCCGCGGTGTACAGCTCGCCGACCGTGACCCATACCGCCGCCGCACCGACCAGCACGAGCAGCGGGCCGACCACGCTGCGCGGTCGCCGGACGGCGACCACCACGCCGAGCACGACGGAGGGCAGCGCCAGCGCGGTGCCGATCGCGAGCGCCGTGCCGTTCTCGACCACGGTGTGGGCCGGGTACGCCGCCGAGGCCGTGCCGTCACCGGCGATCACGGCCAGCACCACCTCGATGCTCGTCAGCGCGCACACCACGGTCGCGGCCGCGTACGCGAGCAGGCGGGGGAGTGCCACGACCACACGGTAGGCCGTGGCGTGGCCGGAGTGAATACGTGCCAGTACGGAGACCGGACCAGAGGCGGCGCGGATCCGCAGGTGGGGGCCGCACACCCACACTGCCGATATCGGCCGTCCGGTCGACCCGACGACTCAGGAGAAACACGTGAGACGCTCCGTCCCCCTCATCATCGGACTGGTCCTGGCCGGCCTGTTCGCTCTCATGGACGTGATCCCGCTGCCGGCCGGCGATGGTGAGCACCCGCCGGTCGCGGTGGTGATCGCCGGTGCCGTGCTCGGCCTGATCACCCTGGTCGGCATCGTGCCGGCCTGGCGCGGCAGCCGTGCCGGGGTGGTGGCCGTGATCGTCACCAGGCTGCTGTCGGCGCTGACCGCCGTACCGGCGTTCTTCGTCGAAGGCGTTCCCGGCCCGGCCGTCGGCGCGGCCGCCGCGGGCATCGTGCTCACCCTCGTCTGCGTCGCGCTACTCGCGCCGGCGCTGCGGTCCAACGCCTGATCTCGTCGCCCTCAGCCCCACCTCTGGAGGAGAATCATGGAAACGACCGTCCCGTCCGCCGCGTCGACTTCCGGAGCGTCCGCACCGGCGGAGCCGCCCGGGCCGCGCAGCCCCGCGCTCGCGCTGGCGCTGCTCATCGGACCATGGGGATTCGTCGTCGCGAACGGCGCCTACGCCTGGGCCACGCGTAACGGAGGAGACGACAGCACCGGGGCGAACGCGCTCGCGCTCGTGGCGGCCCATCCCGGCCTGTATCGGCTCAGCACCATCGCCGCGATGCTGGGCAGCCTGCTCATGATCCCGGCGATGCTCGGCGCCCGGAGGCTTGTGGGGGACCGGAGCCGGAGATTCGGTTTCCTCGGTGCGACCCTGGTGGCGGCGGGATACACCTGCTACTTCGCGGTCGCCTTCACGGGATTCACCGACTTGGCCATGGCGGAGCGCGGCGGCCCCGTCGCGGATTACGCGGCGGTCCTCGACAGCGTCCAGAGCGACCCGTGGGGCCTGTGGGTGTTCGTCCTCTTCGCGCTCGGCAACCTGGTCGGCACGCTGCTGCTCGGGGCGGCCCTCCTCCGCAGCCGCGCGGTGCCGATCTGGGCGGCCGCCGGGGTCATCGCGTGGCCTCCGCTGCATGTGATCGGGCTCGTGGCCGGCACCGAGTGGTTCGAGGTGGCGGGCGCTCTTCTACAGGCGGTCGGCCTGGCCGTCACGGGCCTGCGCCTGCTGTCCTCCGTACGGTGACCGAGGGGGTGGCCGACACGTGTGCGGGCGGGGTGCCCACCCCGCCCGCACACATGTGATCTAGTGCCGCGACTGCCAAGGTTTGCCCGGACGGCGTGGTGTCCAGGGCGGTGCATCGCAAGGCGGAGGAGGAGCTGAGTAGCGGAGCTACGAGCGACGACGACAACGCGGCGAGGTGCCGCCCTGGGCGACGCGACGGGGCAAAGGTTGGCGGGAGGGGCACTAGCGTCGAGCCTGCGGCGCGGCGACCGGATGAGCCGCCTGGGGCGGCCGCTGGGCGTCGGGAGCCGGCGAGTGCTCTCCCTGGGGCTGCTGGTCCTTCGACGGCTGCACGCGCGGCCTGCGGTAGAGCCAGACCAGCCGCGGCTCCAGCAGCCACTTGAACACGGTCCGGGTGATCGGCATGCACAGCACGATGGCCAGCGCGAACGAGGCGCTCGCGATCGCCGCCACCCCGAGCGGGCCGTACAGCCAGGGGACGCTCAGCCAGCCCATCTCCTTGGCGATCAGCACGGGCACCCCGTGGAGGAGATAGCAGTAGAGCGTGCGGGTGCCGAGGTCGGAGAACCACGTCTCCCGCCTCGGGACCAGCGAAAGCACGGACGCCGACAGGGCGAGCGCGGCGACCAGCAGCGCGATCCGCAGCGTCATGCCCTCCCACCAGACCAGCTTCAACTGCGCATAGCTGTTCTTGTAGTAGATCGGGCCGAGCTTGACCGTGTAGTTCTTCACCAGGTAGATCGCCACGGCAGCGCCCCCGATGAGTACGAGCACGGACAGCACCCGCACCCAGCGACGCCGGAGGTAGTCGAAGTGCTCGGGCTTGAGCACGAGGCCGATGACGAAGAACGGCATGAGCCCGAAGAACCGGTCCATGCTGAAGTCGCCGCTGAGCTTGGAGAAACCCGCGAACAGGTAGACGATCACCGAAATGGTCACGGGATAGCGCATGCGCTTCCACACCGGGGTGGACAGCCGCCAGAAGAGCAGCGCCAGCAGATACCAGTTCAGCCAGGCCGGATCCATGATCGTGAGAGACCACTTCTGGCCCAGGGCGGTGCGGAGCAGGGCGTAGCCCACCTCGACGATCACGTACGGCACGAGGAACGTGTCGACCAGCTTGTTCGTCTTGGCGTTCGAGTTCCAGAAGTTCCTGGACAGATAACCGCTGATGATGACGAACAGCGGCATGTGGAAGACGTAGATGTAAAGGTACGCCGCCCGTGCGGAGCTCGCCGACAGCGTCGGCACGAGCGAGTGACCCAGCGGCACCAGGGCGATCAGGAGGAACTTGACGTTGTCCAGGTAGGGATCGCGCTGCCGCTTGCGGGACGGCCGGGGGGTGGGGTCCGGCTCCGGATCGGGCTGCCGCCCGTGGTCGAGCCCGGCGGGCTCCGGCCGTCGATCCTGCGCGTACCCGCCGGTCCGGAGGTGGCCGAAGCCTTCTTCACGGGCGCTCTGCCGCCCGCCGAAGGGGTCGGGCTCAGGGGTCCCGGGGAAGGCCTGGAACCCGTGGACCTCCGTCGCGGCCTCCTGGACGTCCCGGAGCGCCGCGACGTCCCTGCGGTCTCCGTCGTCCTCCCAGCTCGTGGCCGGGACCCAGGCGGGCAGCGGGGGCGCCCCCTCGGGGAACGCGTTCTCCGCCGCGCCCGTCCGGCCGCCCGGCCTGCCCGCCATGCCGCCGTGGTCGGCCGGCCCTCCCGCGGTCCGGCTCCAGGGGTCCCACTGGGCGGGGGACGGCGCCGCCCCGGGCGCGGCGTCCGGCCACTGCGGCGCGTGGAGCTGGGACGACTGGATCGGCGACTGGATCTCCGTCACCGGCCCGTCCCGCTCCCAGTCGCCGTACGGCTCGGGCCGGCCGAAGGCCCCGGTGCCGGCCGGGTGAGCCGAGGAGGCCGGGGGGTCGGCGTGGCGGCCCCGGGAGGTGGAGAAGTAGTCGAACTCGGAGGGGGCCGCGGTGAGCCCGTCGGGCATCTCGCCGAGCCTGGCGGCGCCACGCCTGCGCGGACGCCGTACCGGGAGGGGCGGCTTGTCGATCTGTCCCTGCCCGGTGGCGTTCGGCCCGGCCGGACCTTCGGCCGGGGAGGCCGACGGAGGCGGAGGCGTCGCGGCGGCCAATGACGGCGGGGCGGCCAGGGGAGTCGAGGCGTCCGGGTAAGCCGAGTGGGCCGAGTGGCTCGCGGGTGTGGAGGAGCCCGGGCCCGAGTGCGCCTGACCGGGGCCGTGCTCCGCTCGCTGACGATCGCCGCTCTCCGCCGGGCCGGGCGAGTCCACGGTGATCCGGCTGATCACGCCGGTGGGGGCCTCTTCGTCATCGGCGCTGACGTCTGACTGCGGGACCTGGGCCGGAGGGTGATGACGGATGTCGCTCACGAGAGAAACGCTCAGCTATCTGTGGAAGGCTCGGGCTGTGGGGCTTTGAGGGGCAGGCCGGGCCCGGCGAATCCTCGGATCCGCGCGAAGCGGCCGGCGTTCGGACACTAGCGAAGGCGGCCCGGCACATCACCCTCAACGGGCGAACACGGCGCGTCCGCCGATCACCAACCCTAACGTTCCGGCGAACACCTGTCGCGCCAGGGACTAAACGTAACCGATGTGACACCTAGCGGATCTTCAGGTTCGGCCGAGCGGAAGGAGAGCGGTGACGCCGGGGCGGTTCAGCGCCGGAATGCGGAAATATCGCTCACGTCGTTCACCCCGGGCATCCCCTCGAAGATCTTGTTGATCGTGTCCCTCGCCGGCGGCCTCTTCAGCTTCACGTAGAACGTCTCGGGCAGATGAGCGACGTCGTTCGCGGCCGAACCGGTCTCCTCCCAGTAGGAGTGACGGAGCATCTTGAGGTAGTGCGCGGGGTCCTCCAGGTAGACGGTCTCGACATCGGGCAGGGCTTTGATGCGGTCGAAGACGTTCCGCTTCTCGTCCTCGGTCGGCCTTCCCCGCCCCTTGCAGGGGTTTGTGGGCAGGCTGCTCGACTTGGGGCAGAGGGAGATTCCGATGTCCGCCTTGTCCCACCAGAAGCCGTCCCGGAACAGGAAGACGTTCGACACCCCCGGCAGGGCCTCGATCCGGCTCCGCAGCGCCTTCCAGTCCCCGGGCTCGACGCGGGCCCGGTACGCCTCCGGTATGTCGACGAGGTCGGGCTCTGTTCCCTCCGTCGATTTCTCCCGGAGGTTCGCGCGGGCTTCCTCCCGGCTCTCGAAGCGGATATCTCGTAGTTCCGGCATCGCCCGCAGACCGGCCTCGATCTTCTGCCTGTCGGCGGCCGTGGCCGCCCCTCCGCTACGGCAGGTCTCCCAACCGGCGTCGAAGTCCGTGCCCCCGCACAGATACACCGACAGCCGGCCCGTCTGAGGCCAGGGGCCGTCCGGGGGTGGCAGCGGCTGGTTGGACTTCTCGTACAGGTGCCAGCCGCCCACGCCCGACCCGGCCACCAGCGCCACCGACAGTCCCACCGCGGTCAGCAGCCTCCGGTGCGCCCGTGCCCACTCGGCGGCCCGCTCGCTCGGCCGTGGCCCATCGCCGGAGTCGGCGCCGAACGACAGTTCCTCACTTCGCGGATCTTCTGGCGACGGACGCATGCGGGGACTGTACCGATCATCACCGTGGGACGGTCATCCAGACGTCGATGTTGAGCGACCAGGTGCCGTCGGGCGGATCGACCAGGGAACGCTCGTCCTGACGGGTGCGCAGCGCCACCACCGGGGAGGCCGTGCCGTACGGCTCCAGCTGGTCCGCCTGGGCGGCGAGCAGCACGGGGACCCGGCCGGCGGCCCGCACCTCGCCGATCAGCCGCGCCACGTCGGCGTACAGCGGCAGGCTCGTGCCGGGCGGGAACGCGACCCGGGCGGCCGGCACCCCGCACACCCCGCGTACGAGCTGACCGAAGCGGTCACCGGTCACCCGTTCGACGAACAGCACGGACGCGTTCCGGGGGAGCGCGGCGCACAGGTCGGCAGCGGCGGCGGCCTCACCCCGGTTCACTGGCGAGAACGCCGTGCCGATCGACGTGACGGCGGCCGGGACCACGAGCAGCACGGCCCCGGCGGCCACCAGCGGACCGGTGCGGCGGCGCCCGGAGTCCCCTGCTCGCGCACGCAGCCACCGCAGACCCCAGACGGCGAGCAGGATCAGCCCGGGGATCACCACGGGCACGAGACGCCGCGAGGCCCAGGGGTGATCCGGCGTGATGCCGGGCCGCCACAGCGTCGTCAGCGTGGTCCACCCGATGATCGCCAAAGGCAGCAGCAGGCCGAGCTCCCGCCCCCTGGCCAGGCGATGGACGAGCACGGCCGCCGCCAGCGTGGCCAGCACGACCACGGGAATCCCGACGTACCAGAACAGCCAGTGCAGCGAGTCCTCGTAATAGAGGCGCGTGCGGTCGAGCGGCAGGCGGCTCGCCTCCTGCGTCTTCTCGATGAACTCCGCGGTCAGCGCGTCCTCCGGGCTGTCCGGGACCCGGCGCACGGTCTGCACCCAGGGGCGTACGGCGAGAGCCGCCATGACCAGCACGACGAGCCCGGCCGCGACCCCCGGCAGCCGCCGCACCGGCCATCCCGCTGGGCCGCCGCGCGAGAGCCGGGCCGCCGCGAGCCGCGGCGCGAGAGCCGTACCCGCCGCCGTGAGCACCAGCACGGCGGCGCAGATGCCCAGCAGGGGGTTGAGCGAGCCGGAGAGATATTCGGCGTACGGCCGGGCGAGGGCGTAGCAGGCCGTGAGGCCCCAGAGCGCGCCGACGGCGAGCCCGCCCAGCAGCGGCACGCCGAGCCGTCCGGCCACGCCCGCGGGGAGCGGTGCGCCGCCGGCACGGGTACGGGAGATCCGATGCAGTGCGATGAGCAGCCCGGCGAAGGGCAGCACGGGCAGCACATCGCGCAGGCCGTCGATGCGGACGAGCAGCGAGAGCCCGAAGGCCAGCCCGGCGAGCGCGGCGGACACCTGAGCAGACCGTGTCTGATCTGTCCGTGTCTGAGCAGGCGGTGTCTGATCAGATCGGGCCCGGCGCCAGGCGTCGGCCCACAGGCTCAGCCCGCCGAAGATGAGGATCAGCGACGGGATCTCGCTGAAGGTGGTCCTGGAGGTGTAGAGCACCGGAAGGCTGACCGCGAACGCGAGCGCCGCCAGGGGGGCCCAGCGTGCGCCGACCAGGCGAGCCACCGCCCCGGCGAAGGTCAGCACGGCGAGCGCGCCCAGCACCGGCGGCACGAGCAGCAGGCCGGGGATGCCCGCCACCCAGTCGCCGATCGCGTGGACCATCGGCGATCCGGCCATGAACTGGGGGAGGATCCCGTCGTCCGTGTCGTAGAAGCCCATGCCGTCGAACCGCAGGGCCGGGTCGGGGCCGCCGAAGTCTCCCCTCGGGATCGGCAGCGAGCCGTGCCGTGCCAGCCAGATGGCGTACTCCGCGTAGGTGCCCGGATCACGTCGGACCAGCAGCTGCTCCCCGCGGAAGATCCCGTTGAAGACGCCGGAGGCGACGGCGATGGCCAGCACGGCCGCCGTCTGCCCGGCCGTCGCCGAGATCGTCTCGCCCGACTGGCGCAGGCCGTACCAGCGCAGGCCGTACCGGCACAGCAGCACGGCCAGTCCGCCCCCGGCCACCAGCATCGGCAGCGGCCGGAACCAGCCGAGCAGCAGCAGTGGCAGCCCGGCGAGCAGCCACCCGCTGAGGACGAGCACGGGCACGGCGGACCCGACGGCGAGCACGTGGCCCGCCGAGGGCCGGGCCGTCTGTCGGTGCGGAGATCGGTCGGTCGCGATGACGCCGAGCGTAACCGCCTGCCCTGACACCTTCTCTCTCCGCGCACTCAAATCGATCAAACGTGTCCCCCGCACGGTCCGGTAGCGTACGCCCAGGACAAGCATGGGGGCCGGAGTTGCGGGTGACGGTCTTGGCCCGTCGGCACGGGTGGTTTCTGGGGGTTTTCGGACTGGGCGCGGTCCTGCGGATCGTGACCGTGCTCGGGTACCGGCCCGCGCTGTGGTTCCCCGACTCCTATACATACGTGGTGACCGCGATGCGGCCGAGGCCCGACCTCGTCCGGCCGGCCGGCTACTCGATGTTCCTGCGCCTGTTCGAGCCGTTCCACAGCTTCGCCGTGGTGACGTTCGTCCAGCACGCGCTCGGGCTGCTCGCCGGCGTCATGATCTACGCCACCGTCCTGCGGCGGTGCGGTCGCACCCGGCTGATGGTCCCGCTCGCCGCCCTCGCCGCGGCCCCCGTCCTGCTCGACGCGTACCAGATCGAGATGGAGCACCTGCTCGTCTCCGACACGCTGTTCACGTTCCTCGTCGTGGCCGCCGCCTGCCTCGCGCTGCGCCGACCGCCGTCCACGCGGACGGCGGTCGCCCTCGGCCTGGTCCTGGCCGCCGCGACGCTGACCAGGACCGTCGGCCTCCCGCTCATCGCGGTCTTCTCGTTCTTCCTGGTCCGGTACGGCTTCGGCCGCGCGCGAGCGGCACGACGGGACGCGCGGCAAGGCGTGCGGCGGCGTGTGGGGGCGTTCCTGCTGGCCGCGCTCATGCCGCTGGCGGCGTACCTGGGCTGGTTCTATGCGGCACATCATCGGGTGGGCCTGGTCGGGGCGAACGGGGTCTTCCTCTACGCGCGGACGATGGTGTTCGCCGACTGCTCGATCATGCGGCCGAGCGCCGACTTGGCCGTGCTGTGCGATCCCCGGCCTGCGGTCGAGCGTCCGACCATGCAGGAGTACGTCTGGAGCGAAGACTCGCCCGTGGTCCGGCTGCCCGGCATCACGTTCACCGAGGAGACCGACGCGCTGGCCGGGAGGTTCGCCTGGCTCGCGATCCGGAGCCAGCCGCTCGACTACGCGGCGGCGACGCTGACCGAGCTGGGACGGACGTTCACCTGGCGGCGGCACGTCTACCCGGACGCGGAAACCTACGGACATTACGAGTTTCCCGCGGCCACGCCCCCACCACCCACCCGGCAGCCGGCGATCGTGGGGAAGGAGTTCGCGGAGCGATACGAGCAGGGCCCGATCACGGTGCGGATCGCCGAGCCGTACGCCGGCTGGATGCGGTCCTACCAGCAGGTGGCGTTCCTGCCGGGGGCGGTGCTGCTCGCCGTGCTCCTGCTGCCGCTGGTTCCGCTGGTCCGGCGTCTCCGTCGGCTCCCGCGTCTCCCGGATGGGACGGGGACGCCGTGGGGCGTGGCCTGGGCGGCCGCGTGGGTCCTGCTGGTCGTTCCCGCGGCCACGGCGCAGTTCGACTACCGGTACGTGCTGCCCGCGGCCCCGCTGGCCTGCCTCGCGGCGGCCCTGGCCGTGGGCGTACGCGCCCGCGTTCACGCCGGTCCCGACGCCGGTCCGGGGGGTCGTTCCGACCAGGAGTCCGGTAAAGCGCAAGTAAAGTAGATGTCAGAGCCGTACCGCAAAATGTCCCAGTTTTAGTATGATCTGCCGCTGGGTCGTCCGGGACCTCGCAGAGTGATCGCACGAGAGTGGTCACGGCTCCGATCCCATCAATCAAGGCGCCTCGACTCGCCTCCGTGACCTAATCTCGTGAGCGCGACGGGTGATCGCCAAGCAAGGAGGACACGTGCGCGAGCGGATCAGTAGCACCTCCGATCGTTCGCCTGTGCCTCCACCCGATCGTGTGACGAGGGCCGTCCGATGAGCGAGCGTCGCCGTGCCTCCACCCGCAACCAGCAGAGCGCGTCCGTTCCGGCGGACCAGAAGGTCTGGGGGCCGCAGGACTCCGGGGCGTACGGCGGCGGCGCGCGGGGTGGTGGTTCAGCCTCGCACGGCCGTTCCGGCGCCGTGAGCGGCGGGCGTGGCCGTCGGCGCCATCGGGACGAGTCCTCCTATGAGGGCTCGTACGGCGATTCGTACGGCGACGATCCGTACGGCAACGCCCCGGCCTCCTACGGCGACGCCCACGCGGCGTCCTATGGGGATTCCTACGGCGGCGGGGACTCCTACGGCGGCCGGGAGGACTACGCGGCCCCTCGCGGGCGGCGGCGCGGCGGCCACCCGACCGGTGAGGACGCCCGGGCCTACGCACCACCGACGCAGGCGGAACTCGCCGACGGCGACGACTTCTACGAGGAGGATCGGCCGAGACGACGTCGCGGGCGCAGGGGCGGCGAGGAGGAATCCGCCGCGGCCTTCCAGGCGGCGGACGGCGGCGGCTACGGCCCGCCCGTCGACGATCCCGGCGGCTCCGGCCGCCGTGGCCGCCGCGGCGGCGGCGGAGGATCCTCCGGCGACGACGAAGGAGGCGGAAGCGGCGGCGCACGGCGCGGGCCGGGCCTGTGGGGCTGGGTCAGCATCGTCATGACCAGCGTGCTGGTCATCGGCACGCTCACCGCGTACAAGACCTATCGCAGCACGCTGGGCCTGATCAGCCGGGAGAAGTCCACCGACGAGCTCGACAAGAACCGTCCCGAGAACCAGAAGGGCGCGATCAACGTGCTGCTGGTCGGGTCGGACACCCGGACCGGGGACAACAAGAAGTACGGACAGTACCTGGTCAACGACGGCGAGCGCACCGACACGATCATGCTCCTGCACGTGTCCCCCGACCGGGACTCCGCGACGCTGCTCAGCTTCCCCCGCGACTCGACGGTGATGATCCCCGCCTGCAAGAACCCGAAGACCGGTGCGATCAACCCACAGCACGTCGGCATGATCAACTCGGCGTTCTCCGAGGGCGGGATGATCTGCACCCGGCGGACCATCGAGGAGCTCACGAAGATCCGCATCGACCACTTCGTGAAGGTCGACTTCACCGGCTTCAAGAACATCGTGAACGCCCTCGGCGGCATCGAGATCTGCCTGCCCCACGCGGTGAACGACAAGAAGTCGAAGCTGAACCTGCCCGCGGGGCGCCAGGTGGTACGCGGCGAGGCCGCCCTCGGCTACGTACGGCTCAGGCACGGCATCGGCGACGGCAGCGACATCGGCCGGATCAAGCGCCAGCAGGTCTTCATCTCCCAGGTGGTGAAGAAGGCGACCAGCAAGGCCCTGCTGACCGATATGGGCAAGCTGACGGCGTTCATCGAGGCGACGGCCCAGTCCGTGACCATGGACGACGACCTCAACACCGACACGCTCATCCAGATCGCGCAGAGTGCCTCGAAGCTCACCGCCAAGGGCTTCAAGGCCACCACCGTGCCGTGGATCCCCGACCCGGCGAACCCCAAGGCCCGGGTCGTGTGGAAGCAGCCGGACGCGGACAACCTGTTCAGTGCGATCAGGAACGACACCGAGGTGAGCCCGACGGCGTCCCCGAGCCCGGCCGGCGCGGCCGCCTCGCCCGGCGCGAAGCCCAAGGGACCGGCCATCACCAAGCCGCAGCAGGTCAAGGTGCAGGTGTTCAACGGCACCAACGAGAACGGGAAGGCACGGGAGGTGGCCGAGGAGCTGGCCGCCCAGGGCTTCAAGGTCGTCGGTGTCGGCGACGCGCGCCGGCCGGACAACACCGATCAGCCCAAGACGAAGATCCAGTACACCGGGCAGGGCTGGGACTACGCCAAGGTCCTCACCGGGAAGGTCCGGGTGCGCATCGGAAAGGAAACCGGTCAGGTCGCTCCCGAGACCGGGAAGGTCGTCGCCGGCACGGTGACCCCCTTTACACCCGCGACCCCCCCTGCCGACGCGCCGAAGGGCAAGGTGCCGGGCCCGATCATCCAGCTCGTCATCGGCGCCGACTGGGACGGCGTCAAGACGCCGATCCAGGTCGGGGACAACGCGGTGACGGCCGAGACGAACATCTGCGCGACCTGACCGTGTATGGGAGCCACTCCGCTCCGGAAGCTCCGCGGCGTGAGGAACTGTCGCTCGACGTCGATCCGGAGGGCCGAGCACGGCGGGGTGAACGGGTCACGGGCCGGATGCGGGCACGCTGGAAGCTTGCCCTGGTGATGGTGGGGGTGTCGGTCCTGCTGCTTGCCGGTGCGGGTGGCAGTGGCCTCTACACGGACCACCACCGGGTGCTGCCACCTCCGGACGGCCCCTGGCCCCAGACGGGGCACCTCTCGGTGTTCTCCGTGTGATCCGGTTGTCTGCCTTCGCGCAGAGCGTCGGCTATGTGCTGTCGATCCCCGGCCCCGTCCTGGTCGGGGTGCTCTACCAGTACACCGGCGGCTGGCAGTGGCCACTGGCCCTCATGCCGCTGCTCATGCTGTGCCAGCTCGTAACCGGCTATCTCGCGGGCCGTGACCGCCAGATCGGCTGACGACTTCGGATCCCCACCTGGAGTTCGGGCTGTCGGACACGCAGGTGCCGGTCCGAGCCCTGCCTGCTGGGGGATTTATCGGATCTGATGCTCCTTGGTGAGACATCGGGTATGAGTAAAGTCGCCTCATGCAGCCGGAATCTTCACAGAGTGAGGAATTGTCATTCGGCACCGAGTCCGACGATGGGCCGCGACAGAGTGACCGGGCCGCAGGCTGGGCGCGGGCGCACCGGAGGCTCCTGGTCGTAACGGGGTTGTCGGTCGCGCTGGTCGCCGGGCTTGGCGTGGGCGGCTGGCGTCTTTATGAGAACTCCCGCCAACCGTTGCCGCCCCCGGACGGCCCCTGGCCCCAGACGGGCACCTTCCTGGTGCACCTGTGCCGCCTTACCTGGAGAGCGGAGCCGTGTGGAGGCGTGGCGGCCACCGAGGAGCAGAGGCATGATGTTGAACGGCTGCTCGCGAACATGCCCGAGATCGGCGAGTACCGGCGCATGACGCCAGAAGAGGCCCTCGCCATCGCCCGGCAGGATTTCAGCGTCGGTTATGCGCTCACCGCAGGCATGATGTCCGGTACGTACGGTGGCACCCTCGCCCGTGGCGATTGGCGGCGCGCACTCCGCCAGATGCTGGGGGTGCCGGGAGTCGCCGCTATGGAATCATTCCGGGACGACTTCTGGTGGGGAAAGTCTGACATTTCGATCAGGTTGTGTCCCGAGAGTGCGGCCTTTTCCGGCAACTGTGAGGTTCGCGGCAGGGCGAGTGAAGAGGAAAAGCAGATCGTCCTCGACCGGATCCGCGCACTCCCAGGCGTCGGCACCATCTATTTCGAGGACGCGAAGCACGCGCTGGTGGTCGTACGTCATGCGCAGTGGCTGGACAGCCGCAGATACGCCGACAGTTCACGAATGTCGGAGGCGTTCCACGTCAAGTTCACCGGAACCTGGGACTTCTCTCGGATCGAGAAGACGTTCACAGAACTGCCAGGGGTGGCAAAGGTGGTGCGGGACGCCAGCCCCTGGCGGGCCACGATGAGCCAAGATGAACGGGGTGACCAGGCTGACCATGGCGCCGGATGAGCTACATGCGTTAGCGTTTTCTGGTGGGTGAGGGGCCGGTGTAGGTGAAGGCCCAGCGGTCGGGGCCGGTCTGGCGGCGTTTGTAGTGGCCGGGGTTCCGGTAGCGGTCGCGGTTGTGGTATTGGCACATTGGCCCGAGTTTGGCCAGGTCGGTGCGGCCGCCGTCGCTCCAGTTGTCGAGGTGGTCGACCTGACACATGCTCACCGGGAGGGGGCAGCCGTCGACCATGCAGGTGTCGTAGCGGGCGGCGATGGCGCGGCGTTGGGCGGGGGTGGCCAGGCGGGCCTTGCGGCCCATGTCCAGGACCTCGCCCTCGGCGTTCATCACCAGGCGGACCAGGGTGGAGGTGCAGGCCAGGCGGTGGATGTCGGTGATCGGCAGCAGGTGTCCGGTGGACAGCAGCAACCCGGGCAAGGTCCGCAACGCGGTCTGCCACCGCCAGTCCCTGTCCCCGAGGCCCGTATCTCCGAAGTCCATGCGTCCGGTGGGGTCCATGCCCCCGAAGTCCATGCCCCCGAAGTCCATGCCCCCGAAGGCCAAGCGCTCATGGTCCCTGCCCTCACGGTTTCTGTCCGCACGGTCCCTGTCCTTGCGGTCTCTGCGTCCGTGGTCGGCGGGCCGATCGGTGCGGCCGGGGCGATGGCTCTCAGCCGGATCGTCCTGACCGGGATTGCCGCTGAGATCACCTCTACTGGGGACGCCCCTACTGGGATCACCCTCGCTGGGACCGTCTCCAGAGGCGTTGCCGGGAGCGCCTGGATCTGCGTCGGTCTCCCGTGGCAAGCTCTGCCGGTCGTTCCGGGCAGCGTCACCAGGCCTGGTGTCACCGGGTGTGGTGTCGTCGAGCGTGGTCTCCCCGGGGGCGGGGACATCATCTGGGTCGGCGCCGTCCCCGTGGCCGGACTCGGGAGCGGGCTCGGGAGCGGGCTCGGGAACGGGGGCAGGACCGAGGTCCGCACTGGCGTCCCCTCGGGCTCCCAGACCAGCCCCCGTGCCGGAGCCACGCTCCGGGCCGTCATTCCGGGCCGCGCCAGCAGGCGCGGTGTCGTCCGGTGTGGTGTCGTCGGGAGCGGAGTCTCCCGGGGGAGCACTGTGGTGGGTGGCGTCGTCGGGGAGGGATTCGGCGTTGATCAACACCAGGAGTTCGGTGGTGATCTGCTGCTCCAGTAGCGCGATCAGCGCGTCGGCGTTGCGGACCCGCTGCGGCCGGTCATCACCGTGGGCCTTGGGTTTGGCATAGGCGTCCAGCACGGCCCGTAGCCGGGCGGCGGCCTCTCGCGGCAGGTGGAACTCTCCCTCCACCCCGCCGGTGTCGGTCTCTCGCAGCAGCAGAAACCGCGCGTCGTAATCGGCGTCGGCGTCGTTGAGCTCTCCGTCGGGGTCCAGCACCGCCCGCAGATACCGCCCCGCCTTGGCGATTTCCTCCGGTCCGGCGGAATCGGCCAGCTCCAGCAGAATCGTCTCGGCTTTGGCCGCGTCCTCGTCGCTCAACCCGGTGGTGGCCGCGCAGATCGCCGCCACCACGGCCTCGGTCAGATTCCCGGCGGCGAACCGGGCTCCTACCTCGGGCAGGCGGGCCAGCTCTATGCCCAGGGCCACGGTGCGGTAGGCCGTCCGGCGGCTCATCCCGCACACCGACCGCAGCCACGTCCGAGTCGAGGCATGCCCGGCCTGGCGGGCGGTCCCGGCCGCGTGCACCCGCTGCGCCCGCCCCGCGATCGCCGCCTCCAGCCGATCCCGCGCGAACGCCAGTTCTTCCAGCTGGGCCAGACACACCTCCGGTGAGTCCGGAACCGCTGTCAACGCCAGCGCCAGCGCACTCTCGCGGACCTGGCTCACCAACGGCCACGACAACGACCCGTCCGCGGAACCCGCCGCACAACCACCACCCAGTCCGTCCCCCGAATCACCCGAAGCATCACCTGAGGGATCACTTGAAGAACCCGCCGAGAAACCGTTCGACGAGCCGCCCGGAGCATCATCCGTAGAACCGACCGTCGAACCGCTTGAAGCATCATCCGAGGAGCCACCGGAAGGGGCATCCGCAGGCTCCGAGATATGCCGCCGGCGGGCGTCGTCACGATCGTCGATGCGCGCCTGGGGAACGTCGGCCGTAGAAGCTGTACCAGCGGAGGCGGCATCGACGGAGCGGGCATCCGCCACCCGGTCCGCAGACACACCATCCTGGAACGTACGATCGGGGGACCGAGTGGGAACAGTGGCAAGCCAATCGGGCCAACCAGACCACGACGCAGCACTTCCCCGACCACCGGAGGAACGGGCGGCCGCACGCGCCGACGCCTCGGCCCGAAACGCAGCCCACCACCCAGGACCCAGCAGCGACCGATCCCGGGGACGCGGCGAATCCGGATCGAACAATCCAAACGGCTTGGTCAGCTCTGCCGGCTCCACGCATCCCCCTTCCCGCTTCTCGGCTTCCCTCGAGAGCGCTTCGTATCGAAAATCTGTACTAATAGTCTCACGGCTAGCCAGAGAATAGCAATAGTTTCCGGTGACTAATTGAAAGTAATTATGAGAGATAAATGCCGATCACAACGAATGCGCGTAATGTCGGAAATGGTGGATCCGGAAGATGGAACGTCGGATCAGGAGAGATATTTACTACGCGCCGCAGGGTGCGACACGGGGAGACGCGAGGCTGTGGATATCTTGGGTCAAGATCGGACCGGCCCGTGGCCCCAGACCGGGCGACTTTCGGTTTTCTTGTCCGGGGAGGAAGGGGCGGAGGCCTTTGAAACCTGCGATGGGGAGGCCACGGCTGGCCGAAGTGGGCAGGATTTCAGCAGAGTTAGGCAAGAGCACCCGTTGGGAGCTCGGGCGGCCGCAGGGCAGCGAACAGCTCAGGCTGCGCCGCTTGCTCCTGGCCGGTACGACTAATAAAGCTTCGCATGGTCACCCGACCACCCAAAGGAACCGACAGCAAGAGCTGAGAGGGCATCAGTAAAGTAGCTTCATGCAGCCGGAGGCTTCGCGGAGTGCGGAACTGTCGTTCGGCGCCGATCCGGAGAGCGGACCGCGACTGAGTGAGCGGGTCGCTGCCTGGGCCGCCCGCTGGGCGCGGGCGCACCGGAGGCTCCTGGTCGCGGCGGGGTTGAGCGAAGCGGCATTCGACGGGATGCCGGGCGTGATCGGCGTCGGCAGGGTCTCGCAAACATGGACGCGGTGAGGTGAGGGGTGGCGGGTCCGAGCAACCAACCCGACACTGGTTCCAGCAGTTGCGTTACAGGAAGCTGAAGTGAGGCTCAGGAGTAACGAAGCCGCTGCGAAGTGAGGCCGCGGTTTGACGGGGAAGAGTACATTAACCGGACGTGAGCCCGCCCAAGACCTCTGGAAGCGCCGTGTCTGACGTCGAGAATCCGTACGTGACGATCGTCCTGCCGTGCTACAACGAGCAGGACCACGTGATCGACGAGGTCGAGCGCATCTGCGCGGCGATGGACGACAGCGGTTACACCTACGAACTGCTGGCCGTGGACGACTGCTCCACGGACGAGACCCTGGCGCGGCTCCGCGAGGCTGCGCCGCGGTTCCCGCACATGCGGGTCAAGGCGTTCCACCGCAACGGCGGATCCGGCACGGTGCGCAGGATCGGCACCCAGGAGGCCCGCGGCGAGATCGTCGTGTGGACCGACGCCGACATGACGTATCCGAACGAGCGCATCCCCGAGCTGGTCCAGCTCCTGGAGAAGGACTCGACGATCGACCAGGTCGTCGGGGCGCGCACCAGCGAGGAGGGGTCGCACAAGGTCCTGCGGGTGCCGGCCAAGTGGTTCATCCGCAAGGTCGCCGAGCATCTGGCCGGACAGAAGATCCCCGACCTCAACTCGGGCCTGCGGGCCTTCCGCAAGTCGGTGGCGAAGCCGTACCTGCGGCTGCTGCCTCCGGGCTTCTCCTGTGTGACGACGATTACGCTGGCGTTCCTGTCGAACCAGCACGACGTCTACTACCTGCCGATCGAGTACGCCAAGCGGGCCGGGAAGTCGAAGTTCAGCTTCGTCTCCGACGCCTACCGCTACATCCTGCAGGTGCTGCGGATGATCATGTACTTCAACCCGCTCAAGGTGCTCATGCCGCCCGCCATCTGGCTGGTCGTCATCGCCGTGGTGAAGGGGCTGACCTGGGACATGATCAAGGACCCGTTCTCCCTGGCGCAGAACACGGTGACGATGTTCGTCAGCGGACTGATCATCGGCTCGATGGCGCTGCTGGCCGACCTGATCGTCCGGTCCAGAGACCATTAGGCGGGCCGCGCGTGAAGATCTCGATCGTCGGCCCCACCCATCCCTACAAGGGCGGCGGGGCGCAGCACACGACCGAGCTCGCCCACCGGCTGAGCGCCCGGGGCCACGACGTGGTGATCGAGTCGTGGCGTGCGCAGTATCCGGCGTTCCTCTATCCCGGGCAGCAGACGATCGACAGCCCGGAGGGCGAGCCGTACCCGCATACCCGCCGCGACCTCGACTGGCGGCGGCCGGACGGCTGGGTCCGCTGCGGCAGGCGGCTGCGCGCTGCCGACCTCGTCGTCCCCGCCGTGCTCAGCCCCGTGCAGGTGCCCGCCTACCTGGGCATTCTGTACGGCCTGCGCGGACGCGCCCCGGTCATCGCGCTGTGTCACAACGTGCTGCCGCACGAGCGCAAGCCGTACGACGTGCCGTTGATGAGGGCCCTGCTGCGGCGGGCCGGCGGGGTGCTCGTGCACTCGGAGCAGCAGGCGGGCGTCGCCCGCGAGCTCACCGGCACGCCGGTGCGGGTGGCCGCGCTGCCGCCGCACCTGCCCGCACGTAGCCCGGCCGCAGCCGGCGGACGTGAGCCGTACGGCAGGCTGCTGTTCTTCGGCATCGTCCGCCCCTACAAGGGCCTCGACCTGCTGCTGCGGGCACTGGCCCAGCTGCCGGACGTGGGCCTGACCGTGGCCGGGGAGTTCTGGGGCGGGCTGGAGGAGACCCGGGCGCTCGTCGCCGAGCTGGGCCTGACGGAACGGGTCGAGCTGCGGCCGGGGTACGTCGCGGCCGAGGACGTGCCCGGCCTGTTCGCCGGGGTCGACGCCCTCGTGCTGCCGTACCGCTCGGCGACCGCGAGCCAGAACGTGTGGCTCGGCCACGAGCACGGCGTGCCGGTGATCGCGACCCGGGTCGGCGCGCTGGCCGACAACGTGTCAGACGGCGTCGACGGCCTGCTGGTGGAGCCCGACTCGGTGGGCGCGCTGGCCGAGGCGCTCAAGCGGTTCTACGAGCCCGGCATGCCGGAACGGCTGCGCGCCGGCGTCCGGCCGGTCGACCCCGAGCCCTACTGGAGCGCCTATTTGGACACGCTTCTCGCGTGATCTCACCGGCCCGGCGGATCGCGCGCCGGGCGGGCCGGGCGAAGGTACTGTTGGGCACCGTGGAACGGAACCCTGATCGCGGGCGTCGTGGCGGTGATCGGTCGTGAGCGCACAGCGGGCGGCCCAGCTCGAATACTCCGAGTTCCAGGCCGCGATGCTCGACGAGGACAAGCGCCGCAGGAAGGCCGCGAAGATCATCGCCGTGCTCGCGCACTTCCTGGGCAGGGAGAACGCCGATCCCGGTGAGATCCTCGCCGGGCTCACCGTCGGTGACGTGGGCTGCTCGGCCGGGTTCATCGCCGACGAGCTCGCCCGCGCCGGCGCGGCCCGCACCCTCGGTGTGGACATCGACGTGCCCGGGCTGCGGAAGGCGGCCGACCGGTTCGGCGCGCGGGTCGGGTTCGTCTGCGCCGACGGCGGCACGCTGCCGTTCCCGGACGGGTCGCTCGACGTGCTCGTCTTCAACCACATCTACGAGCACGTGGTCGACCCGGACGCGGTGATCGGGGACATGCACCGGGTGCTCGCCGACGACGGGGTCCTCTATCTCGGGCTCGGCAACCGGCTCGGCGTCATGGAGCCGCACTACAAGCTGCCCTTCCTGTCCTATCTGCCGCCCGCTGCCGCCGACCGGTACGTCAGGGCGTTCGGCCGGGCCGACCACTACTACGAGCGGTTCCGCACCCGTCGCGGTCTGCGGCGGATGCTGGAGGCCTTCCACGTGTGGGACTACACCTTCCCCGTGCTCGCCTCGCCGGAGCGGTTCGCCGGGGGCGAGCTGTTCCCCGGGCCGGTGGGCCGTGCCGTACGGGAGACCCTGGCGCGGACGCCGCGCGCCGCGCTGCACGCCCTCCTGCCCGTTGTGCCGACGTACCTCTGGGTCGCCACCAAGACGCCGCGGCGGCCGCTCGGCGCCGCGCTCCCACAGCCGCCCGAGCCGGTACGCACGCCGTGACGCTCGGCGAACCGGGGGAGGGGCGTGGGCCCGCCACGGCGTCGAGCGGCCGGACGAGCGTACGCAGGGTGGTCCGCGTGCTGTTCCTGCTCGTCGCACTCGGGTTCGGCGCATGGGCGATCGCCGGGCGGTGGGCCGAGGTCTCCGACGGGTTCGCCCGGCTGTCGTGGCCGGGGCTCGCCGGGTCGCTCGCGGCCGTGCTCGGCGCGCTCGTCGCGGGGATGATGATGTGGCGCGCGCTGCTGGCCGACCTCGGATCGCCGCTGGCGTTCCCGGACGCCGCCAAGATCTTTTTTGTCGGTCAACTCGGCAAGTACATCCCCGGGTCGCTGTGGCCCGTGCTCGCCCAGATGGAGATGGGGCGTGATCACGGTATTCCCAGATCGCGCAGCGCCGCCGCGTTCTTCCTGACCTATCCGGTCTATCTGGCGAGCGGGCTGCTGGTGGCGGCCGTCACGTTGCCCGTGTTGGCCGGGGAGTCCGTGGCCCGGTTCGCCTGGCTTCTGCTGCTCATCCCGGTGCTGGTCGCCGCGCTGCATCCGGCGGTCGTCAACGGCGTGATCGGCTTCGGGCTGCGCAGGCTGCGGCGGCCGCCGCTCGAACGGCCGCTCACCCGTCGCGGGGTGCTCGTCTCCGCGGGCTGGGCGCTGGCCGGCTGGGCGGCGTACGGCGTGCACCTCGCCCTCATCGTGCGTGGCCTCGGGGGCACCGGGACGACGGCGGTGATCCTGAGCTTCGGGGCGTTCGCGCTGGCCTGGTGCCTGGGCTTCCTGGCGGTGATCGCGCCGGCCGGCGTGGGCGTCCGGGAGGTCGCCATGTTCGCCGCGCTGGCCCCCGTGCTCGATCAGGGCGCG
The DNA here is from genome assembly GCA_001552515.1 of Sphaerimonospora mesophila NBRC 14179 = JCM 3151. Classification (GTDB taxonomy): domain Bacteria; phylum Actinomycetota; class Actinomycetes; order Streptosporangiales; family Streptosporangiaceae; genus Sphaerimonospora; species Sphaerimonospora mesophila. Next base: position 22,032 of record BCRI01000046.1, read on the forward strand.
GCCACCGCCGCCGTGCTCTGCTCCCGGCTGATCGTGTCGGTCGGCGACCTGGTCTGCGCGGCCCTGGCCGGCCTCGTCTCGCGGCGCGCCGTCTCTTCCTCCGGCGCTACCGAGAACGCCAAGCAGCACTGATATTCCGTACAAATCGCGCGTTCGCCTGGCATTTCCGCGTAATAGGGATGGGTTCCGAAATTCTCGGCCGGTCCCGCAGGTGATTCCCGCCACGGTTCGGGGGACTTCCGGGAAGAGAGTGAAGGTGAAGGGTGACCGCGGGAGGACTCTCCGTGATCGCCCGGTGAGCTGAAGGATGAGCTGAAGGATCACCGGGGGCTCATGGGGGAGTAGTCGGCACGGCCCCGGCCGCCCTCGCCGGATGACCGCCGGACCAATGAGTCCGGGCGGGGGCCCGCTCCCGCCGCCGGGGCTCGCCGAGGGGAGCGATCTGGTTGACACCCCGAGTGCTCGTCGACGCCGCGGCGGTTCCCGCCGATCGCGGCGCGCTGATCCGGTACGTCGACGGACTGGTCGCCGCCCTGCACGAGGTCGGCGCCGACCTCGCCGTGGTGTGCCAGCGCGCGGACGCCGAGCGGTACGGCAAACTCGCCCCGACCGCACGGATCCTGGCCGGCCCGGTCGCCATCACCAACCGGGGCAAGCGCCTGGCGTGGGAGCAGTTCGGCCTGCCCGTCCTCGCCCAGCGCGCCGGGGCCGACGTGATCCACGCCCCGTACTACTCGATCCCGCTGCGCTCCGGCCTGCGGGTCGTGGCCACCATCCACGACGTGGCCTGCTTCACCGAGCCGGAGCAGCACGACACGGCCAGGGCGTCGTTCTTCCGCTCGGCCACGCGCACCGCCGTACGGCGGGCCGACCGGCTCATCGTGCCGTCCAAGGCCACGCGGGACGAGCTCGTCCGGGTGCTGGGGGCCGACCCGGCCAGGATCGACGTCGCGTATCACGGCGTGGATCCGACGCTGTTCCACCCGCCCGGCGAACGCGAGATCCGACAGGTCGCCGACCGGATCGGCCTGCACGGTCATCCGTACGTCGCCTATCTGGGCGCGCTGGAGCCGCGCAAGAACGTGCCGAACCTGATCCGCGGCTTCGCCGAGGCGGTGGAGCACCTGCCGGCGCCGCCGGCCCTGGTGCTCGCCGGCGGGCCGGGCTGGGACGGCGAGGTCGAGGCGGCGCTGGCCGGCCTGCCGTCCAGGATCAGGATCGTCCGGCCCGGATATCTCCCCTTCGCGGATCTGCCGGGCTTCCTCGGGGGCGCGCTCGTGGTCGCGTTCCCTTCGCGCAGCGAGGGGTTCGGGCTGCCGGTGCTGGAGGCGATGGCGTGCGGCGCGCCGGTGCTGACCACCCACCGGGGCTCACTTCCCGAGGTGGGCGGCGACGCGGTCGCCTACACGGAGCCGGACGCCGAGAGCGTCGCCGCCGCGCTGCGCGCGCTGCTCGAGTCGCCGAAACGGCGGGCGGCGCTGTCGGCGGCGGGGGTCGGCCGGGCCCGGGAGTTCACCTGGCGGCTGTCCGCAGAGGCCCATCTCGCGTCATATCGTCACGCGATGAACAGCTGAGCTCAGTGCCTCGGCCACCAATCTTTGCCCTGTCGCGTCGTCCAGGGCGGCACCTCGCCGCGTTGTCGCCCCACCCACGAAAATTCCTCGCAGGCTCGGAATTTCCGCGGGGCCCGGGATCGTCGCCCATAGCTCCGCTATGGGCTCCTCCTCCGCCTTGCGATGCACCACCCTGGACACCGCGCCGTTCGGACAAACCTTGGCGGCCGAGGCACTAGTCTGCCGGGCTATGGGTGACTCCAGTTCGCGATCGCTTGAGGCGATCCTCCTCGTCGGTGGTCAGGGAACGCGCCTGCGCCCGTTGACGATGTCGATTCCCAAACCTCTCCTGCCCACCGCCGGGGTGCCGCTGCTGGAGCATCAGCTCGCGCGCGCAGCCGCCGCCGGGGTGCGGCACGTGGTGTTCGCCACGGCCTATCGCGCGGAGATGTTCGCTGAAAGTTTCGGCGACGGCGACCGACTCGGGCTGGAGATCACGTACGTGACCGAGGACGTGCCGCTCGGCACCGGAGGCGCGATACGCAACGCGTCGGCGGCGCTGCGTTCGGGGCCGGACGACCCGGTCTTCATCCTCAACGGGGACATCATCTCGGGCCACGACATGACGGCCCAGATCGCGGCGCACGAGAAGGCCGACGCCGTCGTGACGCTGCATCTCACCACGGTGGAGGACCCGCGCAGGTACGGCTCTGTGCTGACCGAGGCCGACGGCCGGGTCAAGGCGTTCATCGAGAAGTCGCCGACTCCGATCACCGACCAGGTCAACGCGGGCTGCTACATATTCCGCCGCGGCGTCATCGACGAGATCCCGGCCGGCCGGCCGGTCTCGGTGGAATACGAGCTGTTCCCGAAGTTCCTGGCCGAGTCCGTGCCGATCATCGGGCACGTGGACCCGGCCTACTGGCTCGACGTGGGGACCCCGGCCGCTTTCGTCCAGTGCTGCTGCGACCTCACCCTCGGCCGGGTGCGGTCTCCCGCGCTGCCCGTCCAGGGAGTGCCCGCGCTCATCGGCGAGGGGGCGGTCATCGCCCCGGACGCCCAGGTCGCGGGCGGCTCGACGATCGGGGGCGGCGTGCTCGTCGCGTCCGGTGCGGTGGTCGACGGGAGCGTGGTGATGGACGGCGCCGAGATCGCCGAGGAGGCGAAGGTGTCGCGATCTGTGGTGGGGCGTGGCGCCAGGATCGGCCCGGGTGTCGTGGTCGAGGACGCGATCGTGGGTGACGAGGCAGTCGTCGAGGCGGGCAACGAACTCCGCGGCGGCGTCCGGATCTGGCCCAGGTCCGTAATATCGGACACGTCAATCAGGTTCTCCAGCGATATGTGATCATTCGTGTCCGATCTCTTTTCCGTGTCGGCGTCCGCCCCGCCACGGTCGTCCGAACGCGGGTGGCGGCCGGACGCGCCGGTCGACGTGGCGCTCACGCTGGCGCCCCACCGGCACGGGGGCTCCGATCCCACCTGGCGGCGCACTCCGGACGGCGCCGTCTGGCGTACGACCCGGACCCCCGACGGCCCCGCCACGCTGCGGATCACCACGGTGGACGGAGTCGGAGAGGTCCGCGCCCGGGCCTGGGGCCCCGGAGCGGAGTGGGCGCTGGAGACGCTGCCGGGGCTTCTCGGCGCGGACGACGACGTGTCCGGGTTCGCCGGTCTGCTGACCGACCTCGCCCGGCGGGCCCGTCTCGGCGAGACCGAGCAGGCACGGCGTGCGATGGTCGTCGCCCGAGCCGCCGCCCGTCATCCCGGGTTGCGCATCGGGCGATCCGCACGGGTCTTCGAGGCGCTGGTGCCGGCCGTGCTGGAGCAGAAGGTCGTCGGCAGGGAGGCCTGGCGGGCCTGGCGGTGGCTCGTCCGCCGGTACGGCGAGGCCGCGCCGGGACCGGCCCCCGAGGGGATGGCGGTGATCCCGCCACCCGAGGTGTGGCGGCAGATCCCCTCGTGGGACTGGCATCGGGCCGGGGCGGAGGCCGTACGGGCCAGGACCGTCGTCAACGCGGCACGCCACGCCGAGAAGCTGGAATCCACGTGTGGCGAGGCGGGCTCGGCCGAGGCGGACCGCCTGCTGCGGGCGCTGCCGGGCATCGGGGTGTGGACGTCGGCCGAGGTGCGCCAGCGTGCCCACGGGGACTGCGACGCGCCCAGCGTCGGCGACTATCATCTGCCGAGCATCCTCGGCTGGGCGCTGACCGGCCGGAAGACCGACGACGCCGGCATGCTCGCCCTGCTGGAGCCGTTCCGGGGGCACCGCCACCGGGTGATGAGGCTCATCGAGCTCAGCGGCGTCCGCCCACCCGCTCGCGGTCCCCGGATGTCCGCCCGCGACTACCGCTCGTTCTGACATTCGCAGGATCACGGCGGAGAGCCCGGGTGCGAGGTCTCCGTGTTCGGAGCGCTTCGGGGCGCCGGGTCCTCGGGATCCGTCGGTTTCCAATCGCGGCCGTCGCGGGTGTCGGCGCCGAAGAACGGGGCGAGCAGGGCGACGGCGGCGATGAAGACGAGCATGGCCCAGGACATCGGATCTCCCGTAAATGCGTGCGGAGGGTGACCATTCGAGTGTGCTCAGCCGCGACTGTTCACGTCCAGTGAAATTTTCTTGCCGCTTTCATTAAGCTCTGCTGAAATATGGTGGATCTCGGATGGACCCGCCCCAGCCGGGCCCGTCGAAGTTTCGTACTGTTCATCGTGTGCGTAACGAAGTTGTGATCCCCACAGAGGCCGCGATGCGGCGGGCGCTCGCGCGGGCGCGGGACGGCAAGACGCTCGACACGGCCGAAGCCGCGGTCCTGCTGCAGGCGCGCGGGGACGACTTGGAAACCCTTCTCGAACACGCCTCGCGGGTCAGGGACGCGGGACTCGTCGCGGCCGGACGGCCTGGCGTGATCACCTATAGCCGCAAGGTCTTCATCCCCCTGACCCGGCTCTGCCGCGACCGCTGCGGCTACTGCACGTTCGCGACGGCCCCGCACAAACTGCCCAGCGCGTTCCTCTCCCCCGACGAGGTGCTGGAGATCGCCCGGCAGGGGGCGGAGATGGGCTGCAAGGAGGCCCTGTTCACGCTCGGTGACCGGCCGGAGGACCGCTGGCACCAGGCGCGGGAGTGGCTGGACGCGCACGGCTACGACGACACGCTGTCCTACGTGCGCGCGATGGCGATCCGCGTCCTGGAGGAGACCGGGCTGCTGCCGCATCTCAACCCCGGCGTGATGACCTGGCGCGACCTGCAGCGGCTCAAGCCGGTCGCGCCGTCGATGGGCATGATGCTGGAGACCACGTCGGAGCGGCTGTTCAGCGAGAAGGGCCAGGCGCACTACGGCTCTCCCGACAAGGACCCGGCCGTACGGCTGCGCGTGCTGGAGGACGCCGGACGGTCCAGCGTGCCGTTCACGACCGGCATCCTGATCGGCATCGGCGAGACCATCGGGGAGCGGGCCGATTCGATCTTCGCGATCCGCCGCGTGGCCAGGGAGTACGGCGGCGTCCAGGAGGTCATCGTCCAGAACTTCCGCGCCAAGCCCGACACCGCGATGCGCGGCATGCCCGACGCCGACCTGCACGAGCTGGCCGCGACGATCGCGGTGACGCGGCTCGTGCTCGGGCCGAGGGCGCGGGTCCAGGCCCCGCCCAACCTGATCGGCGACGAGTACGCCCTGATGGTCCGCGCGGGCGTCGACGACTGGGGCGGCGTCTCCCCGCTCACGCCCGACCACGTCAACCCCGAGCGGCCGTGGCCGCAGATCGACGAGCTGGCGGACCGTACGGCGCGGGCCGGGTTCGAGCTGCGGGAGCGGCTGACGATCTATCCGGAGTACGTGCTGGCCGGGGAGCCCTGGCTGGACCCCCGGCTGCGCGAGCACGTGGCCGCGCTGGCCGACCCGAGCACCGGCCTCGCCAGGGAGGGCGCGAAGCCGGTCGGCCGGCCCTGGCAGGAGCCGGACGGCGGGTTCGCCACCGGGATGCGCACCAGCGGCCGGGCCGACCTGCACGTCGCCATCGACGCCGAGGGGCGTACGGCCGACCGCCGGGACGACTTCGACAGCGTGTACGGCGACTGGGCCGCACTGCGCGACCGCCTTCCGGGCGGGAGCCGTACCGGCACGGCCGGTGCCGTGGTCGACGGCGTCGTGCGGGAGGCGCTGCGGCGCGCGGAGAGCGACCCGGCGCGGCTGACCGACGAGCAGGCGGTGGCGCTGCTGGGGCTCGCGGGCGACCAGACCGGCGCGGGGGCCGACGACGCGGGGCTGGACGAGCTGTGCCGGATCGCCGACGGGCTGCGCCGGGAGGCGGTGGGCGACGACGTCACCTACATCGTGAACCGGAACATCAACTTCACCAACGTCTGCTACACCGGCTGCCGGTTCTGCGCGTTCGCGCAGCGGCGGACCGACGCCGACGCCTACACGCTGTCGCTGTCGGAGGTGGCCGACCGGGCGCAGGAGGCGTGGGAGGCCGGGGCCACCGAGGTGTGCATGCAGGGCGGCATCCATCCGGATCTGCCGGGCACCGCCTACTTCGACATCGCGCGGGCGGTCAAGGAGCGCTGCCCGGACATGCACGTCCACGCGTTCTCCCCGATGGAGGTCATCAACGGCGCGAGCCGGACGAACATGTCGATCGAGGACTGGCTGCGGGCCGCCAGGGAGGCCGGGCTCGACTCGCTGCCGGGGACGGCCGCCGAGATCCTCGACGACGACGTCCGCTGGGTGCTCACCAAGGGCAAGCTCCCGGCCGCCGAGTGGATCGAGGTGATCACCACGGCGCACCGCCTGGGCATCCCGACGACCTCGACGATGATGTACGGCCACGTGGACACGCACGAGCACTGGGTGCGGCACATCCGGCTGATCAGGACGATCCAGGAGGAGACGGGCGGCTTCAGTGAGTTCGTGCTGCTGCCGTTCGTCCACCACAGCGCGCCCATCTATCTCGCCGGGATCGCCCGGCCGGGCCCGACGCCCCGCGAGAACCGGGCCGTGCACGCGCTCGCCCGGATCATGCTGCACGGCGCGATCGCGAACATCCAGTGCTCGTGGGTGAAGCTCCAGGACGAGCTGTGCCGTGCCGTGCTCGCGGGCGGGGTCAACGACATCGGCGGCACGCTGATGGAGGAGACGATCAGCCGGATGGCCGGGTCGGAGAACGGGTCCTACAAGACCATCGGCGACATCGCCGCCATGGTCGCGCCGACCGGCCGGCCGCTGCGCCAGCGGACCACGTCGTACGGCACGCCGGACCCCGAGCGTCTGGCCGCGGCCGAGCGCAGCGACGGGGTGTGCCGCAGCGTGCGCACCCCACTGCGTCTGATCGACGGATGAGGGTGGGCCTTATCGACCTTGACGTCATCGCTGCGAAAACAGGCTTCGAACAGCGTTAACGTCAAGGTCGATTCCGGCGGGCCCGGTTCGCTGGGGAGTTTGTCCGAAATCCTGTCCCGGCCCGGACTCGCCGCGAGCCCGTGCGGCCTCAGCGGGTCACGATGAAGTCGGCGGGGTCGCGGCGCGGCCGGTCCCGTGGCGGCGCGGCGGCGTGGCCGATCGCCACGGCGCCCATCGGGTCCCAGTCGTCCGGCAGGCCGAGCACCTTGCGCACCACGTCGCGGCAGAACATCGTGGACGACACCCAGGCCGAGCCCAGTCCCTCGACGGCGAGCTGGACGAGGAAGTTCTCCACCCCCGCTCCCGTGGCGACCACGAACATCTCCCGCTCGGCCGTGTTCCTGCGCTCGTCGCGATAGGTGTGCGAGCCGTCCATCACCAGGCAGGGGACCGCCAGGTAGGGCGCGTTGCGCAGCACGTCGCCCCGCCTGATCCGGCGGGCGATCGACTCCTCGGAGAAGCCGTCCGACCGCAGGTCCTCGATCCAGGCGTCCCGCATCGCGTCGAGCAGTGCCGTACGCGACTCCGCGGTCTCCAGGAGGACGAACCGCCACGGCGTGGTGTGGTGGGGGGCCGGGGCGGTCACGGCCGCCGCCACCGCCCGGCGTACGGCCTCCGGGTCGACGGCCTCGGCGGTGAACTCGCGGATCGTGCGGCGGGCGTGCACCACGTCGGCCGAGCCGTACCGGAACATGTCCATGTCGGCGGGCCGCACCAGCGCGCGGGCGCCGGGGCCGTCGTCGGCCGTGACCAGGCCGGGCAGGCCGCGTACGACGGCCACCGGCACGCCGGAGAGCTTGCCCTTGACCAGCTCGGCGGCGGCCGCCAGCTCGTCGACGAGCGCGGTGACGGTCGCCGACAGCTCGTTGCCGTAGGCGTCGGACCTCCCGCGGAAGTCGTCGAGCGGCCGGACCCCCGCCGCGCCGATCGCCACGTCGGTCAGGCCGTTCCGCCACGGGCGGCCGAACGTGTCGGAGACGATCACGCCGACCCTGATCCCGAGACGGTCGTGCAGCCCCCGGCGGATCCGGCGGGCGGACTCGTCCGGGTCCACGGGCAGCAGCAGGACCGTGCCGGGGGAGGTGTTGGAGGCGTCGACCCCGGCCGCCGCCATGACGAAGCCGTGCCGCGTCTGTGCGATCACGGTGTCGCCGCGACGGGCGACCACCCGGGCCGTCTCCTCTTCGATGGCGGCGGCACGGCCGTCGCCCTGTGCCGTACGGCTCTGTGTTGTACCGGTCCGGCGGATCCGGCCCTCGGCCTTGCTGACGATTTTGGAGGTCACGACGAGGATGTCGCCGTCGGCCAGGCCGTCGGTCAGGTCGGGTACGGCTCGCGCGACGAGGTCGGCGATGTCGTCGCCGGGCCGTACTTCGGGCAGTCCGGGCACGCCGGTGATGGCGATGGTGGTCACGGTTTCCTCAATGCAAGATCACGGACGGTGTCGTCCCTGGTGGGGATGGTCGACTGCGAGAAACTGCAAGATCACGCGAGGGGGCGGGGGTGGTGGTGAGGAGGGTGGCGAGGCCGAGGGCGGCCGCGGCGAGGTCTCTGGTGGCCTCGGGGGAGTCCATGAGCAGCGGCCGGGCGTCGACGGTCACCCCGTCGAGGTGGACGCCCTTGTCCTGCTCGGCCACGAGCCACCCGTCGATCAGGCGTGAGCCGTACAGCTCGAGGACGGCCTGGGCGGTGGTCTGGACGCCGATCGCGGTCAGGCAGGCGTCGGCCATGCCGCGGACGGGCGCGCCGCCGATGATCGGGGAGACGCCGACGACGGTCTTCTCCTCCAGCGCCGTCCGGATGCCGGGGATCTGGAGGATCGCACCGATGCTGACGACCGGGTTCGAAGGCGGAAAAATCACGAAATCGGCGTCTCGGATGGCCTCCAGGACGCCGGGAGCCGGACGCGCCTCCTCGGCGCCCACGAGCGCGATCTGCTCGGCCGGCACGGATGCCCGCAGCCGCACCCACCACTCCTGGAAGTGGATCGCGCGCCTGCCGCCGTCGTCGGAGACGACCACATGGGTCTCGGTCCGGTCGTCGGACATCGGCAGCAGTCGCACGCCCGGCCGCCAGCGCACGCACAGCGCCTCGGTCACCTGGGAGAGCGGATAGCCGGCCGCCAGCATCTGGGTGCGCACGATGTGCGTCGCGAGGTCACGGTCGCCCAGGCCGAACCACTGGGGCTCCATCTCGTAGGCGGCCAGCTCCTCCTTGACGGCGAAGGTCTCATCCGAGCGCCCCCAGCCCTGCTCCTCGTTGATGCCGCCGCCCAGGGTGTACATGACGGTGTCGAGGTCGGGGCAGACGCGCAGGCCGAAGAGCGTGATGTCATCTCCGGTGTTGCCGATCACGGTGATCTCGGCGTCGGGGGCCGCCGCCTTGAGGCCGCGGAGGAAGCGGGCGCCGCCGATTCCTCCGGCGAGGGACACGATTCGCATGTCTCTCAGTCTTCCATCGAGCCGCGGGTGAACGACCACCCCTGACATGGGATGATGGAGGTAAATGGTAGGCCATCGCCGCTTACGAGGTTCTTGTGAGTGCCGACACCAATGTCGGCCATGTGCAAAACTTCCCCGAGCGTCGTTTTGACCGATGGGGGTCCCCATGCTCAAGGCCGATACCGGCCGGCTGCGCGAGCCGGCCGCTTTGATCATGCTCGCGGTGCTGGTCACGAGCACCCTCGTCGGCATCGCACGGATGCTGATCAGCTCGGGGGCGTACGCCTCGCCCTTCGGGATCCGGGCCGCCGTCGCCCTGTCGGTCCTCGTGTCCCCGGTGCTCACCGGCCTCGCCGCGGGCGCGGTGCTGCTCGTGACCAAGTTCGGCGCGCCGACCCCGCGTGCCCGCCTGGTCGCGCTCGGCTCGGCCGGGACGCTCGGCCTGGGCGTCCTCTTCAGCCTCGTCGGCGTGTTCGGGGTGCTGTTCGGCGACGGCTTGACCTTCCGCGACACGTTCGAGTATCTGATCAGCGGTCTTCCCATGATCGCGTTTGCCGCGCTGGGCATCGTCTTCGCGATCAGGTCCGCCGCCGACCTTCAGCCCGGTGCCGCCTCGGCCGCGCCGTACGACCGGCCGGGACAGAGCTTCTACGGCGCACCGCACAACGACGGCTACGCCGCCCAGGGACAGCCCTACGCTCCCGGCCTCCCCCAGAGCGGGCAGCAGGGCGGCCTTCCCCAGGGCGGGCAGCAGGGCGGGCACGACGAGGGCGGCTACGGACCCGGCCACGGCCAGGGCATGCCCGCGCAGTCCGCGCAGCAGGGCCACCCCGCGCCGCCCGGGGCCATCCCGCCGGCGCCCGGCCACCCGGGTCAGTACGGCCAGCCCGGGCCGGGCCCCAACCATCAGGCCCCCAACCAGCAGGACCATGGCCAACCGGGTCATGGGCAACAGGACCACGGCCAACCGGGTCACGGTCAACAGGACCACGGTCAGCAGGATCACGGCCAGCAGGGCCCGGGCAGGCACGGGCACGGTCAGCCGGAGCAGGGGTCGGGCCAGGACCAGGGGCAGGCGGCGCCCGCCACCTCATACCCGCAGCTGCCGCCACCCCCGTCGGCGTCCGAACAGCAGCAGCAGTACGCCCACGACCCGTACGGGACTCCGTACGCGGGGCAGGACCGCGGTCAGGGGGCCTTCAGCCAGGACCGCTCCCAGGACCCCTACGCAGACCCCTACGCTCAGAACGCCGCTTACCCGCAGAACGGCGCACCCGGCCAGGACAGGCCGGCGGAGCCGTACGGCCAGCCCGCCCAGCCGCAGCACCAGCAGCAGTCGTGGTCGACGGCGGAGCACAACCACCTGCCCGCGGCGCCCGCCCCGGGGCAGGGGCACCAGCCGTTCCAGACGGGGGCGCACTATCCCGACTATTCCGACCAGTACGGCGCCACGCCTCCCCCCGCCGCGCCGAACCAGGGCGGACCCGGCGAGTCACCGCAGCAGCAGGGCGGGCAGCACCATTCGCCCCAGCACCAGCCCCCGCAGCAGCAGGGCGGGCAGCACCATTCCCCGCAGCACCATTCCCCACAGCATCAGGCCCCGCAGCAGCAGGGGCAGCCCTCCGGCGGCTATCCCTCGCCCCCGCAGGGCCCGGTGTTCGACCAGTACGGCTATGCCGGCCAGCAGTCCGGCGCCGAGGCGGGCTTCGGCCAGGGCGCCTATTCCGACCCCGCGTACGGATCGTCCCCCTCCCCGGCGGCGCCCTACGAGGGCCCGCAGTACGGCCAGCAGGGCGGCTCGCCGTTCGGCGGCTACTCCGGCCCGCAGTTCGCCCACCAGGCGGCCGAGCAGCCACCCGCCACCCCGTCCTTCGACTCGGGCTTCGAGTCGTCCTTCGGCGACGGGCCGACGTACGAGAACGCGACCGACCCGCGCGAGCAGCAGATCGCGCAGGCGTACCAGCAGGCGCAGAACTACCAGCAGCAGGCCAGGCCGTCCGATTACTCCAGTGGACCGACCGGGCCGCTGAACGGCCCGCAGGACTATCAGGACTTCTACGACAGCCCGCTCGGCCACCCGCAGTCGTCCGAGCGCCCCGCCTACCCGGTCTCCGGCGGCGACTCCGCAGACCAGACCGTGCGGTTCGACCCGGCCGCCTATCAGGGAGATCAGCTGAGCGGCCCCGGCCAGGTCATGAATCCGGGCAGGCGAGAGGAGCCCATCGACCCCACTGCGATCTACGCCCCCGACAGGTCCCAGGCAAAGTATGAGGAAGGTTCCGGCAGCGATCAGTCAGGCCGTGGAACCGACCCCAACCTCCCTTGGTATGGTTCCGATCGCTGACTAGGCCGAAGAGCGCTACGGATGAACCGGGGCAAGCGGGTCTTTCCCCGGGTATCGTTATGCCGCTTGACGCCACACGCGCTACGTGCGTGTAATTACAGACATGTTGTTACGCCTTCTCGCGGGTGGGTATAGGGGGAGGCGTTTTATGGGGGGCTCCATGTGGGCGGGCGAGCGACAGGGAGGTGTGCATTGACCGATCTGGTCATGGCACAGGCGCTCGATGGCGAAGATCTTGGGTGGCAGGAACGCGCCTTGTGCGCGCAGACCGACCCGGAGGCGTTCTTTCCCGAGAAGGGTGGCAGCACTCGGGAGGCCAAGAAGGTGTGCCGCTCGTGTGAGGTGCGGGCCGAGTGCCTGGAGTACGCACTTGAGCATGATGAGCGGTTCGGCATCTGGGGCGGGCTGTCGGAGCGTGAACGCCGCAGGCTCAAGCGTCAGGCGGGCTGAACGGCCCGTTTCGGCGGACCCCGGACGACGGGTGTCTCCGTCGGGCGAACGGGTCCGGTTCGATGCCGGTTTTCCACGCATGTGATCGGGCGGGTCCGGGGTGCCGTATCGTGGTCGGCGCTCAGCCGAAATGACCCCCCCAAGGATTCGACGTGCACTCGGTCACCGCGATCGTCGTCGCTCACGACGGCGCCCGATGGCTCAAGGAGACGCTGGCGGCGGTGCTGCGCCAGACCCGGCCCCTTGACCGCGTCGTCGGCGTCGACAACGGCAGCCGCGACGGCAGCGGGCGGATTCTGGTCGAGGCGTTCGGCAGTGGCAGCGTACTGACCCTTTCGAGGTCGACCGGCTTCGGCGAGGCCGTACACGACGTGCTGCGGCGTCTGCCGCCCGCGCCGGTCCAGACGTGGGTGGGGCACGAGCCGGGGCAGGTGCGGGAGTGGCTGTGGCTGCTCCACGACGACTGCGCGCCCGACGCGGGCGCGCTCCAGGCGCTGCTCGCCGCCGCCGACCGGGACCCCAAGGCGGCCATCCTCGGGCCCAAGCTCCGCGACTGGCTCGACCGGCGGGTGCTGCTGGAGATCGGTGTGACGGTCAGCAGGTCGGGGCGGCGCGACACGGGTCTGGAGCCGAGGGAGTACGACCAGGGTCAGCACGACGGCGCGCACGGCGTGCGGGACGTGCTGTCGGTCTCCACGGCCGGGATGCTGATCCGCCGCGACGTCTGGGAGGAGTTATCCGGGCTCGACCCGGATCTCCCGCTCTTCCGTGACGATCTGGACCTGTGCTGGCGGGCCAGGACGGCGGGCCATCGCGTGCTCAACGTGACCGACGCCGTCGCCTGGCATGCGGAGGCGTCCGCCCGGCGCCGCAGGCGCATCGCGACCAGCGACGAACACCCGCGCCGGCTCGACCGGCGCAACGCGCTGTTCGTCATCATGGCGAACGTGCCGCTGCGGGCGCTGCTCCTGTCGGTGGTGCGCAACGTGTGCGGGTCGCTCGTGCGGACGCTGCTGTTCCTGGTGGCCAAGCAGCCCGCCAACGCCCTGGACGAGGTGGTCGCGCTCGGCTCGATCTTCCGCCATCCGCTGCGGCTGTATCGGGCGCGCAAGGCCCGCAGGAAGGGCAGGAAGCAGGGGTACCCGGCGGTCCGGCGCCTGCTCACGCCGCCGGGGGCGGCCTTCCGGCGGCTGGCCGACATGCTGCAGAGCTTCCTGGCCGGCGCGGGCCCTGTCGACTCCTCGGGCCGCCATCACGCGGGACTCGGGGCAGGCGAGACCGCGCAGGAGGAGGGGGAGGAGTTGCTCGCCGACGCGGGCGTGCTCCAGCGGGTGTTCAGCAACCCCGGGGTGCTGCTCTGCCTCGCGCTCACCGCGGTCACGCTGGCGGCCGAGTGGCCGCTTCTTGTGGGCGACCAGAGCGGCGGAGAACTGCTCGGGGGCGGCGCCCTGACGCCGGTCGTCGGTGGTGCGGCGGATCTGTGGCGGTTGTACGCGGAGGGGAACCACACCGCCGGGCCGGGCTTCGCCTCCTGGGCCCCGCCGTACGTCGCGGTGCTCGCGGCGCTGTCGACTGTCGCTTTCGGCAAGACCTGGCTCGCGGTCAGCGTGCTCCTGCTGGGCTGTGTGCCGCTGGCCGGACTTTCGGCGTATGCCGCCACCAAAAGGATGATTCCGTACACCCCGGCCCGGGTCTGGCTGGCGGCCACCTACGCGCTGCTGCCGGTCGCGACCGGCGCCATCGCGAGCGGGCGGCTCGGTACGGCGATCGTCTTCGTGCTGCTCCCGGTGTACGCGGCGCTCGGCACCCGGGTGGTCGCCGGATCTCGCCGTGCGGCCTGGGGATTCGGCCTGCTCCTCGCGGCCGGAACGGCCTTCGTCCCCCTCGTCTACATCCTGGTCGCGGTGCTGGGCGCGCTCGCCGCCGTGTCCTTCGGCGGCATCCGGCGGGGCATGCGTACGTCGCTGGCGATCGGTCTCGGCACCCCTGTCCTCCTGCTGTTCCCCTGGCTGGCCGAGCTCGTACGGGAGCCGGGCCGCATCCTGCTGGAGGTCGGCCTGCGCGACCCCGCCCTCGCCGATCCCCGCCTGCCCGCCGAGTCGCTGCTCATGCTGAGCCCGGGCGGCCCGGGCGTGCCCCCGTTCTGGGTGACCGCCGGTCTGGTCGCCGTCGCCCTGGCCGCGCTGCTGCTGCGCCGCGACCAGATGATCGTGGTGATCGGCTGGGGGGTCGTGCTCTTCGGCGTGCTCGTCGCCATCGTCGTCAGCCGCGTCGTGGTCGACGGAGTCCCGGTCTGGCCCGGCGTGCCGATGGCGCTGGCCGCCACCGGCCTGCTGCTGGCCGCCGCGCACCCCGCCTACCGGATCAAGGAGTTCCGCGCGGCCGGCGGGTTGCGCCGTCTGGGTGCGCTGCTCATCGTGGTCGTCGCCTTCGCGACCCCGATCGCGGCCGCGTCGCTGTGGGTGAAGTCCGGCGCCGACGGGCCGCTGCGGCGCACCGTGCCCGATCCGATGCCCGCCCTGGCCGCCCTCGGATCCGCGGACGGCGAGGGCACGCTGCTGCTGCGGCACAGGGACGGGCGCGTCGCCTACACGGTCCTCCACGGCAGGGCCCCGTTGCTCGGCGAGGCCGACCTGGAGCCGCCGGACGAGGAGCGGCGGCGGCTCACCGACGCGGTGGCCGGGCTCGCCTCCGGCCGCGGCGGCGCCTACATCCAGACGATCGCGTCCTTCGGGGTCCGGTTCGTCACCGTGCCCGCTCCCGTCGACCCGGCCCTGCGGCGTGCGCTGGACTCCGAGCCCGCCCTGGTGCGGATGAGCCTGTCGCCGGTGGGCGGGCTGTGGCGGATGGCTCAGCCGGTCACCGTACCCGCACGCCCGGCCGGTGACGACGGCCGGCGCCGGGCCTGGCTGTGGGGCCAGGGGGCGCTGCTCGCGCTCGTGCTCATTCTCGCTTCGCCGGGCCGTACGACCAGGGAGGAGGAGTACGGCGAAGCCGACGTGCCGATGGAGGAGGAGCCCGCCGGGGGCCGGCGCAGGGCCGGCCGTCGCGCCAAGGCCGCCGGGACCGGGGAGGACAGGGCGGCGGAGGACAGGGCGAAGGCGAACAGGGTGGGCGCATGAAAGCCGTGATCGAGAACCGCTTCGGCCTGCTCGCCCTGGTGCTGGTCGCGCTGGCCGCGCTGTACGGCGCCGCCTACGTCGGTCGGCCCGCCCCGGTGGCGCAGGCCCGGCCGCAGGCGGTGAAGGCCCCGGTGGAGGCGGTCTCCCTGGTGTGCCCGGCCCCCGGCGGCAGCCGGATGAGCGTGGTGACCCCGCCCGGCGCCGAGGGGTCCGGTGCTGAGGGAGCCGGCAGTGCCGTGCTCACGCAGGTGCGCGCACCCGGGGCGGGTGGGGACGGCAAAGCCGACAAGAAGGGCAAGGGCGACAAAAAGGATAAGGATGGCGAGGACGGGGAATCCCGGAAGCCGGAGGCGGTGATCGACAGGCCGGGCGTGCTGTGGCAGCGAGAGATGCCCGCCGGCGGCGGGCCCGTCATGGTGGCGGCAACCGGCTCGATGGCCCCCGGGCTGGAGAGCGCGCAGACCGCCCGTGAGACCTCCGGAACCCAGCGCGGGCTGGCGGGTGTCCGCTGTGTCGAGCCCGGCGCCGAGACCTGGTTCGTCGGTCCCGGCCCGGCCGGGGCGGACGTACGGCTCTATCTCGCCAACGCCGACGCCGCGCCCGCCGATGTGTCCCTCATGATCTATTCGGGTGAGGGTCCGGTGCTGAGCGAGCGGGGGAGCGGGGTGATCCTCCAGCCGGGCGAGCGTCAGGTGATCGACCTGCGTGACGTCGCGCCCTCGCCCCTGGTGATGGCGCTGCGCGTGAGCACGGGCAACGGACGTGTGGCCGCGGCCGTCAAGGTCTCCTTCGGCGGGAGGGGCGTCGACTGGCTGCCGGCCGCCGCCGCGCCGGCCACCACGGTGGTCGTCCCCGGCATCCCCGGCACGGCGGGCCGCCGCGAGTTGTACGTCGCCGCCCCCGGTGAGGAGGACACGGTCGTCCAGGTGAAGGCCGTGCTCAAGGACGGCTTCTACGCCCTGAAGAACAAAGAGGACGTCGACGTGCCGGCCGGGTCCACGGCGACGCTGGACCTGACGACCGGCGTCGGCGGGCAGCCCGCCGCCCTGGTGTTGACCTCGGATGTGCCGATCGTCGCCGGGATGGTGATGACCGGGACCGGATCGTCCCCGGATGTCGCGTTCATCGCCGGGGCGCAGCCGATCGATCTCGGCAGCGTGGTGGCCGACGGCCGGACCTCACGCAAGCAGACCTCGCGCCTCGTGCTGTCGGCCCCGTTCGCCGCGGGAGCCGTACGGATCCGGATCCTGCCCAAGGAGGGGACGGCGCCCGAGCCGATGGACGTTCCGGTGCCGGCCGGCCGGACCAGGGAGGTCAAACTCCGGCCACCGGCGGAGACCGGCTCGGCCTTCGCCGTCGTCGTGCAGCCGCAGCCCGGCTCCGGCCCGGTGTACGGCGGTCGCGTGCTCGACGAGCCGACGCGCGAGGGGCTGCTGATCACCGCGCAGCCGCTCGCGCTCGCGCGGATCTGGGCGCTCGTTCCGCCCACGGTCGATTCCCCGGGCGCCGTTCTCCCCTGAAACCCGTTCTCCTCTGAAACCCACCAGTCGAAAGTCCGCTATTTCCCGAATTAACACCGTTCCACCGCCACCCACCCGAAAACCACCCTCCCCCGTGATCTTGCGAATACTCGCGGACAAGCCCGCTGACGTGCACATTCTCGTGTCGTGATCTTGCAGTTTCTCGCACTGATCCCGCTTGAGTGGGGGAACATCATTCGTGATCTTGCACTGCAAGATCACGAATGACGAATCCGCCGACGGGAGTGGTCGTCGCGGAATTTCTGCAGGATCACGAAAGGGATCGGTGCAGGTCATCGACCATCCCTGCGAGCAACTGCAAGATCACCACGTGGGTCTTCTTTTGGTTTCTTTCTTTCTCTGGGGAGGGGCGGGATGCGTGGTGGGTCGATGCGTGATTTCGCGTCGTGGACCGTACGGCCGGGAAATCGTGGCGAGATGCCGGCGGCGGGGTCGAAATCCCGCCGCGAAATGATCAGTGACGGTCGTCGTAGCCGGGGTCGATGGTCTCCGGGGTGAGGCCGAGGAGGCTGGCCACCTGCTCGACGACGACGTCGAAGACGAGCGTGCCGAGTTGGTCGCGGTCACGGGCCCTGGCCTCGAGCGGACGGCGGTAGACGATCACCGCGGCCGGGTCCTGCCCGGAGGGGGACTCCGCCCGTCCGAGCGGGATCGGGTCGGACGAGAGCCGGGTCGGCCCGTCGATCAGCTCGTTCGCCGGAGGGACCTCCTCCACGGCGAACTCCACCGACGCGAGCTGTGCGCCCCATCGGGGCCTGAGCCGGTCCACCGCGTCGAGCACGAGGTCGTCGAAGCGTTCACCGCGCGACTTCGCGATGGGCACGTGCGAGGGGGCGATCGGCCCGCGCATGCCGCGGCCGTGCCGGTCGCGCCGCCGCACCCGCCGCCCGGGCTCCGGCCTGGGCTCGCTCCGCTCGCTCACGCAGTCAGCTTAGGCCGTGCGGGGTGGATCTTTTGCATGGATTGTGGCGACACGCTCGATAAGAGTGCGGGGGTGGTGGCAATGTGAACGCGGACCGGATACGGTCCCACCGTGAGCCCCGTCCGCAGCTGTTCCCGTACCGCCTGCAGGCAGCCTGCCGTCTTCACACTCACGTATGTCTACGCCGACTCCACCGCCGTCCTCGGTCCGCTGGCGACGTACGTCGAGCCTCACTGTTACGACCTGTGCGCGGAGCATGCGGAGCGGCTCACCGCCCCGCGGGGATGGGAGGTCGTACGGCTTCCGTCGGAGGCCGTGTCGCCGAGCGGTGACGATCTGGAGGCGCTCGCCAACGCGGTACGCGAGGCGGCCCGCCCCACCCCGGCCGCGGGGGAGCCCGTCGGGCAGGCGATCGAGGTGGGCCGCCGGGGGCATCTGCGGGTGCTGAAGTCGGCACAGCCGAACCGGGAGCGGTGACCTCGGGTCATGACCGCGCTATAGGCTCGAGAGCGAAGACGTCACGACTTTTAGGGGCTATGCGGTGGCCGACCTCACCAAGATCTTCAAAGCGTACGATGTGCGCGGCGTGGTGCCGGACGAGCTCAACGAGGAGATCGCACAGGCCGTAGGGGCGGCCTTCGTGGAGGTGACCGGCGCCGATTCGGTGGTGATGGCGCACGACATGCGGACCTCCTCCGGTCCGCTCGCCGCGGCCTTCGCCCGAGGCGCGACCTCCCGCGGCGCCGGCGTGGTCAACGCCGGCCTGGGCTCGACCGACATGCTCTACTACGCCAGCGGCAGCCTGAACCTGCCCGGCGTCATGTTCACGGCGAGCCACAATCCCGCCCAGTACAACGGCATGAAGATGTGCCGCGCCGGAGCCGTGCCGATCGGTTCGGACACCGGACTGTCCGAGATCCGCGACCGGGCGGCCGAGCTGATCGCCGGCGGTGCCGCCGGCACGGCCGGCACGGGCACGGTGACCGAGCGGAATCTTCTCGGCGGCTACGCGGCCCACCTCAAGACGCTGGTCGACCTGTCCGGGATCCGCCCGCTCAAGGTCGTGGTCGACGCGGGCAACGGCATGGGGGGATACACCGTCCCCGAGGTCTTCACCGGCCTGCCGATCGAGCTGACCCCGCTCTACTTCGAGCTCGACGGCAGCTTCCCCAACCACGAGGCCAACCCGATCGAGCCGGAGAACCTCCGCGACCTGCAGAAGGCGGTCGTCGACCGGGGCGCCGACATCGGCATCGCCTTCGACGGCGACGCCGACCGGTGCTGGGTGATCGACGAGCGGGGCGAGTCGGTCTCGCCGTCCACCGTCACAGCACTGGTCGCGGTCCGCGAACTGGCCAAGCACCCCGGGGCCACGATCATCCATAACCTGATCACGTCGCAGGGTGTGCCCGAGATCGTCAGAGAGCACGGCGGCGTCCCGGTCCGCACCCGGGTCGGGCATTCGTTCATCAAGGCGGAGATGGCCAGGACGGGGGCGGTCTTCGGCGGCGAGCACTCCGCCCACTATTACTTCCGCGACTTCTGGTTCGCCGACTCCGGCATGCTGGCGGCCCTCCACGTGCTCGCCGCGCTGGGCGAACAGGACCGGCCGCTGTCGGAGGTACTGTCGCGCTACTCGCGGTACGCGTCCTCCGGAGAGATCAACAGCAGGGTCGCCGACCAGGCCGCCGCTCTCGCCAGGGTGCGCGAGACCTTCGCCGGCCGGGAGGGGGTCACCCTCGACGAACTCGACGGCCTCACCGTCAGCGGTCCCGACTGGTGGTTCAACCTGCGGCCGTCGAACACCGAGCCGCTGCTGCGGCTCAACGCCGAGGCGGCGGACGAGAAGATGATGGCGGCCGTGCGCGACGAGGCGCTCGCCGTTGTGAGGAGCTGACGAGTTGAAGATCGACGACTGGCTGCTGGACATCCTGGCCTGCCCGGCGTGCAAGGCTCCGCTCCGCGCGGACACCGACGCGGACGAGTTGGCGTGCACCTCCGACACGTGCGGCCTGATCTACCCGGTGCGCGACGACATCCCGGTCCTCCTCGTCGACGAGGCCCGCAAGGCATGAGCCGCGCCGGAGGGGCGCCGGGCCGGAGTTTCGAGCCTGATCGGCTCGACGACCAGACGTGCCTCGTCGAGGGCGACCCCGCCGGCATGCTCAGGGCCGTCGCGTCGTCGGCCGCCCAGGTCCGCATGGCGTACCGCTCGGCCCGTGAGGCGGAGGCCGGGCGGGTGGCCGCCGACGGCAGGCCACGGGCGATCGTGGTGGCCGGAATGGGCGTCTCCGGGCTCGCCGGGGAGGTGCTCGATGCCGTCTGCGGAAACGGCGCGCCGCTGCCGATCGTGACCGTGCGCGGCTATCGGCTGCCGGGCTGGGTGGGCGCCGCCGACCTGGTCGCAGCGGTCTCGCGCTCCGGCCACACCCAGGAGACGCTCGGGCTGGCGGCCGAGGCCGTACGGCGCGGCTGCCGGATGCTCGGGGTCGGTCCGGTGGGGACACCGCTTCGGGATCTCGTCGTGCGGGCCGGCGGGCCGTACGTGCCGGTCTCCGGGGCGCCGGGCCCGTCGCGTACGGCACTGTGGGAGCTGGCGGTCCCGCTGCTCGTCGCCGCCGCCTCGCTGGGCCTGGTGGAGGCGGGCGAGGACGTGTTCGAGTCCGTGGCCGGACGGCTGGAGGACATCGCCCACCGGTGCCGGCCGTCGAGTGAGTCGTTCATCAATCCCGGCAAGACGCTGGCGCTGGAGCTGGCGGACAGCGTCCCGATGATCTGGGGCACCTCGCCGCTCGCCCGGGTCGCCGCCCACCGGCTCGCCTGTCAGCTCAGCGAGAACGCGAAATATCCCGCTGTGTGGGGTGAGCTGCCCGACGCGGGTCACGACCAGCTCGCCGTCCTCGACGGTCCGCTGGCCGGACGGGACGTCTTCCACGATCCGTTCGCCGACGGGCCGGGCGGATCCGGCGGCCGGCTG
The DNA here is from genome assembly GCA_001552515.1 of Sphaerimonospora mesophila NBRC 14179 = JCM 3151. Classification (GTDB taxonomy): domain Bacteria; phylum Actinomycetota; class Actinomycetes; order Streptosporangiales; family Streptosporangiaceae; genus Sphaerimonospora; species Sphaerimonospora mesophila. The sequence goes on from BCRI01000046.1 coordinate 42,775, forward strand.
CGGCTCTTCCTGCTGCGTGACGCCGAGGAACATCCGCAGGTCGTCAAGGGCCGGACGCTGTCCGTACGGCTCGCCGAGGACCGCGGCGTGCCGGTGTCGGAGATTCTCGCCGAGGGCGTACATCCGCTGGAGCGCCTCGCCACACTGGTCGGGCTGGGTGACTACGGCAGCGTTTATCTCGCCCTGGGGTACGGCGTCGACCCCACCGTTGTGCCGGCCGTAATGGAACTCCAGGCCCGGGTTTCCCCATAAGATCTCCCGTGGCCGAAGTGTGAGGAGTTCCACGTGAGTGCGGGTGGCGGTACAAAGGCGATCATCGCGGCGCTGGCCGCGAATCTGGCGATCGCGGTGGCGAAGTTCGTCGCGTTCGTTTTCACCGGGTCATCGTCGATGCTCGCCGAGTCGGTGCACTCGGTGGCCGACTCGGGCAACCAGGCGCTGCTGATCCTGGGGGGCAAGCGCGCGGCGCGTCAGCGCACCCGCGAGCATCCGTTCGGCTATGGACGTGAGCGTTACTTCTACGCCTTCGTCGTGGCCGTGGTGCTGTTCACGATCGGCGCGCTGTTCTCGCTGTACGAGGGCTGGCACAAGATTTCCGATCCGCATCCGGTGGAGTCGCCGCAGTGGGCCTTCGGTGTGCTGATCTTCGCCATCGTGGCCGAGGGATTCTCGTTCCGTACCGCGATCAAGGAGTCGCGTCGGCTCAAGGGTGACAAGTCCTGGGTCTCGTTCGTCCGCCGGGCCAAGGCCCCCGAGCTGCCGGTCGTGCTGCTGGAGGACCTGGGCGCGCTGCTCGGCCTCATCTTCGCGCTGTTCGGCGTGACGATGGCGGTGGTCACCGGTGACGGCGTGTGGGACGGAGTCGGCACCCTCGCCATCGGCGTCCTGCTCGCGATCATCGCGATCGTCCTGGCCGTGGAGACCAAGTCGCTCCTGATCGGCGAGAGTGCCGCGCCCGAGATCGAGGAGCGCATCTGCGCGGCCGTGGAGGAGGCCCCGGAGGTCGACAGGGTCATCCACCTGCGGACGCTGCATCTGGGGCCGGAGGAGCTCCTGGTCGCGGCCAAGATCGCGGTGCGCCACGACGAGACGGCGGCCGAGGTGGCCAGGGGGATCGACGAGGCCGAAAGGCGCATCCGCGAAGCCGTACCGATCGCCCGGGTCATCTACCTCGAGCCCGATCTGTACCGCGTTCAGGTCTGATCCCCGCCGTCGGCCTCGCCGGGACGTACGTAACCGGCTTCGTAGGCATGGATGACCGCCTGGGTGCGATCGCGCAGGCCCAGCTTCGCCAGCACCCGGGCCACGTGCGTCTTCACCGTGTGCTCGGTCACCACCAGCGCGGCCGCGATCTCCGCGTTGGACAGCCCCCGGGCGATCAGACGCAGCACCTCGGACTCGCGCGGGGTGAGCGGCGGCTGCGCCCGAGGCGGCCGGATCGGCGTGTGTGCGCCGTCCTGCCGCCGCCCGGTGAACTCGGCGATGAGTCGCCGGGTGACCTTGGGCGCGAGCAGGCCGTCGCCCCGCTCGATCACGCGCACGGACTCGGCCAGTTCCTCCGCTCTGATGTCCTTCAACAGGAAGCCGCTCGCCCCCGCGAGGAGCGCTTCGTAGACGTACTCGTCCAGATCGAAGGTCGTGATCATCAGGGCCTTGGTGCCGGTCTCGGTGATGGCCCGGGCGGCCTCGATGCCGTTGAGCACCGGCATCCGGATGTCGAGCAGGGCGACGTCCGGCCGCTCGGCGCGCGCGAGCCGTACGGCCTCGCGGCCGTCGGCGGCGACGCCGACGACCTCCATGTCCGGCTGGGCGGCCAGCACGGCGGTGAACCCCCTGAGCACCATCGGCTGGTCGTCGGCCACGAGTACCTTGATCATTCGGTCGGCAGTCCCGCCAGGATGAGGAAGCCGCCTTCGGGGCCCGGTCCGGCCGTGAACCAGCCGCCGAGGGCCGTGGCGCGCTCGCGCATGCCGATCAGCCCGTGCCCGGTGGCCCTGTCTTTCGAGCGGGCGGCAGGCTCTCCGGGCTCCTTCTCGACCGGTCCGGGCCCGTCGTCGGCGATCCGGAGCGCCAGCAGCGTGGGCCGGTAGGCGATCTCGATCGACACCCTGGCCCCCGGCGCGTGCGTTCTCGCGTTCGTCAGCGCCTCCTGGAGGATCCGGTAGGCCGAGACGTCCACGGCCTGCGGGACCTCCCGCTCCTCGCCGACGATGTCGAGGTCCACCTCCCCATCGTGCTGTTGGATCAACTCGGGCAGGCGCGCCAGTCCCGGTTGGGGTGCGGTCTCCGGCCGGACGTCGGCCCGCAGGACGCCGAGCAGCCGCCGCATCTCCGTGAGCGTGCCCCGCGCGGCGGCCGCGATCTGTGCGAACTCCTGCTTCGCCTCGTCACCGAGGTGGGAGATGGTGTACGGCGCGGTCTCGGCCTGGACGGCGATCATGGAGATCGAGTGCGCCACTATGTCGTGCATCTCCCTGGCGATCCTGGCCCGTTCCGCCATCGCCGCCTGCTCCCGCAGTGTCTCCAGGTTGTCCACCCTGGCTTCGGCAGCCTCGGTACGGCTCCGCCGTACGTCTGCCACCAGGGTGGTGGCGATCATGATCGACGACCCGCCGACGACGGCGGCGGCGAGCATGCCGTTGAAGTGAGGCTCCGAGAAGTAGACGGCCCCCATGGCGAAGAGGGCGATCACCACCGCGACGCCGCACAGCAGCCAGGCCGATCGCCGGTCGAGCCGGGACTGCAGCGTGTGGAAGGAGAGCACTCCCGACACGAGCACCGGGACGGCCCAGAGATCGGCGCGCGGGTGGACCATGACGATCAGCACAGCCCCGGCGAAGGTGAGCCCGATCGTGAGCCATGGGTAGGTGCCGCGCACGACATGGGGTCCGGTGGCGAGCAGGACGGCCGCGATCGCGCCGTACCCACTGTCCAGGACGGTGAGGAACGCGCAGGCGGCCAGGCCGACGCCGATGACGATGTCGATCGGGGAGCTCAGCGCCCTGCGTAAGTCGAACGAGGCGATGTTCCGCTGAGCTCGCGCCAAAGTCGCTGTCAGATCCATGGGGCGATTGTCCGGCCTCGCGTGCTGATCGGTCGTCACTCCTGGGAGCGATCTCGGGTTTCCTTCTGTCAGCAGGGCGGACGGGAAACCGCCCGAGGGCCGGAGGGCCGGCGCCGGGACCTGGGTGTCCGGCCGTGAACCAGCCGCCGAGGGCCGTGGCCACCTCTATCGGCCGCGGAGGAGGCGCAGGGCCTTCTCCTTCTCGAAGTCCAGGGCCCGGCGCGGCGCCGGGATCCGGCCGATCCGCACGCCCAGGTCCCGTACGGCCTGGCCGACGGCGGGCTCGGTCAGCGCGCGCAGCGCGAAGGCCAACTCGGCGGGCGAGACGTCGAAGCGGCGCTCCAGATCCATCGCCTGACGTACGGCGGACAGCTCCTCCGGGCCGAACCGCCGGTGGGCGCCCCGATCGCGGATCGGCGGCAGCAGCCCGAGCGCCTCCCGATAGCGCAGCATCCGGGGAGACATGCCGAGCCGTCTGGCGGCCTCCGTGATCCGCATCGAAGCCGCCACCTCCGGTTCAGGCGCTATCGGTCACCGGAGCGATGCCGTTCCGGTGCCGGGTAGGTCGTTTCCGCCCACGGTAGACGGTTTCGGGCCGACGCGGGAGCCGTACATGGGCGAATCTCACATTCTGATGTCAGGTTCGCACGTGATCGGATGCATGCGATGGTTCTCGCCGCCTAAACTCGCTGCGACGGACAATGGAGGGAAGACACACATGGACTTCAAGGTCGCCGACCTTTCGCTCGCGGACTTCGGCCGCAGGGAGATCCGCCTCGCGGAGCACGAGATGCCGGGACTCATGGCGACCCGGAAGGAATTCGCCGCCGCGCAGCCGCTCAGGGGCGCCAAGATCATGGGCTCGCTGCACATGACGATCCAGACGGCCGTGCTGATCGAGACGCTCGTCGCGCTCGGCGCCGACGTCCGCTGGGTGAGCTGCAACATCTTCTCCACCCAGGACCACGCGGCGGCCGCGGTCGTCGTCGGGCCGGACGGCACGCCCGAGAACCCCTCCGGCGTACCGGTCTTCGCGTGGAAGGGCGAGACGCTCGAGGAGTACTGGTGGTGCACCGAGCAGGCCCTGCAGTGGCCGGACGGCTCCGGCCCCAACATGATCCTCGACGACGGCGGCGATGCCACGCTGCTCGTCCACAAGGGCGCAGAGTTCGAGAAGACGGGCGTGGTGCCGACGGCGGGCGAGGACGACCCCGAGGAGTGGGCCATCATCCTCGACACGCTGCGCCGCACCGTCGGCCCCGACAAGCGGTGGACCAAGATCGCTGAGGGGATCAAGGGCGTCACCGAGGAGACGACCACCGGCGTACACCGGCTCTACGAGATGCACCGGGAAGGCCGGCTGCTCTTCCCGGCGATCAACGTCAACGACTCGGTCACCAAGTCGAAGTTCGACAACAAGTACGGCTGCCGCCACTCGGTGATCGACGGTCTCAACCGGGCCACCGACGTGCTGATCGGCGGCAAGGTCGCCGTCGTGTGCGGCTACGGCGACGTGGGCAAGGGCTGCGCCGACGCGCTGCGCGGCCAGGGCGCCCGGGTGATCGTGACCGAGATCGACCCCATCTGCGCGCTCCAGGCCGCCATGGACGGCTTCCAGGTGACCACCCTGGACGACGTCGTCGGCACCGCGGACATCTTCGTCACGGCGACCGGGAACTACGGCATCATCACCGCCGACCACATGTCGAAGATGAAGCACCAGGCGATCGTCGCCAACATCGGGCACTTCGACAACGAGATCGACATGGCGGGGCTCGCCCGCATCCCGGGCATCGTGAAGGAGGAGGTCAAGCCCCAGGTGCACACCTGGACCTTCGCCGACGGCCGCTCGATCATCGTGCTCGCCGAGGGCCGTCTGATGAACCTGGGCTGCGCGACCGGTCACCCGTCGTTCGTGATGTCGAACTCGTTCACCAACCAGGTGATCGCCCAGATCGAGCTGTTCACCAAGACCGACGACTACCCGACCGGTGTGTACGTGCTGCCCAAGCACCTGGACGAGAAGGTCGCCCGGCTCCACCTGGACGCGCTCGGCGTCAAGCTCACCACGCTGTCCAAGAAGCAGGCCGAGTACATCGGCGTGGACGTCGAGGGCCCCTACAAGCCCGACCACTACCGTTACTGACCCACCCTCTCCGCGGTGATCTTGTAGTTTCTCGCAGATGTGGGTCGTGACCTGCACCGATTCCTCTCGTGATCTTGCAGTTTCTCGCACGCGGGAGAGTTTCCGCTGGTCGGACGGGGTGTGCTCGTTCCGTGATCTTGCAGTCGGAATTGTCGGACTGCAAGATCACGGAAGGTGTTCTCGCTGGTGGCGGCGGTCGACTGCGAGTTTCTGCAAGATCATGAACGGGAAATCCGCAGGTGGGCAAGGGGATCTGCGAGCTTTCGCAAGATCACGCCATGGGGGAGGGCTGGGGTGGTGACGGTAGGCGACGTCGCCGAGGCGGGAGAGCGCCGGATCGGCTGGGCGGCCAGGGCCATGCCGGTGCTGACCGCGCTGGGGGAGCGGTTCGCCGACGAACGGCCACTGGAGGGGCTGCGGATCGCCGCCTGCCTGCACGTCACAGCCGAGACCGCCGTGCTGCTGGGGACACTCCGGGCGGGTGGCGCCGAGATCGCGCTGGCCGCCTCCAACCCGCTGTCCACCCAGGACGACGTCGCCGCGGCCCTGGAGACGTACGGCATGGCCGTACACGCACGGGCCGGAGTGGACAGGGCGACCTACTACCGGCATATCCACCAGACGCTCGACATTTCCCCGAATATCGTGCTCGACGACGGGTGTGACCTCGTCAACATCCTCCACACCGAGCGGATGGAGCTGCTCGACGCGGTGAGCGGCGGCTGCGAGGAGACCACGACCGGGGTCATCCGGCTCCGCCAGATGGCCGCCGAGGACGCCCTGCGATTTCCCGTGGTCGCGGTCAACGACACCCGCACCAAGCGGATGTTCGACAACCGGTACGGCACCGGCCAGTCGACGCTCGACGGCATCATGCGGGCGACCAACATCCTGGTGGCCGGCCGCACCGTCGTCGTGGCCGGGTTCGGCTTCTGCGGCCGGGGTGTCGCCGAGCGGGCGAGGGGCCTGGGCGCCCGGGTGATCGTCACCGAGATCGACCCGGTGAAGGCGCTGGACGCCATGCTGCAGGGGTACGAGGTCCGGCCGATGGGGCGGGCCGCCGAGATCGGCGACGTGTTCGTGACCGTCACCGGCAACCGGGACGTCATACGCGGCGAACACCTGGCCGTCATGAAGGACGGCGCGATCCTGGCCAACGCCGGCCATTTCGACGTCGAGATCGACGTACGCGCACTGGAGGAGTCGGCGACCGCCGTGCGTTTCGGCATCCGCCCGAACACCGACGAGTACGTCACGGCCGACGGCAGGCGGCTGCTGCTGCTGTCGGAGGGCCGCCTGGTCAACCTCACCGCGGCGGAGGGCCACCCGGCGGCGGTCATGGACATGTCGTTCTCGGCCCAGGCCCTCGCCGTCGCCTGGCTCGCCAAGGAGTCCGTACGGCTGACGCCGGGCGTCTACGACGTGCCGGCCGAGATCGACACCGAGGTGGCCCGGCTCAAGCTCGCGGCCGCCGATGTCGAGATCGACACCCTCACCGACGACCAGGAGCAGTACCTCCACTCCTGGCGTCTCGGTTCATAGCGGCTCTGTCGAGGTGGGGCCGACGGCCCATGGCGTGGCGGCCGGTACGAACGCCGAATCCGGTCGGCTCCACGAGCGAGGCTGATTGTCGGTCGGCCGGGCTAGGTTGCTGGCATGGCTTCTCGTTCTGATGACCTGTTCTCCGGGGTCGGCCGGATGGTGGTGCTCGTCGACGACCCCGATGCGGCACTCGCGTTCTACCGGGACGTCCTCGGCTTCACCGTGCTGTACGACCAGACGGTCGGTGGATATCGATACCTGCACATCGGCGTGCCCGGTCAGGACGGGGTCGGCCTCTGGCTGATGCCCGTCACCTCCGACCGGGAGCGAGAGCTGATCGGCGGCCAGAGCGGGGGACAGCCGTTACTCGTCCTCTACACGGCCGACCTCGATCGCGTCGGCGCGCGGCTGCGCGAGCACGGCGTCCGGGTGTGGAACGAACGTGACGACGCGGGCAGCCGTTCCCTCCACTTCGCGGATCTGTACGGGAACGTGATCGTGGTGGTCCAACTGCTGGGCGGGTGACCCGACGGACGAGGACAGGCGCGACCGGAGGCGACCTCTCCCTTCGCGTTCCGGTCGCGCCTGCCTCAACCCCACTTGCAGGCACTGCCCCAAGGCCTGCGAGGGTCACAGGTGCCCTGGAAGCGGGGATGTACACCTCCGGCCGGTAATTAATCGGAAAATCAGGCCGGTGGGACGAACCCACCGGGCGTCGGCCCAGGTGGCGGCCCCTGCGGCGCTCCGGGATCCGCTCCCCCCGCCGAGTACCCGCCGGAAGCGCCGTACCCGCCGGAAGCGCCGTGTCCGGAGGACGTTCCGTACCCGGGCGGCACGGAGCGTCTGCGGGCCTGCGCCCGGGTGAGCCGGATCTCGGTGCGGCGGCGGCGTTCTGCGAGCACGGCGGCGAGATAGGCGTGCGGTGGGACGCCCGGCGGAGGCGGCGGGCTGACGCGGGACATCACCTGGGCCGAGATCCGCGTCCCCATCTCGTGCTGGACGGCGGGGGCGAGATCGTGCCAGCGGGAGAGGTACTGCCTGGCGGTGCCCGCCAGCTCGTCGGTGAGCTGCGAGAGCTCCAGCGTGGCAGCCCAGGAGGCGAGCCGCGGCGGCATGACCGGCGGCGGGTTCTGGCGCGGCCCACGCTCCCCGATGACGAGGGTGCCGGCGAAGACGTCGCCGAGCCGTTTGCCCTTCCCGTTGGCGAGCGAGGTGATGAGCGCGGGGGCGCCGGCGAAGATCCAGAACTCCACGACCCCGGCGAGCCCGCGAAACAGCGCCTGCCGGAAGCGCTCCGGCCCCCCGTCGTCGCTCACCACCCGCAGCCCGAGCACGATCTTGCCGACGCTGCGGCCCCTGCTGATGGTCTCGAACACCACCGGATAGGCCACGAGGACGAGCACGGTGAGCAGGATGTTCAGGCCCGTGGCCAGCGCGTCGTCGGTGATCGGGGAGGCGAGGGCGATGAGCAGGTGCATGACGAGGAGCAGGGTGATCTGAATGGCGAAGTCGATCAGGAACGCCAGCGCGCGGCTGGAGAACTGGGCGACCCGCACCTCGACGACGACGGCCTCGCCGGTCACGACTTCGGACACACTGGGCACCCTACCGGGGGTATCCGTACCGGTTCCGCCGCGCTGACCGTCCATGAGCCCGATAGGGTCCGATGCGTGGA